>CAYFOA010000158.1:0-18429 GCA_964344575.1 uncultured Rickettsiales bacterium | reverse complement strand
GCGCTCTCCTGGGCCATGCCCAGGAGCACGCGGGGGGTGGTCAGGCTCACCCCCAGGGCGTTCCAGTTGCGCAGATCCGGCGGATCCGGCGGCCCGCCGCCGCAGGCGCGCCCGCCGGGGCCGCAGATCTCCGCCGAGATGCCGCCGTCCGTCGGCTGGCCGTCGCGGCCGCCGAGCATGAACAGGAAGCCGTTGGCTGCCCCGGCGCCGTAGCCCGCCGAGCTGCGGGTCGAGTCCACGTCGATGAGCGCGCCCAGGTCGCCGTCGGCGGCGACGATGCCGGCCTCGACGCCGTTGCCGACGCCGCCGGCTTCGCGGCCCGGCCCCACGTAGATCCAGGACTGGCCGTCTTCGACCACCACGGTCTGATCCCGGGTGACGACCCAGGCCGCGAGATCGGCGCGGGCGCTCGAGAGTCGGCTGGGCGCGGTCTGCCAGGGGGCCACCGTGGGCACCCCGGCCACGTCGGTGATGCGCGTCCAGGCCCAGGTGTTCAGCAGGCCGTCGCCGTCCTCGCCGCCGAAGGCGTACAGGAACGCGTCGCCGCTGCCGTCGGGGGCCTCGGCGGCCACCACGGCGGCGCCGGCGCGGGCGGCGTCGAGCTCGGCCACCGGGTGCCACCGGCCCAGCGAGCCGGGGGGCAGCGGGGTGGCGTCGCCGCTGTCGGCGCGCTTCCCGCGGGACCGGCCGCCGCCGCGGCCGCCGCGCTCCTCGTCGCCGTCGTCCCCGCCGACGCCGGGGACCGCGCCGTGGGCGTCGACCTTGGTCGCGCCGCGAGCCCGGCTCCGTCCGCGTCCGCGCCGGCTCCGTCGCTCCGGCAGGCCGAGGCCGCCCTCGTCCTCGTCGTCGTCCTCGGACTCCGCCTTGCGGCGGGCCCGGGCGGCCTCTCGCACCGAGGGCTCGTCCT
This sequence comes from uncultured Rickettsiales bacterium, assembly GCA_964344575.1. Lineage (GTDB taxonomy): Bacteria > Myxococcota_A > UBA796 > UBA9615 > UBA9615 > JAAESI01. The sequence continues at coordinate 17,522 of CAYFOA010000158.1, read as the reverse complement.
CGTCCGCGACCGGCCCCAGCTCGGCCTCCAGCGCCGCCAGCTCGGCGAGCACCTCGTCGACGGTGTCCTCGGGCTCGAGCTGCACGCCGTGGCGGGCGCGGTTGTAGGCGATCATCGCCGTCCGCCGCTCGTCGACCATGCGCCGCTCGGCCTCGGACAGGTTGTCCAGGTTGGCCCACTTCAGCTCGCGCTCGCTGTGGCCGAGCTCGGCCCGGCCCTCGACCGCGACGATGAGGGCGAACCGCTCCTCCAGCTCCACCAGCTCGCGCCGGTAGAGGTTCTGGAACTGGTCGGCCATCTCCGGGTGGAGCCGGACCGTCACCTTGCCGTAGGAGCCGCCGGCGGCCTTCGCCTCGATGGTGCGGAGGATGGACCGGGACACCGTCGCCGGGTTCTCGATGACGCCGCGGCCGCTGCAGGTGGGGCAGTCGCGGTGGGTCTGCAGCCGGAGCGACTGCTTGAGCCGCTGGCGGTTGACCTCGAGGAGGCCGTTGTCGCTGATCTTGCCGACGTACGTCCGCGCCTTGTCGCCCTTGAGCGCGTCCTTCAGCTCCTTCTCGACGGACCGGTTCGCCTTGCGCGTCGGCATGTCGATGAAGTCGATGACGATGAGGCCGCCGAGGTCGCGCAGCCGGAGCTGGCGGGCGACCTCGCGGGCCGCCTCAAGGTTCGTGTGCAGCGCCGTCTCCTCCTGGGACTTCTGCTTGGTGCTCCGCCCGGAGTTGACGTCGACGGCGATGAGCGCCTCGGTGGGGTCGATGAGGATGTACCCGCCGGACTTGAGGTCGGCGCGCCGCCCGTGGATCGCCTCGATCTGCTCCTCCACCTTGTAGCGGCTGAAGATCGGGACCTTGTGGTGGTAGTGCTCGAGGACGTTCTTCGTCCGCGGCATGACGACCCGGAAGTACTGCTCCGCCTTGGCGAAGGAGCTCGCGTCGTCGATGAGGATGCGCTTGATGCCGCTGTCGTAGTAGTCGCGGAGCATCCGCACGACGAGGTCGCGGTCCTCGTGCAGCAGCGCGGGCGCCTTGGCCTTGGCGCCCGCCTTCTCGACGTTCTTCCAGTTCCGCATCAGCAGCGCGGCGTCGCGGTTGAGGTCGGTCTTGGTGCGGTCCAGCCCCGCGGTGCGGACGATGAAGCCGTACTCCTCGTCGATCTTCAGCGACCCCGCGATCTCCTTGATCTGCTTGCGCTGGCTGTCGCTGGCGGCCTTGCGGCTGACCCCGCGGACGTCGTCCAGGGGCATGAGCACGATGTACCGGCCGGCGAGGGAGACGCGGGTCGTCAGGGCGGCGCCCTTGTTGCCGACCGCGTCCTTGACGACCTGGACGATGACCTCCCGGCCCTTCTGCATCACGTCCGTGATCTTGGGGCGGTCCTTGCCCTCCCACTTGCGGTGGTAGGCGGCGGGCGCGATTTCATCGATCGGCAGGAAGCCCTGCTTGTCGGCTCCGAACTCTACGAAGCAGGCGTTGAGGCTGCCCTCGACGTTGGCGACCTTGCCCTTGTAGATGTTGCCCTTGATCAGGTTCGCGTCACGAACCTCGATCTCTAGCTGGTGGAGCTTGCCTTCGGTGAGAATGGCGGCGCGGACCTCGGCGGGTCGCGACGCGTTGATGAGCATGATCTTCGACACGTTGGATTCCAGGTGTGTCGCGCAGGCCGCAGGGTCGGCATGGGATGAACTCCAAGCGGGCCGTCACAGGGGCCGCGCAACGTGGGATTGAAGCAAAGAGACGCGCCGCAACCAGTGGGAGGGCGCGGGGTCCGAATCGTCGGACCGCGAATTGCCCCTATTGTCGGCAGCGGTGATCCGTTGTCAAGTCAGACACCCTTGCGGGCCACACCCTTCCCCACTAAGGTGCGAGCGAGATCGGTGCGTAGCTTGGCGTCTGGGAGCGCCGCCGCACCCTCCGACCAACAACTGGAAGGTTCGTCATGCCCCGGTGGGAATACCGAGTGCTGAACGATGTCCACGCCCCCGAGCTGAACGAGCTCGGTGACGACGGCTGGGAGATCGTGTCGGTCGAGTTCGACGATGAGGGCGAGGTCCTCAACGCCTTCGCCAAGCGCCAGAAGGGCGGCGGCGGCGGCGGCGGGGGCGGCGGCGGCGGTGGCGGCGGAGGCGGCGGCAGTCGCTCCCGGCGACGGCGGCGCAAGGGGGGCGGTGGCGGCGGTCACAAGCACCCCGTCGGCCCCATGGAGTAGGGCTCCGGCCCGACCCCGCTACTCGGGCGCGGACGCGGCCCGGGTCACGAAGTACGAGAACCGCTCGGCGCTGAAGTCGTACTGGTTGCTGCACTCGGGATCGATCTCCCGGTGCGTGAACGACCAGACGTTGACGGCGCGGAACTCGATGTCGTTGAGCGAGAAGTCGAAGTGCTCCGTGGGCCACAGCTCGAAGCTGGGACCCTCGGCGACGACGTTGCCCTTCTCGTCCAGCGTGTCGTGGACGGCGAACTGCGCCGACAGGTTGTACGTCGACGCGCAGCCGGTGGGCAGCGTGTAGAGGTTGCCGCACTGGCGGTCGCGGACCTCGACCGAGCTGAAGAGCGGGTGGTTGTCCCCCGGCTGGAACGCCATGCCGAGATCCGACGGCTCGGCCAGGAAGAGCAGGTCGAAGGCGGCGCCGTCGTCGATCTCCTCCCAGATCCCGAACGCGGCGACGAGGTCGCCGGAGCTGACGTCCAGCACGGTCACCGACGCCACCGCCTGCTCGAGGCTCACCGGGAGCTCGTAGCCGAGGGGGAGCGAGTAGACGATGCGGACGTAGTTGGGGTCCTCCGGCGGATCCTCGCCCTCCGGCGGGGGGGTGGAGTCCGTCAGGGTGACGGCGAGCAGGTTCGGGTTGTCGGGGTCCGGCCCGAGCTCGGTGATCGTGGCGGGGAGGAACGTGAAGGGGAAGACGTCGACGTCGAACTCGGCCATCAGGTCCAGCAGCGCGTCCTGCGTGTAGTCCTCGCCGAACCAGTGGATCGTGAACGTGAACTGGACGTTCGCGAGCGCGGGGAAGGAGCAGCCCGGCGCGTCCTCGATCGTGCGGTCGCTGTCGTCGTCGTCGGACTCGGGGGGGCACCCCAGGAGGGTCGTCGCCAGCAAGAGAAACGCCGTACAGAGCCTCAGTCTCATGCGGAGGAGCGTACACTACGGGGCGATGAGCAAGCGGGTCGGGATTCTCACGGGTGGGGGCGATTGCCCCGGGTTGAACGCGGTCATCCGCGCGGTCGTCCGCGCGCTGCCGGAGCGCGACGTCGTCGGCTTCCGGAACGGCTGGCTGGGGGTCGTCGCCGACGACGCGGTGGACCTGGACGACGCCGCGGTGGCGGGGATCCTGCCGCGCGGGGGGACGATCCTGGGGACGTCGAACCGGGACGATCCGTTCGACTTCGACCGGGAGCTCCCCGGCGAGGGCCGCGTCACCGGCGACGTCAGCGGGCGGGCGCTGGAGACGCTGGAGCGGCGCGGGATCGGGGAGGTCGTGGTCATCGGGGGGGACGGCACGCTCGCCCTCGCCAACCGGTTCGCCGCCCTCGGCGTGCCCGTGGTCGGCGTGCCGAAGACCATCGACAACGACCTCCGGGGTACGGACCAGACGTTCGGGTTCGACACCGCGGTGGACATCGCGACCGAGGCGATCGACCGCATCCACACCACCGCCGCGAGCCACCACCGGGTGATGCTCGTCGAGGTCATGGGGCGGCACGCGGGCTGGATCGCGCTGGTCTCCGGCATGGCGTCCGGCGGCGACCTCATCCTGTTGCCCGAGATCCCGTTCGACGTGGACGCGATCTGCGAGGCCGTCGAGGCGCGGCGGGCGCGCGGCAAGCACTTCTCGATCGTCGTCGTCTCCGAGGGGGCGAGGCCGAAGGGGGGCGAGCAGGTCTACTACCGGACGGTCGCCACGGGGGCCGAGAAGGGGCGGCTGGGGGGCGTGTCGAACACGATCGCCGGGGAGGTCGAGGAGGCGGTCGGGTTGGAGACGCGGGTCACGATCCTCGGTCACGTCCTCCGCGGGGGGACGCCGTCCGCGTTCGACCGGGTGCTCGCGACTCGCTTCGGGGTCTGCGCGGCGGAGCAGGTGCGGGCGGGGAACACGGGCACCATGGCGGCGCTGAAGGGGCAGGACGTCGTCGCCGTCCCGATCACGGACGCTCTCGGCGGGCCCCGCCTCGTCCCGGACGACGACGAGCTGCTCCGCGTCGCCCGCGCGACCGGGATCCGCTTCGGAGACTGAGCGCCGGCCCCGCTACTGCGCCAGCAGCTCCTGGGCCTGGAGGCGGACGAACGGGATCTCCGCCTCGACCGCGAGCTGCCGCAGCGCGGCGTCGCCGACGTCGTGGCCGCGGGCCTGGAGCTCGGTCGCGATCCGGAGGACGAGCTCGTCGTCCGTCTCGCCGGGGACGTGCGCGACGAGGATCGCCGTCGAGGCGTCCGACTTGTCCGCGACGAGGCGGTCGATCGCCTCCTGGCGGGTGAGCGCGTCCGGGGACGCCAGCGCCGCCTCCTCGCCCGCGGCGGGGGGGAGCTCGGGGTGGTGGTGGATGCCGGCGTCGTGGGGGGGCGGCTCGGCGTGCGCGTCGTGGCCCGCCTCGGCCTCGTGCTCGCCGTGGTGCCGCTCGCCGTCGTCGTGGTGGACCGTCCCGTCGTCGTGGTGCGCCGCGCCGCCGCCGACGAGCCCCGGGAGCGCCGCGAAGACGACGACTGCCAGCGCCGCCCCGCCCGCCAGCTGGGCCCCCCGCACGGCCGGACGGTCGGCGTCGAGCGCGGCGCGGGCGAGCAGCGCGACCGCCAGCACCGCCCCGAAGCAGGCCACGATCACGGGCCCCGGCGGGTGCTCGTAGCCGAAGAGCAGCCCCGCGAACGAGACCGCCAGCCCCAGCCCCCAGGTCGCGAGGAGGCGAGCCTTCATCGTGTCGAAGAACAGGGACGCCACCGCCCCGGGGATGATCAGGTAGCTGAACACGAGGAGGACGCCGATCAGCCGCACGATGGCGGTGATGGCGACGCCGAACGTCGCGTAGAAGAGGAGGTCCCAGAGGACGAGCGACGCCCCCGCCGCCTTCAGCGCGCCGGCGTCCCACGACGCCTGGGCGAACCGCTCGCGGAAGACCCAGTGGAACGCCCCCACCGCGCCGCAGACCGCGGCCGCGAGCCCGATCTCGGCCCACGTCGCCCACACGATCGACCCGACGAGGAGGAACCGGATCCGCTCCGCCCCGTGGGGGTCCCGGGCGAGGTCGACGAGCAGCACCGCCGACGCCGCCGCGACGACGTAGCAGATGCCGATGATCGCCTCCTGGGGGAGCCGTCCCTCCTGGGCGCGGGTGACGGCGAAGAGGGCGGCACCGGCGAAGCAGAAGAGGAGCGAGAAGACGGACGCCGCCGCCGACTCGGGGGAGAAGCCGAGGAAAAACGCGTACGTCGCCCCCAGCGCGGCGATCTGGGCGAGGGCGAGGTCCACGAAGATGACCTGCCGGCGCAGCACGTGGAGCCCGAGGTAGCCGAGGATGCCGACGGCGACGGCGCACCCCGCGAGCGGCGCGAGCAGCCACGTCATGGCGTCTGGGTCGCCTGCACCAGGGTGTCGATGAGGCCGAACCAGTCGGCGGCGGCGGCGGTCCCGCCCGTCATGATCGGCACGACCGCCACCTGCGCCTTCGTCTCCTTGGCGATGGCCTGCGGGATCCGGTCGTCGTAGTAGTTCGTGACCACGATCGTCGCGATCGCGCGGGAGCGGACGAGCTCGATGACGCGCTGGCGGTGGGCGGCGCTCGGCGCGATCCCCGGCTTGGCCTCGACGTACGCCGCCACCTCGATGCCGAAGCGGTCGGCGAAGTAGACCCAGCTCTGGTGGTAGAAGACGACGGGGCGCCCCCGCAGCGGCGCTGCGGCCTTCATCCAGCCGCCCAGCCGGCTCCGGAGGGACCTGCCGTCCAGGGTCTTGCCGAGGTAGTCGTGCAGTTCGCCGCTGCGGGCGAGGCGGTCCAGGAGGGTTGACCCGAGCAGTCCGACCAGCTCCTCGCCGTACAGGGCGACGTCGATCCGGTGCGACAGGTCGTCGGAGCGGGCGGCGTACGCGGTGGCGTTGCCGGGGTCCACGCGGCTCAGGCCGGCGGCGATGTTGGCGGCGATGACCTTCATGTTGAGGGGGTCGAGCCAGACGTGGGGGTTGCCGTCGGGGTGGAGGTCGCCCTGGGAGCGGCTCAGCGTCGACGGCCGCTCCTTCGTCGTGATCCCGTCGGAGGCGAGGACGTAGCCGACGCCGCCGGGGCGGACGTCGGGGTTGCCCGCGCCGTCGAGGAGGCGCTCGGTCCAGATCTCGAGGTTCAGCCCGATCTCGACGAAGAGATCCGCGTCGCCGACCGCCGCCATCAGCGACGGCGTGGGGGAGACGTAGTGCGGATCCTCGTTGGCAGCGGCCAGCGACCGGACCGTGACGAGGTCGCCGCCGACCTGCTCGGCGGCCCAGGCGAGATCGGTCGTCGTGGTGACGACGCGGACCTGCGCCGCGGCCGGGGTGGCGACGAGGAGCGTCAGGAGCGTCAGGAGCGTCAGGAGCGTGCGGTTCATCGGTTCACCCAGTAGGGCTCGACGGGGTGCGAGCCGAAGACGGCGGTGGCCTGGAAGCCGAGCCGGTGGTCGATCTCGTCGTCGTGGCTGACGGCATCGTAGGCCAGCCGCAGCCGGAGGAACTCGGACGTGTACAGCGACGCCGCGACGCCCGCGCCCCAGGCGACGTCGTTCGGCTCGCTCAGGTCCTCGAGGAGGGCGTCGCCGCGGAGGGCGATGAACACGTTGCGGGCGGGCTGGAAGCCGAGCCCCACGAACCCGCCGAACGCGTTGAAGCCGGACACGCCGAAGCGGTTGGCGAAGTACGCCTCGCCCTGGACGAAGAAGGAGCGGTACTGCCCGCGCTGCGGGGGGCGGAGCTTGAGGAGGAAGTCGCCGGACGCGAGGTGGAAGCCCCGGTTCTCGTCGGTGGCGTCCTTCCAGAACGCGTAGCTGAAGCCGCCGTCGAACAGCCCGCCCGCGGCGAGGTCCGCCGATCCGGTGAACCGCGCGAGCGCGATCGGGGTCTGCGTCTCCCGCCCCTCCATCAGCGGCTCGGGACCGCGCGCGCTGACCCCCACCTTGAAGTCGATCGGGAGCGACTTCGGGTTGTGCAGGCGGTAGCGGAGGAAGACGCCGGCGTCGATCCAGCCCTCCGCGCCGAGCAGCGCGGCCATCGCGCCGGGGAAGTCGAGGTGGGGGACGTCGTGCAGGTGGGAGCGGTTCAGGGAGCCGAAGTCCATCCGCACCAGGCCCAGCTCCAACAGCAGGTGGGCGGGGAGCGCGACGAACGTGATGTTCGCCTCCTCGACGACGGACAGCCACGCCTCGGCGACGGCCTCCGCCTCGTCCTCGTCCTCGTGGGCGTGTCCGTGGGTGAGCGGGTTCTCGAACGCGAGCACGACGACGGCCTTCGCGAACGGATCGATGTCCGCCCGGAAGTCGAGCTCGAAGGTGCGGACGTCGAACGCCGGTTCCACGCCATGGTCGGACAGGGTCATCGTCCCGGCGAGGTCGATGAAGCCGGTGATGCGGGGGTTGAAGACGTTCGGCGGCGCCGGGGGCAGCGGCGGCGCCTCCGACGGAGCTGCCTCCAGCGCTTCGAGGCGGAGCTTCAGCAGCTCCAGCTCGGTGCGGAGCTGCTCGACGTCCTCGTTCTCGTTCTCGCTCTCGTTCTCGTTCTCGTTTTCGTTCTCGTTCTCGTTTTCGTTCTCGTTCTCGTTTTCGTTCTCGTTCTCGTGCTCATCGGCGAGCGCGGGGCTCGCGAGCAGGAACGCGGACAGCCACAGCCATCGCATGTCGTCCTCCTGGATCGGGGTTGCTCGAAAGGGAAGCAGTCGATCAGGAGCGGGGAGGAGACGTCTTGGGGGCGAACGACAGGGGCGACGTGCGCGGGATCGCGTCCGCCGCGGGGAGCGTCGGGGTGGGGTTGCGGGCGTGCGGGGGAGCGGGCGCGTCGGCCGAGGCGTGCGGCGCCGGGGCGGGGACGGCGGGGAACCCGCAGCCGTGCTCGTGGTGGGCCTCGCTGTCCGCCGAGATGCCGGCGTCGACCGCGTGGGCGACGGCCCCCTCGACCGTCTCCCCGTGCTCGTCGCAGATCCCGTGCGAGACCACGAGGTCGTGGACCTGCGACGCGATCGGGGCGACGACGAAGGACAGCGCGAGGAGGAGGCGGACCAGCACGGCGGTCGATCTACCACGTGCCAAACGAGAGAGGGCCGGAACGCGTTGTTCCGGCCCCCGACCAAATCGGTCTCGAGAAGGTCCCACCTCGACCGGGCGGCTAGTCGGACGCACCCCCTTCACAGGGGGGCATCGGAGTTAGGTGCGTCAGGCTCCCCTGGCAGAAGGGGTTCACACGGCACCCAGGGCCGAATCCCAGAATTGGCATAGGTACGTTCCGCTACTTACCTGGCCCCGCATCAGGCAGGGTTTCCTTCCGCAGATCAGCCTAAGGGCACTCGCGCGCCCGGCCAAGCCCCTTTGCGTGGTATCCATCGGGCCGTGGCGACGGACGACGATCGCAGGCAGGGGTGGGAGGTCGCGTTCCCCGAGCGGCGCTCCGGCGACGGCCGGCGGGCCCACCCGAGGGCCACGGTGGCGCTGCTCGCCGGCCCCGATCGAGCCCCCGTCAACGTGAGCGAGCTCAGCGTCGGCGGCCTCTACCTGGAGCGCGACCTGCAGCTGCAGGAGGGGGATCCCGTCGAGTTCGACCTGCGCGTCCCCGGCAGCGATCTCCCCGTCCGGATCCGCGGGATCGTGCGCTACCGGGCGGAAGACACCACGGGTCAGCGGGGTCTCGGGATCCGGTTCGGCCGGCTCGCCGCGTCGGACGCCAAGGTGATCGAGGCGTACCTCGATCGGCTCGCGCGCGCCCGTGAGTGAGTTGGATTTGGTAGGGTTCCGCCGCCTCATGAACCGCACGCTGTCCATCGTTGTCGCCGCGCTGACGCTCCTCGCCCTGGCGGGGTGCCCCAAGCCCAAGCCGCCGCCCGCGCAGACCGACGAGACGCCGCCGCCGCGCGCAGCCGTCGAGATCACCGACGTCGATCCCTCGTTCACCAACGAAGGGACGGCCGTGACCGTGACCGTCACCGGGTGGGGGTTCGAGGACGGCAGCGAGGTCTACCTCGGCAGCATCAAGGCCCGAGGCGTCGACGTGTACGACGACGGAGAGCTGACGTTCCGCGCCAGCGAGGACCTCCGCGCCGGCAGCTACGACGTCCGCGTCGTCACCCCCGTGGGCGACCAGGCCGTCGCGCTGGGCGGGTTCCGGGTCAAGGAGCGGAAGTCCGACCGCGGCGACTGCGTCCTCAAGACCGTCTACTTCGAGTTCAACGAGTTCAAGCTCGCCGACTCGACCCGCAGCACCCTCGCCGACAACGCCGCCTGCCTCGAGGCCGGGGGCATCACGAAGATCCGGCTCGAGGGGCACGCCGACGAGCGCGGCTCCACCGAGTACAACCTGTCCCTCGGCCAGAAGCGCGCCGAGGCGGTCAAGAGCTACCTCGTCAACCTCGGCATGAGCGGGGGCGGCATCCGCACCGTCAGCTACGGCGAGGAGCGCCCCGCGGACAACGGGTGGGGCGAGAGCGCCTGGGCGAAGAACCGGCGGGTGGAGTTCATCGTCCCGTGAGGGCGGTGGTCCTGGCGCTCGTCGCCGTACTGGCGGCGACGGGATGCGTCGTCGACTGGACGGGCCGCAGCGGCAGCTACCTCCTCCGCGAGAAGCTCGACGTCACCCGCGAGCGGACGCGCGACCTCCAGAAGGACCTCACCACGGAGCGGGAGCGGGTCGACGCGATCGAGCAGCGCGCCGCCGAGGCGAGGCGCCGGTACGCCGACAGCGGGGCGACGGTGCAGGCGCTGATGGAGGACCTGACCTACGTCCGCGGCCAGCTCGACAGCATCCAGCACACGCTCCAGCAGAGCGGGCAGCTGACCGCCGACATGGAGTTCCAGCTGACGGCCATGGGCGCCCAGCTGGGGCACATCGACGCGCAGCTGATGGAGCGACTCGACGGCTACGAGCCTGCGCCGATCCTGATGCCCCCGCTGGAGGACGAGGAGCCGATCGAGGCGCCTGCGCCGGAGGGCGGCCTGGAGCCCGCGGTCGACGTCCCGTTCCCCGAGGACGCGGGGACCGACGGCGCGCCCGAGGACGTCCCCCCCGCGATCTCCGACGAGGAGCGCGCGTTCCGGACGGCGCTGGGGCTGACCCAGACGGGCGAGTGGCGCAAGGCGGGGGCCGCCCTGCAGGACTTCACGAAGGCCTATCCCGAGTCGCAGTGGTGGCTCGAGGCGCAGTTCCTCGTCGGCCGCGCCCTGTACGAGCTCGGCCGCTACAAGGCGGCGATCACCGAGTACCAGAAGGTCATCGTCCGCGACGACGACTCGCCCTGGGCGCCCCGCGCGATGTTCATGCAGGGGATGGCGTTCGAGCAGCTCGGGACGGACGAGGACCTCGACGCGGCGAAGGTGTTCTACGGCGAGCTGCGGCGGCTCTATCCGAAGTCGGACGAGGCTTCCAAGGCGAAGGTGAGGCTCGATGCGCTGGGCAGCTAGCGTCGCGCTCCTCGCGCTGGTCGCGTGCGGCGGGGGCGAGGCGCCCGTCGAGGAGCCCGAGTCCACGTCCGCCCCGGTGGAGGAGGTCGCCCCCGAGGCCGCCGCCGAGGAGGACCCCACCGGTCACGACAAACCGTCGGCGTCGGCTCGACTCACCGTGGTGTTCACGAACAACATCGACGGCGAGATCGAGCCCTGCGGGTGACCGAAGAACCCCCTCGGCGGTCTCGCCAGGCGCTCCACCCACCTCGCTTCCTACTCCGACCAGCCGGTCCTCCAGCTCGACGCGGGGGACATGCTGTGGGCGCGCCCCACCGTCACGAGCAAGGAGCGGGAACAACGGGAGATCAAGGCCGACCTCCTGATGGCCGGCTCGCAGCAGCTCGGCGTCGACGCGATGACGGTCGGGGACGGGGACCTCGCGTTCGGGCTGGACTTCCTCGTCGACGGCGCCGCCAGGTACGAGCTGCCGTACGTCTCCGCGAACCTCGCCAAGGCGGACGGGTCGCTGATCTTCGAGACCACCCGGGTCGTCGAGATCGCGGGCAAGAAGGTCGGCGTCACCGGCGTCATCGGGGAGGGCCGGGTCGCCGAGGGGGTGACGATCCTGGCGCCGTCCGAGGCGGTGCGGGGCGCCGTCGCCGAGCTGCGTCCGAACGTCGACCTCGTCGTCGTCCTCAGCGGCCTCGGGCTGGACGCCAACAAGGCGCTGGCGAAGGACGTCGAGGGGATCGACCTCATCTTCAGCTCGCACACGCGGAAGATGCAGGTGGACCCGGTGATCGTCGGCACGACCGCGATCTTCGAGGCGGGCAGCCGCGGCAAGTACCTCGGCGAGGCGGTCCTCGAGTTCCGCGACGGCGGCGTCGGCTGGAGCAACGAGGCGGGGCGAGAGCGGGCGCTCCGGCGGCTGGAGTCCGTCCAGAACCAGCTCGACCGCTACGACCAGCAGATCGCCGCCGCCACCGACGACCGCAGCCGGGACCGGCTGGAGCGGCTCCGGAAGGTCACGCAGGGCCGCTACGACGACATCTACGTCCCCCCGCAGGACGACGGCACCAGCAACGTCATCAGCGGGCGGAACGTCCCCATGTCGACGAAGCTGGCCGACGAGCCGGGGATGCAGGCGCTGGTCGACGCGGCGCTGGAGAAGCTGGGCCCCCAGCCGGACCCCCACGCCGGACACGACCACGGCCCGGGCGGCGGGCACGGCGCCGACCGACACGGCCCGAAGCGGCAGGACACCGGCGACTACGTGGGCGCGACGGCGTGCCTCGGCTGCCACCGGCCCGAGTACGAGGACTGGAAGCAGACCGGCCACGGGCACGCCTACCGGACGCTGATCGCCGACAAGCGGCAGTGGGACGACGACTGCTGGTCGTGCCACGTCACCGGCGCGGGGAAGCCCGGCGGCCCGGAGGCGGCGACCGAGGTCGGCATCCTCCGCAACGTGCAGTGCGAGGCCTGCCACGGACCGGGCCGCAAGCACACGTCCGACCCGGCCGGCGTGGACCTGGTGAAGGCGCCGGCGGAGGCGGTCTGCCTCGAGTGCCACACCGAGGAGCAGACCGAGGGGCGGTTCGAGTTCGACGAGTACCTCCCGAAGATCGACCACATCGAGTAGAAGGCGTCCCGTGACGGACCCCTTCCCGCTGCTCGCCATCGAGACGTCGTGCGACGAGACCGCCGCGGCGGTGCTCGACGGCGACGGCGTCGTGCTCGGGGAGGTGGTGCGGTCGCAGATCGACGAGCACGCGCTCTTCGGCGGGGTGGTCCCCGAGCTGGCGTCGCGTTGCCACACCGAGGCGATCGACGGCGTCGTCGCCGAGGCCTGCCGGCGCGCCGGGATCGGGCTCGCGGACGTGCGCGGGGTCGCCGTGACGGCCGGCCCGGGGCTGGTCGGCTGCCTCCTCGTGGGGCTCTCCTACGGCCAGGGGATCGCGGCCGCGCGGGGCGTCCCCCTGCTCGCCGTCAACCACCTCGAGGGCCACCTCCTCGCGCCCTTCATCGGGCAGCGGGAGCCCGACTTCCCGTTCCTCGGGCTGGTCGTCAGCGGCGGCCACAGCCTCCTCGTGCTGGCGCGGGACGTCGGCGACTACGAGGTCCTCGGGGAGACGCGGGACGACGCGGCGGGGGAGGCGTTCGACAAGGGGGCGCGCGTGCTCGGGCTGCCCTACCCGGGCGGCGTCTACGTCGACCGCACGGCGCAGGACGGCGACGCGACGGCGTTCGAGCTCCCCCGCGGGATGAAGCACAGCAAGGACCTCGACTTCTCGTTCTCGGGGCTGAAGACGGCGGTCTGGCAGAGGGTCCAGCGGGACGGCGTGCCCGAGGGGCAGGCGATGAGCGACCTCTGCGCGTCGCTGCAGGAGGCGATCGTCGACGTGCTCCTCCACAAGACGCGCAAGGCGGTGCAGCAGACGGGCGTCGACCGCGTGATCGTGACGGGCGGGGTGGCGGCGAACTCGCGGCTCCGGTCGGCGTTCGCGGAGGCGGCGGAGGCGGACGGGTGGACGCTGGTGTCGGCGGAGCGGCGCTGGTGCACGGACAACGCCTCGATGATCGGGTACGTCGCGGTCCAGCGGATGCGGCGGGGGGAGCGGTCGGCGCTGGACGTCGACGCGAACCCGGCGATGCGGCTCGGATGACGGCCCGGTGAAGAACGTCCGCGCGAAGAAGTCGCTGGGCCAGAACTTCCTCGTCGACGAGGGGGTCATCGCGCGGATCGCGTCGGCGGCGGCGATCCGGGAGGGCGACGTGGTCGTCGAGATCGGCCCCGGGCGGGGGGCGCTGACGCCGCGGCTGCGGAAGCTCGCGTCCCACCTGATCTGCATCGAGAAGGACGACGCGCTGGCGGCGGAGTGGGAGCGGCGGTTCGCGGCGGACGCGGGCGCGACCCTGGTCCACGCCGACGCGCTGCGGGTGCTCCCGTCGGATCTGCCGGTGGCGGGGCCGTACCGCATCGTCGCGAACCTCCCCTACAACGTCGGCGGGCGCATCACGATGCACCTCCTGGAGGAGTGGACGGGGCACGTGCTGAGCGCGACGCTCATGTTCCAGAAGGAGGTCGCCGAGCGGATCTGCGCGACGCCGAAGTCGAAGCCGTACGGGGCGCTGTCGGTGCTGGTGCAGTCCTTCGCGGAGGCCTGGATCCTCTTCGGGGTGCCCCCCGGCGCGTTCCGGCCGATCCCCAAGGTGCAGAGCAAGGTGCTGCGGCTGAAGCCGCGGACGGAGCCGCTGTGGCGTGCTGCCGGCGTCGACTACGAGCACTTCCGCAAGGTCGTCCACGGGGGCTTCGCGGCGCGCCGCAAGACGGTCCTCAACTCGCTCGCGATCGGGCTCCCGGGGCGCGACGGCGGGGCCCTCGAGGCGGCCGTGGTCGCTGCGGGGATCGACCCCGGGGCACGCCCCCAGGCCGTCGGCGTCGCCGCCTGGGTGCGGCTCGCGCGGCACATCGAGTAGCATCGCCGCCGTGAGAGTCGGGGTCCTCTGCAAGCCGAACAGCGCCGCTGCCCGCAAGGCCGCCCACGAGCTGACGCCGTGGCTGGAGGAGCGGGGGCACGTCGTCACGCTCGACGCCGAGACCGCGGAGGCGCTGGGGAGGGAGGGCGTCCCCCGGGACGAGCTCGCCGCGCACGCCGAGCTGGGGATCAGCCTCGGCGGCGACGGCACCCTGCTGCTCGCCGCCCGCCTGTTCGCGTCCGCGTCCGTCCCCATCCTCGGCATCAACCTCGGCCGCCTCGGGTTCCTCACCGACGTCGACAGCGAGCACATGCTGGAGACGGTCGAGCAGGTCCTCGCCGGCGACTACGTCGTCGAGCGGCGGATGATGCTGCGGTCCGAGGTGTGGCGGGACGGCGAGGTCGTCGACCGGTCGGTCGCGCTCAACGACGTCGTCGTCAACAAGGGCGCCCTCGCCCAGGTCATCCACCTGGAGACGCGGGTCGGCGGGAGCTTCGTCAGCAGCTACCGCGCGGACGGCCTGATCGTGTCCACCCCGACCGGCTCGACGGCCTACGGGCTGGCCGCCGGGGGGCCGATCGTGGAGCCGTCCACCGACGTCATCCTCGTCGCCCCCATCTGCCCCCACATCCTCACGAACCGGCCGCTGATCATCTCCGCGGCGAGCGAGGTCGACTGCATCCTCAAGGAGGCGCGGGGCGAGGTGTTCCTGACGATCGACGGGCAGGAGGGCGTCGCCCTGGAGCCCGGGGATCGCGTCCGCGTGGCCCGTTCGCCCCACGCCGCGCGGCTGGTCCACGCGGCCTCCCGCGACTTCTTCGAGATCCTCCGCACGAAGATGGGCTGGGGCACCGCGTGAGGCCCGCCTAGATGCTCCGCGAGCTGCGGATCCGCGACGTCGCCATCATCGAAGACCTGGCCGTGCAGTTCGGCCCCGGGCTCAACGTGCTGTCCGGCGAGACCGGCGCGGGCAAGTCGATCATCCTCGGCGCCCTGGGGCTCGTTCTCGGCGCGCGCGCGTCCGCCGACATCGTCCGCACGGGGCGCGAGACCGCCGAGGTGCAGGCGCGGGTGGCGCGGGGGGCGGAGGTCGACGCGATCCTCGGCGAGCTCGACGTCGCCGTGGCCGACGAGGAGGACGGGCTGCTGCTCCGCCGGGTCGTCACTCGGGGCGGCCGCTCGCGGGCCTACATCGGGGGGACGTCGGTCCCCGTGGCGGCGCTCCGGACGCTCGCCCGCGTGCTCGTCGACTACAGCTCCCAGCACGAGCACCAGGTCCTGCTCGACGAGGCGTCCCACGGGAAGATCCTCGACCGGTTCGGGGGCCTCGATGACGACCGGGCCGGTGCGACGTCCCTCGTCCAGGCGCTGCGGGAGTCGCTCGCCGAGCGGGACCGGCTGGCGGGGCTGGAGCACGAGCAGCGGTCCCGCGAGGACTACCTGACGTTCCAGCTCGACGAGCTCGACCAGGCGGCGCTGACCGAGGGCGAGCTCGAGGCGCTGGAGTCCGAGCGCGGCCTGCTGCGGCACGCCGAGGAGCGGGGGGCGGCGGCGCGGGACGCGGGGGCGGCGCTGTACTCGGCGACGGGGTCGGCGACCGAGAAGCTGGCGGAGGCGCTGCCGAAGGTGCGGCGGCTGGTGGAGATCGACCCCTCCCTCGGGGACGTGCTGGCGAGCCTGGAGACGGCCAACATCGCCGCGATCGAGGCGGGCCGGGACCTCGACGACTACGCCCGCACGGCCGAGTCCAACCCCTTCCGCCTGCAGGAGGTCGAGGACCGGATCGCGCTGCTCCGCCGGCTCGCCCGCAAGCACCGGTGCGACGTCGCCGAGCTCGTCGCGCTGCGGGACCGGATGCGGGCGGAGCTGGACGAGCTGGGGTCGCTGGAGCTCCGGCTGGAGACGCTGGAGCGCGAGATCGCGGACGCCCGCGCGTCCGCCCGCCAGGCCTGCGAGGCGCTGTCGGAGGCGCGCCGGGAGGCGGCGGCGCGGCTGCGCGGGCAGGTCGAGGCGGAGCTGGAGTCGCTGGCGATGGCGAAGGCTCGGTTCGAGGTCGGCTTCGAGGGGTTCGACGGGAGCGCCGAGGTGCCGGGGCTGGGTGAGGACGGCGGGGCCCCCTTCGCGTCGTCCACGGGCATCGACCGGATCGCGTTCGCGCTGTCGGCGAACCCCGGCGAGGACCCGCGCCCGCTGGCGAAGGTCGCCTCCGGCGGTGAGCTGTCCCGGATCCTCCTCGCGATCCGCCGCGCGCTGGCGGGCACGACGACCGTCCAGACGTGCGTCTTCGACGAGGTGGACACGGGCATGGGGGGCGCGACGGCCGAGACGGTCGGAAGAAAGCTGGCCGAGATCGCGTCGGAGCTTCAGGTCCTGTGCATCACCCACCTCCCCCAGATCGCCGCGCGCGCGGACCGGCACTACCGGGTGGAGAAGCACGTCCTCGGGGGCCGGACGCAGGCGCAGGTCACGCAGCTCGACGCGGCCGCGTCGGTGGGCGAGCTGGTCCGGATGATGGCGGGCGCCGAGGGGACCGACGCAGCCGAGACGTTCGCTCGCGAGCTGGTCGCGCGAGCCCAAGCGGAGCGCCCGGTCAGGTAGACTCTCCTGCCTGCCAGGGGAGCATCAGGAGACGGCATGCGGATCACGTCCGCCGGCATCACGAATGTCGGCATGAAGCGGCAGAACAACGAAGACAACTACCTCATCAACGACGAGGTGGGGATCTACGTCTGCTGCGACGGCATGGGAGGCCACGCCGGGGGCGAGTACGCGTCCCAGATCGCGGTGACGACGATCGAGGAGGTGCTGTCGAACATCCGGGACGAGGGCAACGACAGCGACGACGTCACGGACGACCAGATCACGCAGGAGAAGATCAAGTACGCCATCCGGCTCGCGGGCAAGCGGATCTTCGAGCGCGCCCAGGCGGACCCCGAGTACCGCGGCATGGGCACCACCGCCGTCATCCTCCTCTTCCGGGCGGGGATGGCCTACCTCGCGCACGTCGGGGACTCGCGCGGCTACCTCATCCGGGGCGGCGAGATCACCCAGCGGACCGAGGACCACTCCTGGGTCAACGAGCAGATCAAGGCCGGCCTCATCACCCCCGAGACGGCCAAGCACCACCGGTTCCGGAACATCATCACGCGCTCCCTCGGCTTCCAGGAGGAGGTCGAGATCGACACGCAGGTCCTCCGCGCCGAGCCGGGCGACCTGTACCTGCTGTGCAGCGACGGGCTCAGCAACCTCGTCGACGAGGACGAGATGCGGGACCTCCTCGTGGAGAAGTCCTTCCAGCAGGTCGCGCGGGAGTTGGTCGAGTTGGCCAACCAACGCGGGGGCGACGACAACATCACCGTCGTCATCGCGCGCGTCGACTCGACGAACTAGCTGTGTAGGCCAGACACGTTGTTCCGCTGAGTCGAGTGGCCCATCCGGGCCTGGTG
>CAYFOA010000157.1:7439-18463 GCA_964344575.1 uncultured Rickettsiales bacterium | reverse complement strand
GTCGTCGTCGTCGGCCGCGTCGTCGTCGTCGGCCGCGTCGTCGTCGTCGGCCGCGTCGTCGTCGTCGCCGCCGGCGCTGTCGTCGTCGTCGCCGGCGCTGTCGTCGTCGTCACCGCTGTCGTCGTCGTCGTCGTCGTCGCCGGGGTCGGGATCCGGCTCGACGGGCACGGCGACCAGCGAGATCACCCCGTCCGGCCCCAGGCCCGGCGGATCGGTGGTCGTCGGCCACGCCGGGGGGAGGTCGTCGGCGGTCTCCGCGAAGATCCGGATGGCCGCGTACCGCCCGTGCTGGATCGCGTCGGCGACGAGCCCCGCCTGGACGCCGCTGCCGATCGTGTCGGTCGAGCTCCCGTCGCCCGGGAAGTACCACTCCCGGAGCGACCCCGGCACCTCGATGACCGACGCCGCCCGGAACGGCTCCCCGCCCGCGGTCTCGGTCAGCGCGACCCAGTCGCGGTTGGGGTTCGTCGCCACCCAGCCGCCGTCGGGGTTGAGGACGGGGCCGGCGAGCAGCTCGGGGACGACCGCGTCGGGCGGCGCGTCGGTGGCGTCGTCGTCGTCGTCGTCGTCACCGACGGGGGGAGGCTCGACGCCCTGCCATCCGGGGCAGCCGGTGGCGGCGAGGAGGAGCAGGATCAGGGTGAGGCGGGCGCGCACGGCCTCACACTCTAAACGGACCGCCTTGCTTCTGGGTCCACCGGACGGTGAGGCGGGGCGTTCCTGGCGCCGCGGGCGCCGAGGGCGCGATGCCCTGCATCGTAACCGAGGTCCCGTGGATGCCAGGGGCGTTCCCGGCCGCCGCACGGATGGGCCTCAGAAGCGTGACGTTTCGTTTGGTCAGCCTCCGGCCGCGTGCGCCTTGAGACGGGGCATGACGAACTTCCGGAGGTGCGCGCCGAGGGGGACGTCGTTCTCGCAGAGGTGGATGTTGTCCCCCGCGACCGCGTTCGGGGCCGACAGCCGCGTCCACAGCCGGTCCTCGCCGCCGAGCAGCCGCGTGGTCACGGTCCGGAAGGTCGCGCGCGCGAGGGTGTCCAGGATCCGGCTCTCCGTGCGCGGCCGGTAGCACTCCCAGTACAGCGTCTTCATCGGCGTGATCGGCGTGACGTACGTCTGGAAGAAGTTCACCGACGCGTCGTCCATCTCGGCGCAGGTCGCGTACATGTGGATGTCGCGCTCGGCGTCCTCGATCCGGACCGTCACCCGCCGGTCGCTCTCGGCGACGACCTTGCTGGGGAACGCGGACCCGGGCGCGTGCTCGTTGGAGCGGAGCTTGCTGTAGAGCTTGTAGAAGGGCCGGTAGCCGGTGTGGTACGGGAAGTGGGCGTAGTCCACCGAGCTGAAGAGCGCCATGTAGAAGGGGCAGTCGAAGACGACGCGGAAGAGCGAGAAGCCCTCGAGCACGTGCTCGGGGAGGAGGCCGCGGGCCCGCTCGGTCGCCTCGGGATCGCCGGTCCAGGAGAAGACGAGGTCGCCGACGACGAGGGCGCCGTACCGCTTCATCTTGCAGGGGCGCGGCTTCTTGAGGGTCGGCTGGTCGACGACCTCGCCGCCGCCGGTCGCGAACGCCCAGCCGTGGTAGGCGCACCGGACCTTGTCCCCCTCGACCTTCCCGAGGCTCATCGGGAGCCCCAGGTGGGGGCAGCTGTCGGCGAAGACGGTGGGCCGGCCGCCGTTCCAGAAGACGACGAGGTCGCGCTCCATCGCGTGGATCTTCGTCATCCCCTTGCGGCGCAGCTCGGGCACCCAGGCGACGGGGAAGGGCAGGTCGTCGAACGCCTGCAGATCGAGCATCGGCGGCTTCATCCGCCGCTCAGGTTAGCCCGGACCGCCCGATCCCGCCCTCATCCGTGGGAGCACGAACTTGCGGAGGTGCTGATGCAGGGGCAGGTCGGTGGCCGAGAGGTGGATGTTCCGGCCGTCGAGGAAGTTGGGCGAGGACAGCGACGTCCAGTCGTGGTCCTCGGTGTCGAGGAGGCGGACGATCACCGTCTTGAACATCAGCTTCGCGGCCAGCTTCGTCCAGGGGCTCTCGCTCCGCGCCGCGTAGCACTCCCAGTAGAGCGTGCGGCTCGGCCCCAGCGGGGTCACCCAGGTCTGGAACCGGTTGACGCCGCCCTCGTCGGTGAAGTCCGCGCAGGTCGCGTACATCGTCAGATCGCGGCGGGCCGCCTCGAGCCGGATGTGGAGGGCGTGGTCGTCCTCGTCGGTCAGCTCCCACTCGAAGGGATCGCCGGGGACGTGGCCGTCCTGCCGGATGCGGCGGTAGAGGTCGTAGACGCGCTTGTAGTAGCGGTGCCGCGCGAAGTGGGCGTAGTCCACGGCGTTGAAGAGGGCCAGGTAGAAGGGGCAGTCGAAGACGACGCGGTGGAGCGCGAAGTCGGTGACGACGTCCTCGGGGAGGAGCGCCTCGGCGGCCTCGACCGCGTCGGGGTCGCCCGTCCACGCGAACACGAGCCCGCCGCGGCGCGTGCAGCCGAACCGCTTGAGCGCGCACTTGCGGGGCTTGCGGAGGGTCGGCTGGTCGGTGACGGCGCCGCTGTCGAGGTCGAACCCCCAGCCGTGGTAGCGGCACCGGAGCACGTCCCCCTCGTCCATCCCCATCGACATCGGCAGCCCGAGGTGGGGGCAGCTGTCGGCGTAGGCGCGGGGGGTCCCGTCGTTCCACACGATCACCAGCTCGTGGCCCATCCCCTCGGCGGCGAGGACGCGCTTGCGGCGCAGCTCGTCCACGGTCGCCACCGGGAAGGGGACGCCGTGGAAGGCCGCGAGGTCGAGATCGGGAACGCGCACGTCGCGGATGATCATAGCCGCCGCCCGCGCTACCCTCCGCCGCCATGACGACCCTCAACGTTGGCGATCCGGCCCCCGACTTCACCCTGTCCCGCGACGACGGCGACGACCTCACCCTCAGCAGCCTCCGCGGCCAGCGGGTGGTGCTGTACTTCTACCCGAAGGACAACACCCCCGGCTGCACCGTCCAGGCGTGCGACTACCGCGACCGGCAGGTGGCGTTCGCGGACAAGAACACGGTGGTCCTCGCCGTCAGCAAGGACAGCCTGAAGTCCCACGGGAACTTCCGCGGCAAGTACGACCTCAACTTCCCGCTGCTGAGCGACCCCGAGCTCGACGTCCACAAGGCGTACGGCGCGTACGGGGAGAAGAAGCTCTACGGGAAGACCTCGATCGGCGTGATCCGGACGACCGTGATCATCGGCGAGGACGGGACGATCGAGTTCATCAAGAACGGCGTGAAGGCCAAGGGCAACGCGGAGCGCACCCTCGGCCTCCTGTAGCCGTCCCTGTTTCAGCTACGAGATCGGGATCTGACGGGGCTCCGGCGCGCCCGCACGGGGCAGCCTCAGGACCAGCACGCCGTCCTCCAGCTTGGCCGCGATGGCGTCGCCGTCGACGTCGCCGGGCAGCGTGAAGCGGCGCTCGAAGCCGGACGCGAACCGGCGGGTGACGCGGCCGTCGTCGTCCTCGTCGACCTGCACGGCCTTGGCGGCGAGGGTGACCACGCCGTCGTCCACGGTGACGTGGACGTCCTCGGGCTTCAGGCCGGGGACCTCGGCCTCGAGGACGTAGGCGTCCTCGTCGGAGCGGGTGGTGACGCGCGGGAGCTGCGTCGAAGGGGCGGCGGAGGTCCGACGGCCCCCTCCGAAGAAGGAGGGGAAGAGCGCGTCGAAGTCGCCGAAGAAGGGGTCTCGGAGGACCAGGTTCATGTCGCTCTCCAGGTTGGGCGGCCGGACCATCCGGCACGCCTCGGAACCTGGGGGCGGGATCGAACCTGTCAAGACCGTGAGTGGCTGAACTCACGCACTTTTTTTGATTTGACAAGGGACCGTGAGTGGTTACTCACGCGCGCTCGCGGCCGGACGTTCAGGGCAGGAAGAGGCTGAGGTCCGCGACGTTGGTGCCGGTGGGGCCGGTGACGATGCGGCCTCCAGCGCGCTCGAAGAAGGCGTGGCTGTCGTTGCGGCGGAGGTGGTCCTCGAGATCGAGGCCGAGGCCGTGGGCGCGAGCCATGACGGCCTCGTCGAGGAGCGCCCCGGCGGCGTCCGACGTGCCGTCGATCCCGTCGGTTCCGATCGACAGGACGAGGCCGCCGGCCCAGGCGGCGGCGGCGGCGCCGAGGACGAACTCCTGGTTCCGGCCGCCCCGTCCGTCGCCCATGACCTCGACGATCGTCTCCCCGCCGGCGACCCGGGGAGGCCCGCCGCCGCCGCCGTAGAACGCCGCCCCCGCCCACCGCGCGGTGCCGTGGACCACCCCGGGGATCAGCTCGAGGCCGGCCGCCGCGACGGCGTCGACGGCCGTCGAGTTGTCGGCGACGACGATCGTGGTGGAGGCCGGGGTGACGGTCGGCCCCGACGCGACGAGCTCGGGGCCGTGTCCGCCGACGTCGCTGAGGACGAGGTTGATCACGCGGGCGGGGGCCATGGCGGCGCCCAAGCGGCCCCCCTTGAGCTGCGACATGCGGACGCGCGCGGCGTTGAGCTCGGCGATGTCGGCGCCGTCGCGGAGGAGGCGGCGGGTCCGGCGGACGACATCGGCGATCGTGAGGCCGTCCCGGGGGAGCTCCAGCATGGCGGAGCCGCCGCCGCTGACGAGGCAGACGGCGACGTCGTCGGGGCCCAGCGACGCGGCCAGGGCGAGGGCCTCGGCCCCGTGCGCGGCGGCGTCGGGGACGGGGACGGGGTGACCGCCGGGACGCCACCCCAGAGGGTCGAGCCCGCCGGGGTCGGAGCCCGGCCCGAAGACCAGCCCCCGGACCGGACGGACGCGCCCGAGCAGCGCCCGCGTCATCGGGGCGGCGGCCTTCCCGAACGCGAACACCGTGCAGCCGTCGAGGTCCTCCCCGAGCGCGTCGAGGGCGCGCTCGGTGGCCGCGCCGGCTTCGACCGCCGCCAGCGCCCGCTCCACGAGGTCCAGCGCGTACGCCCGCCGCGCCCGGACGTCGGGGCTCAGCTCGGCGGCGAGCAGCTCGTCGCGGTTCCGGACCGGCATCCGGGGATGATCCCACGCCGGTGGCACGGCGGGGTGTCGGCGGTCAGTCCATGCCGAGCAGGCGGCGGGCGTTGTCGGACGCGATCGCGTGCCCGATCTCGGGGTCGAGCTCCTCCAGCGCGGCGAGCGTGTAGGCGACCACGTCGTCCAGCATCGCGTCCCGCCCGTCGGGGCCGACGTCGCTGCCCCACACGACGCGGTCGGCGAAGTCCTCGAACAGCGCGCCCCACTCGTCCTTCAGGCGCCCGTCTTCGTCGGTGATCCGCTGCAGCTCCTCGCTCTGCCCGGTCGACGTCCAGCGCGGGTAGTGGGGATTGCGGCAGCTGATGTCGGCCCAGAGGTTGGGGTGCGCGTCGAGCAGGTCTCCGACCGGGCCGGGCTGCGCGTCGCCGGCGTGGGCCCACACGAACGTCGCGTCGGGGTGGGCGTCGAGGGCGTCCTCGAAGGAGTCCATCTCCCCCGGCCCGTCGCGGTAGTCGAAGTGGATGTTCACGGGGACGCCGTGGTCCCCCGCGAGCGCGTAGACGTCCATCAGGACCGGGTGGTCCGCGGGCAGGTCGTCGGGCTCGTCGTTCGGCCCGGTGGCGAAGTGGCGGACGGACAGCTCGCCGATCCCGGCCGCGCCGCCGTCGAGGAAGTCCTCCAGGCGGGGGACGGTCCCGGCGTCGAGGCGGAGGGCGCCGTCGTCGCCCCGGGGGATGAACGCGAACGCGCGGACGAAGTCGGGGTGGGCCGCCTGCAGGGGGCGGGCGTCGTCCATCCCCAGCACCGCCATCCCCTCGACGCCGGCGCCCGCGACGAGGTCGACGAGGTCCTCCGGGTCCTCGCCCGGGAGCAGGTGAATGTGGGCGTCGAACAGGACGAGCTCCTCCGGAGGCGACGCGACCGAGTCGTCGTCGTCGCCGGTGGAGTCGTCGGTGGAGTCGAGCGCGCCCGCGCCGGAGACGCAGGCGGACAGGAACAGGGTGATCGCGAACGTGGGCCAGGCCTTCATGGCGCTCCCTCCTCGCCGGTTGGACACCCCATCGGCGGGCCGGGTCAAAAACAAATCGGGTTGTCAGCACGATCTCCGGGCGCTACGGTCGTTCGTGATGGTTCCGTCTGCCCGCACCCTGTGTCGCTGTTGCGCCTGTCCCGCGACCGGGGTGTGGACCGTCTAGTCGACTTCGAAGACTCGCACGCGCGCCCGCCCCGGTCCCTGACCCTGGCGGGTTTCTTTTTGCCCTGAGCGCACCCTGCGAGTAGCCGAGCCCCCGGGCCCGGCGCCGATGCCGACTGGAGTCATCGTGAGCCATCCTCCCCCCGATCTGCCGTCTGCGGCCGACCCCCGCGCGATCCTCGCGTGGGCGACGTCCGCGTTCGGGGATCGCATCGCCCTGTCGACGTCGCTGGGGCCCCAGAGCCTCGTCGTCCTCGACCTCCTCCACCGGATGGGGCGGACCGTCCCCGCCTTCCTCCTCGACACCGGGCTGCTCTTCCCCGAGACGTACGCGCTGAAGCGGCGCGTGGAGGCCCGGTACGGGATCACCATCCGCGCCGTCCGGCCGCGCCTCGACCTCGCCGATCAGGCGGCGTCGCACGGCCCGCGCCTGTGGGAGCGGAACCCCGACCACTGCTGCTACCTCCGCAAGGTCGCGCCGCTGCGGGACGCGCTCGGGGGGCTGGACGCCTGGATCACGGGCATCCGGCGGGACCAGGCGGCGACGCGCGCCGGCGCCCGGGCCATCGAGTGGGACGAGCAGTTCGGCCTCCTGAAGGTCAACCCGCTGGTCGGCTGGACCCGCGCCGACGTCGACGCCTACGTGGCCGCGCACGACGTCCCCACGAACCCCCTCCTCCACCAGGGGTACCGCAGCCTCGGCTGCGAGCCCTGCACCTCCCGCCCCGCCTCGGCCGACGCCGGCGAGCGCGCGGGCCGCTGGGCCGGCCTCGGCAAGACCGAGTGCGGCATCCACCACCGCCTCCCGATCCTCGATGTGGAGACCGACCGATGACCACCACCTTCGTCCCCTTCCCCACCCGCCGCTCCGTCGCCGGTTCGCGCGACTTCGTGAACACCGAGATCGAGCGGTTCGCGGCGTCCATCGCCCGCATCCGCGCGGGCGACGTCCCCGAGCACGTCTTCCTCGAGGAGCGCCTCCGGATGGGCGTCTACGGCCAGCGGCAGGACGGCGTCCACATGATGCGGAGCAAGCTCCCGCTGGGGCTGATGACCGCGGAGCAGGTGGACGCGTTCGCCGACATCGCCGAGGTCTACGGCCACGGCGTCGCGCACCTGACGACCCGGCAGGACATCCAGATCCACTTCGTGAAGCTCGACGCCACCCCGGACGTGATGCGGGCCCTGGACCGGGCCGAGATGACGTCCAAGGAGGCGTGCGGGAACGTCGTCCGGAACGTCTGCGCGGCGGGCAACACGGGCGTCTCCCCGGACGAGCCGTTCGACGTCACCGCGGCGGGGATCGAGCTGACCCGGTTCGCGCTCCGCCACCCCGACGGCCAGTCCCTGGGGCGGAAGTTCAAGATCTACCTGTCGGGGACGGACGACCCCGTCTGGAACCTCGGCGCGTTCCACGACCTCGGCTTCACGGCGCGGATCCGCGGCACCAACGGGTCGACCGCGCGCGGCTTCCGGGTCGTCGTCGGCGGCGGGCTGGGCGCGGTCCCCTACGAGGCGGTCGAGTACACCGACTTCCTCCCCGAGGCCGAGCTGCTCCCCTTCGTCCAGGCCGTGCTGCGGGTGTTCGCGATCCACGGCGAGAAGAAGAACCGGGCGCGGGCGCGGCTGAAGTTCCTCGTCGCGAAGTGGGGCATCGAGCGGTTCCGCGAGGAGGTCGCCGAGGTGCGGTCCGGGCTGGAGCACGACGACGCCTGGACCGCGTGGCTCGGCCGGCAGGACCGGTGGGACGACGCTCCCCTGCACGGGCCCGGACCCGACGCGCTGCCGGCGCACGCGTCCGCCGTCGAGGCGGCGTGGCTGCGGACGAACACGTGGCCCCAGGCGCAGCCCGGCTACCGCGCGGTCAAGGTCCGCGTCCCCCGCGGCGACCTCAGCCCGGCCCAGCTCCGGGGGATCGCGGCGATCCAGCGGGAGCACTCCGGCGACACGCTCCGGATCCTCCCCGACCAGGCGCTGCTCATCCGCTGGGTGCCGACGGACCGGCTGCTCGCGGTGCGCGACGCGCTGGCGGGGCTCGACCTCGGGCTGGAGCGGGCCGGTGGGCTGGGGGACACGGTCACCTGCCCGGGGGCGGACAGCTGCAAGCTCGGCATCACGTCCCCCCGGAGCCTCGCGCGGTCGATCCAGCCGATGCTCGACGCGCTCGCCCGGGACCCCCGGCTGGAGCGCCTCCGCATCCACGTCAGCGGCTGCCCCAACTCCTGCGCGCAGCACCACATCGCCGACATCGGCTTCTTCGGCGGCGCCAAGCGGGCCGGCGGGGTGGCGGCGCCCCACTACATGCTGATGCTCGGCGGCCGCGCCGGCGGCACGGGCGGTGACGTCCTCGGTCAGTCGTTCGGGCTGCCCGTCATGAAGCTGCCCGCGTCCCGGGTCTCCGAGGCGATCAGCCGCATCGCCCAGAAGTACCTCGCCGACGGCGACGGCGCCTCGTTCGGGGACTTCGCCCGCGTCGTCGGGCGGGCCGGCTGGAAGGAGCTCCTCGCGGACCTCGCGGAGCTGCCGTCGTTCGACGCGGCGCCGCACATGTACCGGGAACCGGGGAGCGACGCGCTCTTCGCGATCGCGGTGGGCAAGGGGGAGTGCGCGGGCGAGGTCGTGGACCAGTCCGACCTGCTCCTCGCGGCCGCCGACCGGGAGGCCGACACGGCGCTGCAGCTGCTGGCCGAGTCCGCCGACGTCCCCCGGATCGTGGAGGCGGCCAACGACGCGATGCTCCAGGCGGCGCGGGCGCTGCTGGCGACCGAGGACGTCTTCGAGTCGCGGCCGGAGATCGTCGAGCGTGAGTTCCGGGCCCGGTTCTACGACAACGGCCGGATCTTCGAGGGGGTGGGCCACTACTTCCTCGAGGCGCGGCACGAGGCTCCGAAGCCGGACACCGACCGGCTGCGGCGGCTCGTCGTGGAGGCGGGGCTCTTCGTCGAGGAGGTGCACGGGCTGACCATGCGGCTCCGCGGCGAGGCCGCCTTCCCGCGGGCGACCAAGGCGGTCAAGGCGCAGCTCGGCGACCCCGGGCTGGCCAAGGCGGCGGGCAAGCTGCGCGGTCCCGGGAGCTGGTCGTGACCGGCAAGCAGGCGTCCATCGCGCCGGCGTCGCACGAGGGGCCGCTGCTGGTGGCGTGGCAGGTCGAGGGCCGTCGGGCGCTGGTGGTCGGCGGGGGGACCGTGTCGACGCGGCGGGTCCGGGCGCTGCTCACCGCGGGGGCCGAGGTCCACGTGGTCGCGCCCCGACTGTCGGCCGAGATCCGCGGCCGTGAGCACCGTGAGGAGTTGACGTCGAGCCTGCGTCGGTGGCAGCCGGAGGATCTCGAGGGCGCCGAGCTGGTGCTCGTGGCGATCGACGACCCGACCGTCAGCAAGCTGATCGCGGCGGCCTGCCGCGCGCGCCGGATCCCGGTCCACGTGGCCGACGACAAGCCCCACTGCGACTTCTACTTCCCCGCGATCCACCGGGACGGGCCGATCCAGATCGCGGTCTCGACAGGGGGCGCGGGGCCGGCCCTGGCGGCGCGGCTGCGGGACCGGATCGCGGCGGCGCTGCCCGCCGGCGCAGGGCACGCGGTGGAGCGCTTCGGGCGGCTCCGGGCGGCGGTCCGGGCGGCGGATCCGGCGGCCCGCAAGGACGCGTCCCGGCGCCGCATGCGGTGGCTGAACGGCTTCGGCCGGGAGGCGACGTGGGGCGACCTGGAGGGGCTGTCGGACGCGCAGATCGGGCGGCTCGTGCGGCGCTACCTTTCGGAGACGGCCGCGGACCGCGATGATGCGGCATGGTCGTCGGAAGCCTCCGCCTCGTCCTCCGCCTCCACGGCAGCCGCTCGCTGAAGGAGAAGCGCCGCCCGCGGCGCATGCTCACGGACCGGTTGAAGAACAAGTTCAACGTGGCCGTCAGCGAGGTCGACTCGCAGGACGTCTGGAACCTGCTCACGCTCGGCGTCGTCGCGGTGGGCCCCGATCGGGGGCCGGTCGAGAAGACCCTGCGGGACGTGGCGGAGTTCGTGGCGGACTTCGGCGAGGGCGAGCTGATCGAGGACGTGATCGCGATCGAGCGGCGCTAGCGGGGGACGTTCTCCTTCTCGAGGAGGATCGTGAACGGCCCGTCGTTCACCAGCTCGACCTCCATCATCGCCCCGAAGACGCCGGCCGCCGTGCCCACGCCGAGCTCCTCGAGCGTCTGCTGGAAGGTGTCGACGAGCCGCTCCGCGATGACCGGGTCCCCGGCGCGGACGAACGAGGGGCGCGTCCCCTTCTTCGTGTTCGCGTAGAGCGTGAACTGCGACACCACCAGCACCTCGCCGCCGACGTCGCGCACGCTCAGGTTCGTCTTGCCGTCCTCGTCGGGGAAGATCCGGTAGCCCGCGACCCGCTCGGCCAGGCGGCGCGCGATCGCCTCGTCGTCGCCGTCCGTCGTCCCCACGAGGGCGACGATGCCGCGCCCGATCGCCCCGACGACCTCGCCGTCCACGCGGACCGAGCCGCGGCTGCAGCGCTGCATGAGGACCTTCACGGGGCGGGCTCCCAGGGGCCGTCCTCGGTGATCCAGGCGGTCACCAGCGCGGCGGGGGTGACGTCGAAGGCGGGGTTCCAGACGGCCACGTCCTCCACCTGGTCGAACAGCTCCTCGCGGGGCCGCTCCTCGATGGGGATGTCCGCGCCCGCCGCGATCCGCTCGTCCAGCGTCGACGTCGGCATCGCCACGTAGAACGGCAGCCCGTGGTGCTTCGCCAGCACCGCCAGCGCGTACGTCCCGATCTTGTTGGCGACGTCCCCGTTGGCGGCCACGCGGTCGCACCCGACGACCACCGACGTCACCCGCCCCGTCGCCATCGCCGCCGCCG
>CAYFOA010000157.1:0-7429 GCA_964344575.1 uncultured Rickettsiales bacterium | reverse complement strand
ACGGGATCCCGTCCCGGGCGCACTCCCACGTCGTCAGCCGCGCCCCCTGGTCGTAGGGCCGGGTCTCGCAGGCGTGGACGCGGACGTCGCGCCCCGCCGCCCGCGCGCTCCGGATCATCCCCAGCGCCGTCCCCCAACCGCCCGTCGCCAGCGCCCCCGTGTTGCAGATCGTGAGGACCCGGTCGGTCAGCCGCGGCGCGCCGTGGTCCCCCAGGCGGCGGTTGATCGCGAGGTCCTCGTCGTGGATCGCGCGGGCCTCCGCGAGCAGGTCGCGCCCCGCCGCCCGCGCCGCGTCGCACCGCTCCAGCGCCCACCGCAGGTTCACCGCCGTCGGCCGGCTCGTCGCCAGCGCCGCCCGCGCCCCCGCCGGGTCCTCGCCGCTCCGGTCCGCCAGAGCCGTCCCGTACGCCGCCGTGATCGCGATCGCGGGCGCCCCGCGGACCACCATGTCCCGGATCGCGTCCGCGACCGCCGCCGCCGACGTCAGCCGGATCCAGCGCTCCTCGGACGGCAGCCGCCGCTGGTCCAGCAGCTCCAGCGCGCCGGCGCCGTCGTCCCAGCGGATCGCGACGATGGACATGGTCCTCCCTTTGCTGCAGGCTGCCCGCCCCGGAGATAGCACATGGCCCCCCTCCCCTGGATCGTCCTGAAGTTCGGCGGCACGTCGGTGGCGACGGCGACCAACTGGGGCCGCATCGCCGACCGCGTCCGGACGCTCCTCCCGACGCACCGGGTGTGGGTGGTCGCGTCGGCGCTGTCCCAGGTCAGCAACCGGCTCGAGGCGGCCATGGCGGAGGCGCTCGCGGACGAGCCGCTCGAGTCCTGGGTGTGGATCCGGAACGCCCACGAGCAGCTCGCGTCCGACATCGGCATCGCGGCCCACGACTACGCCCCCGTGGCCAAGCTGCTGGAGGAGCTGCGGCACCTCCTGGAGGGGATCCGGCTGACGCGGGAGGCCTCGCCCCGGCTCCGCGCGCGCGTCATGTCCTTCGGGGAGTTGGCGTCGACCTACCTCGGCATCGCCGCCCTCCACCACCACCGGCTCATCGGCCGCCGCGTCGACGCCCGCGACCTCCTCCGGACCACCCCGGCGCCGAACGAGCCCGAGGAGCGGCGCTACCTCGGCGCCGACGTCCGCCCCGCCCGCGACCCCGACGCCGCCGAGGCCGCCGCCGGGGGGGCCGGGCTGGTCCTCACGCAGGGCTTCATCGCGTCGAACGGCAAGGGCGAGACGTGCCTCCTGGGGCGGGGCGGGTCGGACACGTCGGCCGCGCTCTTCGCCGCCCTCCTCGACGCCGAGGCGCTCGAGATCTGGACCGACGTCCACGGCCTCTTCACCACCGACCCGCGCCAGATCCCCGCGGCCCGGCTGATCGAGGAGATCGGCTTCCGCGAGGCCGAGGAGCTCGCCGCCATGGGCGCCAAGGTCCTCCACCCGCGCTGCCTCGGTCCGGCGCGGTGGGCGGGGATCCCGGTCCGCATCAAGAACACGCGCGACCCGTCCGGCCCGGGCACGCACATCGGCCCCGTCGACGAGAACGAGCCCGCCGTCACCGCCGTGGTGAAGCGGAGCGGCGTCACCCTGCTGACCATCCAGACGCTGGACATGTGGGGCGCGTCGGGCTTCCTCGCGCAGGTCTTCGGCCACTTCGAGGCGCTGGGGATGAGCATCGACCTCGTCGCCACCTCGCAGGCGGCGGTGTCCCTCACCCTCGACTACATCCCCGGCGGCACGGGGGGCGAGGCGTTCGGCGAGCTGCTGGAGCGGCTCGGCGGGCTCGGCGATGTCACCGTCGTGGACCCGTGCGCCGTCGTCTCCATCGTCGGCCGCCGGATCCGGACCGTCCTCCACGAGCTGGGGCCCGCGATGGCGGTGTTCCGCGAGCACGAGGTGCACCTCGTGTCGGAGTCGTCCGAGGACCTGAACCTGTCGTTCGTGGTGGACGAGGAGGACGCGGCGAAGCTGGTGGCGGCGCTGCACGCGCGGCTGCTCCCCCGGCAGGGCGGCGGGGACCGGTTCGGGCCGACGTGGGAGCTGCTCGGGGGCGGGGGCGGCGCGGCCGCGGCGACGGCCCCGGCGGTCCGGTGGTGGCGGGCGCGGCGCGACGAGCTGCTCGCGCTGGCGGCCGACGGCGAGGCCCGCTACGTCTACGACCTGGCGACCGTCCGGGCCCGCGCGCAGGCGCTGCGTACGCGGCTGGTGCACGTCGGCACGGTCTTCTACGCGATCAAGGCCAACCCCCACCCCGACGTCCTCCGGACCATCGCGTCCGAGGGGCTCGGCATGGAGTGCGTGAGCGCGGGCGAGGTCGACCACGTCCGCGCCGTCCTCGGCGACGCCGTCCCCATCCTCTTCACGCCGAACGTCTGCCCCGTCGGCGAGTACGCGCACGCGGCGGCGGCGGGGGCCGAGGTCACCATCGACGGCGTCCACCTCGTCCCCCACGTGGGCGCCGAGTTCGCCGTGCGGCTCGACCCCGGCGAGGGGCTGGGCCACCACGAGAAGGTCCGGACGGCGGGGGCGCACGCGAAGTTCGGCCAGCCCCTGGACGAGCTCGACCTCATCTGCGACGCGGCGCAGGCCGCCGGCAAGCGCGTGGTCGGGCTCCACTCCCACGTCGGCAGCGGCATCCTCGAGGCGGGGGCGTGGGCGCGGACGGCGGAGCTCTTCGCGGCGCTCGCGGACCGGCTCCCGGACCTCCGCTGGATCGACGTCGGCGGCGGCCTCGGCGTGGTCGAGCGGCCCGGCCAGCAGCCCCTCGACCTCGACGCGGTGAACGAGTCCCTCGCCGCCATCGCCGCCCGCCTCGGGAGCGTCGAGCTCCGCATGGAGCCGGGCCGCTACCTCGTCAGCGAGGCCGGCGTCCTCCTCGCCCCCGTCACCCAGGTCCGGAGCAAGGGCGACGTCCGCTTCGTCGGGGTCGCGACGGGCATGAACTCCCTGCTCCGGCCGGCCCTGTACGGCGCATGGCACGGCATCCACAACCTGACCCGGGTGGACGACGCGCCGGCGGGGTACGCCCACGTCGTGGGCCCCATCTGCGAGACCGGCGACGTCCTCGGCCGCGACCGCCTCCTCCCCGAGACGGCGCCCGGCGACGTGCTCCTGATCGAGAACGCGGGCGCCTACGGCCGCG
Source organism: uncultured Rickettsiales bacterium (assembly GCA_964344575.1). GTDB lineage: Bacteria > Myxococcota_A > UBA796 > UBA9615 > UBA9615 > JAAESI01. The sequence continues at coordinate 4,292 of CAYFOA010000157.1, read as the reverse complement.
CGATGTCGTCGTCGTACAACCTCCGCCCCCCCGCCGCCGAGGTCGTGCTCCCGGGCTGACGGCCCCGCCGCTCAGAGGCCGAGGGCGCGGAGGTCGAGCCCGCCGTCGTCGCCGCGCGGGGGGCACCAGTAGTAGGCGCCGTCGACGGGGCGGCTGATCGTGAAGAGCCGGTCGACGAGGCCGTCGGGCAGCCCCACCATCCGGCGCAGCTGGGCCTCGAAGGCGTCGAAGTCCCGCCCGAAGGCGACGAACACGAGCCCCTCGCCGTCCGGGTCCGACCAGGGCATGGAGCGGCGGACGACGAAGCCGGTCTCCTCCTGCTCGGTCCGCTTGACGTGGGCATCCTCGGGGGCGTCGTCGAGCTCGACGTCGTCGCGGAGGCGGCGGCCGATGACCCGATCCCGGGCGCGCTCGGACAGCTCCTCGAAGGCGTCGAGGTCGTGCTCCCAGCGCTGGACGGCGACGAAGGACGAGCCGTCGAGGCCCGGACCCAGGCCCGACGCGACCGCCGCGGCCGCCGCGTCGTCGCCGGCGGGGTTCTCGGTGCCGTCGACGAACCCCGTCAGGTCGCGCGAGTCGCGGTGCTGGAACGCGTCCACCACCTCCTCCACCTCGAAGGCGTCGCCCGCCGCCGCCTCCACGGCCCGGGTGGCGTGGACGAGGTCGCCGCGGTCGTCGCCCCGGAGCCAGACCCAGAGATCGGCGGGGGTCGAGGGGACGGACGGCCCGGGACCGGCGAGCGCGGGGAACGGCCGCAGCGGGGGGACCGCGCCCCCCAGGGCCGCCACCAGCGACGCGCCGAGCCCGACGACGCGGTCCTCTCCCCCGGAGGCCCGCGCCAGCCGCGCGAGCGCAGCCGACGCCGCGGACGGCCCGACCCCGGCCCCCCGCTGGAGGCGCAGGTACCGGGCGACGCGGGGGACGGGGGCGAGGATTCCGGGCTGGGGGGTGGGCATGGCGGGAGGATGCACGCCCGATCCGGGCTCCGCCATGGCCTCACTCACAGGACGACGAGCTCGTGCCGGTACTCGAACGTCGCCTCGTTCCCCCACACCTCGACCAGCCGGAGCGTGATCTCGTCGTCCCACGTCGCGTCGGTGACGAAGATCTCGTAGCTCCCGTCGTCGGACGTCTCCTCGGCGTCGAAGTGGTAGTGGCCCGCGAAGTTCCCGTACACCGCGTCCCGCCGCGGCCCGGTGACGCCCTGGATGCGGTCGACCTCGTCCATCGAGAACGCCCCCGGGCTCAGGTGCATCGGGTGGTGCGAGGCGAGCACGATCGACTCCGCGGGGCCGTCGTCCGCAACCTCGTCCAGCCACCGCACGAAGTGCTCCCACGTGCCGCCGTCGAAGTCGTGGAGCTCGGCGCTCTCCCCCAGCAGCGACCCCGTCGTCCGGTGCGCCCAGTCGACCCCCACGAACGTCACCCCGCGGTGCTCGAACGTCACGTTCTGGAACCAGCTGTCCTGGTCGTGCTCGGGGTTCCAGACCGGCGTGGGGGCCCGCTCGAAGGCGCCGAAGTCGGGCTCCAGCGCGTCGAACCGGGGGCCGAACACCTGGTCGTACTCCTCCTCCTGACCGGACTGGATCTCGTTGTCCCCGATCAGCGGGACGTACGGCACCGGGAGCGCGTCCAGCGCCGCCCGCGCCGGCTCCATCCCCTCGCCCCAGGCGACGTCGCCGACGACGAGGACCAGCTCGATCGCCCGGGCGTCCGCCTCGGCCGTGAGCCACCCGACGACGGTGGTGAGGCGGTCCAGGTGCGTGTGCCCCTCGCCGACCACGTGGGGGTCCGCGACGACCGCGAACGTGAACCGGTGCTCCAGCGGCCCGGGGCCGTCGTCGACGGCGCTGTCGTCGTCGTCGGGCGGGTGACACGCCGCGAGGCCCGCCGTGACGAGCGCGAGGCCGAGGACCGCGAGCCGAGCCGCCGCCTTCACCGCCGCCCTCACCGCGCCGCCCCGCCCCGGCCGGCCCCGCCCGCGAACGCCTGCGCGCCCTCGATCCCCTCGGCCGCGATCGCCTCGAGCCCGCCCGCGAACTCCCGCGCCAGGGCCTCGGCCTCGTCGTGATCGAAGGACGCGAACGCCGACCGGCGGTCCGCCCGCATGCACCCCGGGGGATGCGCCGCGATCGCGTGCGCCAGCGCCTCCGCCGCCGCCCGCGCCTCGCCCGGCGGGACCACGCGGTCCGCCAGCCCGATCCGGTGTGCCTCCGCCGCGTCCACCGCGCGCCCCGTGAGGATGAGGTCCAGCGCCCGCCCCTGCCCGATCAGCCGCGGCAGCCGGACCGTGCCGCCGTCCACCAGGGGCACCCCCCAGCGGCGGCAGAACACGCCGAACGTCGCGTCCGACGCCGCCACCCGGAGGTCGCACCAGATCGCCAGCTCCAGCCCGCCCGCGACCGCGTACCCCTCGACCGCCGCGATGACCGGCTTGTCGAGCGCCATCCGCGACGGCCCCATCGGCCCGTCCCCGTCCCCGAACAGCCGGTTGGGATCCGAGTTCGTCGCGATCGCCTTGAGGTCGGCGCCCGCGCAGAACGTGCCGCCGTCGCCCCACAGGACCGCCACCTTCGCATCGTCGTCCGCCTCGAACCTCCGGAACGCGTCGGCCAGCGCCTTCGCCGTCGTCCCGTCCACCGCGTTGCGGACCTCGGGGCGGTGCAGGATCACCGTCCAGACAGGGCCGTCGATGGCGATCCGTACCGCGCTCACGGTCGACTCACGCCCCGCTGAACTGGATGCCGTCGAACACCAGCGTGGGCGTCCGGAACGTGGACCAGGGGACGGGGTCGTCGCCCAGCCGGACCAGCCGCTGGAGCAGGTCCGCGTAGTTGCCGGTGACGTTCATCTCGCTGATCGGCGCGCCCAGCTCCCCGCCCTCGATGACGTGGCCGCGCAGCCCGAAGCTGAAGTCGCCCGTCGTCATGTTCGCGTTGCCGCCCAGCCAGGAGTTGACGTAGAGCCCCTCGCCGACCTCCTTCAACAGCCCCGCGAGCGTCCCCGCGCCGCCGGTGAAGACGATGTTCGACGGCGACCCCGTGGTCGGCTCCCACCCCAGCTTCCGGCCGTAGTAGGTGTCCACGTAGAACGTCTTCAGGACGCCCTGGTCGATGATCGTCCGCCGCTTCGCCGCGATCCCCTCGCCGTCCCACAGCCGCGACGCCATCGCGCGGGGGCGGAAGGGGTCGTCCACCAGGGTCAGCTGATCCGACGCGATCGCGTCGCCGAGCTTCTCCGCGAGGTACGACCGCTTCTGCTGGATCGCGCCCGCCGACAGCGCCCCGAAGATGCGCCCGATCAGGGACGCCCCCGCCTCGGGGTCGACCACCATCGTCGTCTTGCAGCTCGGGACCTTGCCCGCGCCGCGCCGCGCGAGCACCCGCCGCAGCGCCTCCGCCCCGGTCTCCGCGGGGGAGGGCAGCCCCTCGAGGTGGCTCCCGCCGACCCAGCGCCACGCCTCGGGCCGCTTCGTGGGGCCGTCGCTGACGGTCATCTCAGCCCCGTACCAGACCGACGTCGCCTCCCGCGTCCCCTCGAACCCGTTGCTGCTCACGCGGGCGCTCACGCCGTGCGCGTCCATCACCCCCGAGGTCGCGGAGATCACGTCCTCGTGCGCCGAGGCGGCGTCCGCGAGGGTCTTGCACCAGTCCGTCCGGATCTCGCGCGTGATGTCGACGAGCGACCCGTCGATCTGGTCGAGGTCCACGTCCTGGCGCCCCTCGTAGAGCGCGGGATCGGGGATCTTCCGGAAGGGGTCGACCTCCAGGAGCCGGGTCAGCGCGACGGCCTCGCCGACGAACGACTCCAGCCGCGACCCCTCGAGGTCGTTCGTGCTGTGGCGGCTGAACCGGCCGTCCACGTAGAGGTTCACGCCGAGGCTGCGGCTGGTGTTCTCCTGGACCTTCTCCAGCTTGCCGTCCCGCCACGCGAAGTCGACGGACCGGCCGCGGCTCACGCCCGCCACGGCGTCGTCGGCCCCCGCCTTCAGCGCGAGATCGACCGCCGTCCGGGCCTGCTCGAGCAGCTCCTCACGCATCGACGCCTCCGACCGTGAGCTTGTTCACGAGCACCGTCGGCATCCCCTGGCTGACGGGGACGCTCTGCCCCTCCTTGCCGCAGGTCCAGCCGCCCGTGTCGAGCTTCATGTCGCCCGCCACCATCGAGATGTCGCGGAGGGACTCGGGGCCGTTGCCGATGATGTTGCAGTCCTTGATGGGGGCCGTGATCTTGCCGTCTTCGATGAGCCAGCCGTTCTTGATGTAGAAGGTGAAGTCGCCGGCGCCGATCTG
>CAYFOA010000156.1:18065-18537 GCA_964344575.1 uncultured Rickettsiales bacterium | reverse complement strand
CGTCGTCGTCGGCGTCGTCCCAGGGGTCGTCCCCGTTGCCGAAGTCGTCGTCGTCGGTCGGTTCGGTCCACCCGAACGACTGCCAGCAGCCCGAGAGCAGCAGGGCGAGGGACATGAGGAGGACGAGGGAGAGGTGGTTCCGGCCCATGGGCGAAGCCTCCGTCGCCGGACCGAGAATGTCAACAAAATGTCAGGCGACGGTTACGAAATAGTCAAGGATCGGCTGAGATCGGCGCCACGGGCCGGCCGTCTCCGCCGGCGAGGGGCTCGTGGGCGTCGTCGTAGTGCCCCGGGACCTCCTCGGCGCCGCGCTTGACGACGCCCTTGAGCAGCTTCTTCATCTGCCACGCCGAGTAGTCGGCGACGAGGTCGTCGGAGATGGCCCCGCCGATGACCGTGGTGACGTGGTAGCCGAGGAGCGTGCGGCCGTCGTCCAGCGGCGCCGCGCGCAGGACCACCGACTCCTTCTTGC
>CAYFOA010000156.1:2228-18055 GCA_964344575.1 uncultured Rickettsiales bacterium | reverse complement strand
GTCGTCCAGCGTGATGGTCAGCCACGCCCCCCGGTTGACGGGGGTGTAGATCGCGTCGTCCGCCATCGCGACGGTGATCCCGGGCGCCTCACCGTTCGCCACCGCCGCCGCGCCGAGGGCGGGGCCGCCGTCGACGAGGTCCCACCAGTGCTCCCAGCAGGCGCCGTCCGTCGCCGCCGCGAGCTCGTGGTTGTTCATCACGTCGATCACCCAGTGCCGCGCCGTGAACGGCCACGGCAGCGTCAGGTACTGGTACCAGCGCGTGGGCCAGTGGCCGTCCGGGGAGATCCGGTGCTCCGCGACCTCCTCCGCGGCGAGGAAGTGGGGGTCCATCGCGCCCACCCAGACCCGCTCCCGGGGGAGCTCGGTGACCACGAACCCGAAGATCGACTGCGGCTCGTCGGGGTCCTCGCTCCGCACCCGGACGCGGATGACGTCGCCCTTGTCGAGCTTCTTGACGTGCGCCGCCGTCAGCTCCGGGAGGGGGAACTTCGCGGTCGCGTTGTACGCCTCGATCGACGCCCCGTAGTCGGCCCCGAGGAGCAGCGGCGCGAGCAGCAGCAGCGGGGCGAAGCGCATGGTCCGACAGGATAGGATCGCGCCGGTGACGAAGGCAGGTCATCGCGCCCGGGCGGCCGCCGTCCTCGAGATCGTCGGCTACGCGGGGCTCCCCGTGGGGCTGGGGATCGGCCTCGGGTTCTGGCTCGGCGACGCCGGCGTACCGTGGATGCCGAACGTCGTCGACGGGCTGATCGTCCTCGGGTTCGTGTCGCTGGTCTCCATCCTCGCCGCGATCCGGCTGCGCGGACAGCACGTCGAGATCACGCCCGAGGGGCAGCGCACGCGGAAGCGGATCGCGGCGCTGTTCGCCGCCTTCCTCGTCGCCGCCCTGGCGTGGACGCTCCGGACCGAGGCGCTCCAACCGGCGCCCCTGACGCTGCTGTCGCCGGACGACTTCGGGACGGCGTTCAGCCTCGACGTCGACCGCTACCGGGAGCACGCGCGGGGGCTGGAGCGGATCGTGGCGGACGTCGAGGCCTCGCCCGCGATCGAGGAGGACGCGGGGGTGCTGTCCGCGGACGACGAGGCGCTCGCGCTGGCGGGGTGGAGGGCCGTCCTCGACTACTCGGCGGCGCTGGACGGCACCCGCGAGTTCTACGAGGACTGGTACCGCTTCGACCCCGCCCGCCGGACGCGCGGGCGGCTGCTCCGGTCGTTCCTCCTGATGACCGCGTGCGAGCTGACCCTGGCGGAGGCGGCGGCGCGCCTGGGACCGGCCGTCCGGAGCAACGACAACGTCCGCACCTTCCTCGACACCCCGCACCCCGACGCCGGCCTGCCGGGCGAGACGTTCAGCCGCTGGTCGGGGGCGTTCGAGGGGTCCGAGACCCAGGGGCGGGTCCTCGCGGCGGCGCAGACGCTCCGCTGGATGGACGAGATCATGCGCTGGCGGCGCGACGTGACCGCGGCCGGGGACGGCTGGCTGTGGACCGACGTCGAGGACCGGCTCGACCGGCTCGAGGCGCTCGGCGTGCTCGACCGGGCCCAGTCCGCCGTCGCCGCCGAGGCCGAGTTCCTCCGCCGCAACGTCAAGCGCCGCTGGCTCCCCGCCCAGACCGAGGTCGCCCAGTGGTTCGGCGACACGAAGCTTCGCCGCATCGGCTGGTACCTCATCACCCCCGAGCAGCAGGAGGCGCTGGACGTCGAGCTCGTCCCGGGCGATCTGCTCATCACCCGCAAGCACTGGTACATGAGCAACGTCGGCCTCCCCGGGTGGTGGCCGCACGGGATCCTCTACATCGGCGCCCCCGACAAGCTCCAGGCCTGGGCCGACGACGACGGTGTCCGCGCCCTGGTCGCCGAGCTGAGCGGGGTCGAGGGGCTGTCGTTCGGCGACTACCTCGCGATGACCCACCCGCAGGCCTGGGCGGACTACCTGCGGGGGCGGCAGGGCGATCCGTTCCGGCTGATCGAGAGCCACAAGCCCGGGGTCACGCTGTCGACCCTGGCCGAGTCCAGCGGGGACGCGCTCGCGGCGCTCCGGCCGCGGCAGCTCGACAAGCGGGCCAAGGCGCACGCGATCGTGGAGGCCTTCGCCCACGTGGGGAAGCCGTACGACTTCGACTTCGACTTCGCGTCGGAGCACGCCCTCGTCTGCACCGAGCTGATCTGGCGCTCCTACCGCCCCGCCGAGGGGAAGGACGGGCTCGACATCGAGCTCGTCAGCGTGGCCGGGCGGCAGACGCTGCCCGCGATCGAGCTGGTGCAGCGGTACGTGGACGAGCGCGGGAGCGACGACCGGATGTTCGACTTCGTGTACTTCCTGGACGCGAACGAGGACGAGCAGCGGGCGTTCGTCTCGACGGAGGAGGCGTTCTGCGAGACGCCGCAGCGCGGGGGATGGATCGGCGGATGAGACCGATGACGAAGCGGGGGTACGACGCGATCGCCGACGAGATCGACCGGCTCTGGCGGGTCGAACGGCCCGAGGTGGTGCGTGAGGTCAGCGCCGCGGCGGAGCTGGGCGACCGGTCCGAGAACGCCGCCTACATCTACGGCAAGAAGCGGCTCCGGAACATCGACAGCCGGCTCCGCTACCTGAAGCGGAAGATCGACGGCGTGCGGGCCATCGACGTCGCCGACATCGTCCCTGTCCCCCAGATCAAGTTCGGCGCGGTGGTCGTCGTGGAGAACGAGGACGGCGAGACGAAGACGTGGCGGCTGGTCGACAAGGAGGAGTCCGACCCCAAGGCCGGGCGGCTGTCGCTCCAGTCCCCGGTGGGCCGCGCCCTGCTCGGCAAGGAGGAGGGGGACGTCATCGAGGTGAAGACGCCGAAGGGGGCCGTGGAGTACGAGATCCTGGAGGTCCGCTACGGGGCCGGGGAGCCGTAGGGGAGGCCGCGGACGGCGCGCGAGTAGACGGCCGGGTCCGCGGGCGCGTCGGCGCGGGCGGCGTGCCGCGTGGCCAGCTCCGCGAACGGCAGGTCGGACCCCTGCAGCAGCCCCAGCTCGTGGGCCATCTCGCCGCTGAAGCCGGGGAGGAGCACGCGCCAGTCGAGGTCGAGGGCGCCGTCGGCGATGTGCTGGACGTCGGCGGCGAGCGTGGTCGCGCAGGACGCCGTCGCCGTGTTGTAGAAGTCCGGCGCCGTGGCCAGCTGCTCGACCCGCTCGGCGAAGCGCCGCAGCAGGGCGACGAGCTGCTCCGACGTGACCTTCGCGGGGAAGATCGTGACCCGCTCGCCGCGGACGTGGGTCCTCAGGTGGAGCGCGTCCCGCTCGTCCGACAGCACGTACATCAGCTCGTAGTGGCGGAGCAGGCCGCGCACGACCGAGTAGCTCTCGCCGTCCTCGCGCCGGATCTCCGGGGACACGACCAGGGGGGGGCCGCCGCAGTGGAGGCTGACCAGCGTGTGCGCGACGGCCTCGTTGCCGGCGAACTTGCTGACGATGAAGTCGAGGCCGCGGAGGTCGTCGAAGTCGCACCGGACGGTCGTCGTGCCGGGGGTGTGGTCGTCCTCCGTCCAGCGGAAGGCGCGGACGTCGGTGAAGGTGACGCCGTCCGCATCGGACGCGGCCCGGGGCATCGTCGCCTGGGTCGGGTCCCAGGTCCGGTCGAGGCGAGGCTGGAGGAGCGCCCACAGCAGGAGCGTGGCGACGGCCGCCCCGCCCAGCACCTGCCCCCCGCGGCGCCCGTCCCGCATCCCCACGACGGCCCCCGCGAGCACCGCGCCGAGCACGGCGGCGCGGAGGAGCAGGGGGTTGGGGAGCAGGACCAGGAGCGCGGTGAGGACGGCGGCGAGGAGCAGGATCGCGAGGCGGGCGACGACGTGCACGGCGCGATGGTAGCGCCCGGCCGGACTCAAGCGGGGCCCCGGACCTCCGATGAGGGGGGATCGTGAGCAGGCGAAGCGACACCAGCCCCGCGGCGTTCCGGTCCACGGAGATGCACCCCGACGCGCTCGGGAGCCTCCGCGAGGCTCGCGACTCGGGCGTCCGCTTCCCGAAGATCGGGCCCGGCGTGCAGAGCCTCGCGCGGGCCGTCCTCGCGGGCGCCGACATGGCCGGGCTGGACCTGAGCGGCGCCGACCTCAGCGGCTCCGACCTGAGCGGGGCGAACCTCGCCGGCTCCCGGCTCATCGGCGCGGACCTCCGCGGCGCGACGCTCCACGGCGCCAACCTCGAGGACGCCGAGTTCATGTCCGCGGACCTCCGCGAGGCCGACCTGTCCGACTGCCGCGCCGCCCGCGCCGGCTTCGGCAAGGCCCGCCTCGCCGGCGCGACGATGTTCGGCGCGCAGCTCGCCAACGCCACCTTCACCGGCGCCGGCCTCAAGGGCGCCGACCTCCGCGTCGCCGACCTCCGCGGGGCCCGCATGGTGGGCGCCGAGCTCGAGGGCGGCTGCTTCGAGAACGTCGTCGCCACCGGCGCGGACCTGACCGACTGCAGCGTCGCGGGCGCCTCCTTCAAGGGGAGCGACTTCCGCGAGGCCCGCTTCCGCGGCATCGAGGGCTACCGCACGGCGAACTGGATCGGCTGCGACATCCGCAACGTCGACTTCGCCGGCGCCATGCTGCTCCGCCGTCACGTCCTCGACGAGAACTACCTCGACGAGTTCCGCCGCCAGAGCCCCGTCCACGAGTGGGTGTACCGCGCGTGGTGGCTCAGCTCCGACTGCGGCCGGTCGCTGGCCCGGTGGGGCGCCTGGACCGCGCTCGTGGCCGTCGTCTACGGCGCGCTCTTTGCGCTGGTGGCCATCGACTACGGCGACCACGAGACCATCCTGTCGCCGCTGTACTTCTCCATCGTGACGTTCACGACGCTGGGCTACGGCGACGTCCTCCCCGCGTCCGCGCCGGCCCAGGTGCTGGTGCTGTCCGAGGTTGTCTGCGGCTACCTCGCCCTCGGCGGCCTGCTCAGCATCATGGCCAACAAGCTGGCCCGCCGCGCCGACTGAGGTCCTGCGATGTTCGGCTTCCTCAAGCGCAAGCAGACCGACCCCAAGAAGGCGCTCTCGGACCTGCTCGGGGACTTCTCCCTGCCGTCGTTCCCGGCGGTCGTTCTCCAGGCGATGCAGGAGATCCGGAGCGACGAGGGCTCGGCCGCGAGCGTCGCCCGGATCATCGCCCAGGACCCCGGCGTGAGCGTCAAGCTCCTCAAGCTCGTCAACAGCGCCGGCTTCGGCTCGGCCCGGAAGACCGAGAGCGTGCAGCAGGCCGTCGCGATGCTGGGGATGTCCCAGGTCGAGAGCCTCCTGCTCGCGGTCGGCGTGCAGTCGGCGCTGCCGAGCTCCCCCGCGCCGGGGTTCGAGGCCCGCACGTTCTGGACGGCGGCGGCGCGACGGGCCGAGATCGCGGCCGGCATCGCGACGGCGCTCCACCCGACGTCGCGCCACCTCAGCTTCACCGCCTCGCTCCTCCAGGACATGGCCGTCCCCCTGCTCGCCCACGCCCCCGCGCTGGCGTACGGCGGGCTGCTCGAGGCGTGGCACCAGGGGGAGGGGGACCTCGAGGAGCTGGAGCGCGGCAGCTTCGGCTTCGACCACGCCGAGATCGCGACCTGGGTGTGCAACGAGTGGGGGCTGCCGGAGACCCTCGCCGAGGCGATCGGCGGCCACCACGGCGACGCCGACCTGTCCGCGCCGGCGGCGGTCCGCATCGTCGCCGAGCTGGGGGAGGGCGAGCCGGACGAGGACCTCGACGCCCTCGTCGCCGCCGCCGAGGCGCACGGCCTGGACGCCGAGCGCGCCGCCGCCCTGGTGGCGGAGGGGCGCGACCGCGGCGATCAGCTCGCCGCCCTCTTCGCCGCCTGACGACCCCCCCGGTCTCGCCTAGGGTGAGGCCATGAGGGTCGGACCCGCCGCGTTCGCCGCCGTCGTCGTCGGCACCGGTGCGCTCGTCGCCGCGCCCCCCGCCGCGGCCGTGGACGTCGTCACCGTGACGGCCACCGAGCCGGACGGGTGGTGCTTCTCCGAGGAGGTCCCGACCGGCTCCGGCGCGCTCGTCGAGGGACCCGCCGGCGTCCCCGCGGGGTCCGGCAGCGCGCGGTTCGAGGTGGACGGGACGGGCCGGGTGATCCTGAGCAACGACCTCTTCGAGGGCACGCCGCTGGCCGACCTCGACGCGCTCAGCTACGCGACCTGGCACGACCCGACCTCCCCGGGCGGCGACATCCTCGCCGTCAGCCTCCAGCTCGACGTCGACTACGACGGCACCGACGACGACTTCGCGTACCAGGGGCGGCTGGTGTTCGAGCCCTACTACGTCGCCGACGTCGTCCGCGGCGAGTGGCAGACGTGGGACACGCTGGACGGCGTGTGGTGGGCCAGCGGCGCCCCCGGCAACGCCCTCTGCCCCATCAGCGCGGCCTGCTCGTGGGGCGAGATCCTCGCCGCGTTCCCCGACGCCGCGGTCCTCGACGACGTCGGCGCCCTCCACCTCAAGGCGGGCGGGCCGTGGACGAACGGGTTCCTCGGGAACGCCGACGCCCTGACGGTGGGGTTCGCGGGCGGGGACGCCACGACGTGGGACTTCGAGGCGGGCGGGGTGGTCGACTGCGAACTCGGCGTGGACCACCCCGAGACTCCCGAGGAAGTCCCCGCGGACGACGACGACGCGGGGGTCGAGCCCCCCGCGGACGACGACGACGCGACGCCCCCGGCGGAGGGGGACGACGACGACGCGACGCCCGCGGACGACGACGACGCGGCGCCCGCGGACGACGACGACGAGGCGGACGATCCGGGCGACGGGGGTGACGACGACGGCGACGCCGGCGACGGCGACGGCGTCGGCGACGAACCCCTCCCCCCCTGCCTCGACTGCGTGGCGGCCGTGGGCCCCGGCGGGCCTCCCGGCCTCGCGCTCCTGGCAGCGGCCGGCGTCGTGCTCCGGCGGCGCCGCCGCTGAGCCGCCGGGCGGGGCTCGTCGGTCAGCCCACGGTCGTCTCCACCAACGCCCGCAGGAGCCGCACGGCGACGACGTGCTGCAGCGACGCGGTCGGATCCGGGGCCAGCTCGTCGGCGAGCGCCCCGGCCTCGACGGAGCCCGCGTCCCCCTGCGCGACGGCCGCCGCCATCGCCGCGCACTGGACCGCGGGATCGGACCGGGTCAGCCCCGAGTCGCCGGACAGCGCCGCCTCGACGAGCTGCCGGGCGCCCTTGCCGCGCCCCTGCCGCGCCTCGAGGATGGCCAGCTCGAGGCGGAGCTCGGCGGCGATGACGGCGTACCCGTCCCCGAGGAGGCGGAGGGCCGTCAGGTAGCGCTGGCGGGCCTCGACCAGCGCACCGTCGAGGTGGTCGGCGAGGGCGAGGCTGTGCATCACCGACGCCGTCTCCCAGCGGTGGCCGCCCTCGTGGAGCCGCTCCAGCGCGGACGACAGGGCGCGGCGGGCGCGGTCGACGTGGCCGTCGAGGAGGTCGAGGAGGCCCATCGCGTGGAGCGCCCCCCCGAGGTGCGAGACGGTCGCGTGCCGGCGGACGAGCGCCATCAGGGCGTCGGTGTGCTCGCGGGCGCGGGCGAGCTCGTGGCGGTTCAGCTCCGCGGTCGCGAGCTGGAGGAGGACGTTCGCCTCGTAGCCGACGAGGCCGAGCTGGCGGGCCTGGGACAGCGCGAGGTGGCGGTGGGAGCGGGCCGGCTCGGGGCGGTCGATGGCGTCGAGGACGGCGGCGAGGCTGACGCGCTGGGCGGGCTCGCGGAGGACGTGGCCGTGATCCCGGACGAGGTCGAGCCCCGTCCGGTGCATCCGGAGGCTGGCGCTGTAGCGGCCCGCGCGGAGCTCGCAGTAGCCCCACTGCCGGAGGATCTCGGCTTCGCCCCAGGTGTCGCCGTCCAGGGTCGTCCGTTCCAGCGCCTCGCGGCCGATGCGGCGGATGGTCTCGGACTTCAGCCCCTGGAGGTTGGCGCAGTACATCGTCGCCGCGTCGACCCGCGTCACGAGCCGGTTCGACCGGGCGGCCCGCGCTGCCCGCCGCGCCTCGGCGAGCAGCGCGGCGCCCTGCTTGAGCGTCCCCCCGCGGACCCGCGCCCAGGCCTGCTCGAGGAGGCCGCGCGCGACGGCCTCGGGATCGCCGGCGGACCGGGCGAGGTCGGTGGCCCGCGCCGCCGTCGACGACTCCGGCCCCTCGCGGCCGCGCCACCGGCCGAGGACCGCCAGCGCCCCGGCGTGCTTCGACGCCGTCGCCGGCGCCTGCTTCCACGTCCGCCGGAGCGCCGTCCTGAGGTCCGCCCGCGACCGCTCCAGATCGTCCAACGCAGCCGCTGCCCCGGGCCCCTCCAGGGCCGCCCGCCAGGCCTCCGCCCGCTCCCCCAGCCACGCCGCGTGGCGCGCCTGGACCGCCGCCCGCGCGGGGGACCCGGCCAGCCGCCGCGCGGCGTACTCGCGCAGGGGCGGGTGGAGGGCGAGGAGGACCCCGCCGGCGTCCTCGTCGGTCGACGCGAGGAGCGAGTGGGCGAGGAGCCGGTCGAGCGCCGCCGCCCCGTCGGTCGCCGACGACAGCACCGCCTCGCCGTCCGCGCGCCGGAACGGTCCCTCGAACACGGCGAGCGCCGCGAAGGCCCGTCGCGCGTCGTCGTCGAGGAGCTGCCAGGAGTGGTCCAGCGCCGCCCGGAGGCTGGCCCAGCGGTGCTCGTCGGTGGTGGAGGTCGTGGGGACGGTCCCCGCGGCGAGGCGCCGGCGGAGGGCGTCGGGGCCGAGCTGGGTGGCCCACGCGGCGGCGAGCACGATCGCGAGCGGGTGCCCCCCGAAGCGGCGGACGACGTCGGTCGCGGCCTGCTCGGCGAGGTCCCCGTTCCAGCCCCGGTGGACCGCTCCGCCCCGCTGGAGGTGGCGCAGGAAGAGGCGCTCGGCGGGCTCGACGGCGAGGGGAGGGAGGTCGAGGGCGTGCTCGCCCCGGAGGTCCAGCAGCACGCGGGAGGTCGCCAGGACGCGCAGCCGCGGCGCCTCGTGGAGCCACCGCGGCAGCACCTCCCGGGCGACGTCGGCGGCCTGCTCCAGGTTGTCGAGGAGCAGGACGGACGGCCCCCGGAGGTGCAGCGCCTCGGTGACGGCGGCGTCGTCCCCGGGGTCGACCAGCAGCCGGAGCGCGTCGGCGACCCGGCGGGCGAACTCGGCCGGCGTCGCGGCCCCCGCCAGCTCCACCCGGTCGACGGTCCCGGGGTGGTCCCGGTCGGCGGCCAGCTTCCGCCCCAGGTGCAGGGCCAGCGTCGTCTTACCGATGCCCCCGGGGCCGTGGAGCGTGACGAGGCGGTGGTCGTCGAGGCAGCCGCGGAGGCGGGCGAGGTCGTCGTCGCGCCCCAGCACCCCGACGGTCCCCGACTGCGTCATCGGGATCCGCTCCAGCGTGGACGGCGCCTTGGACCGCAGCCGGAGCGCGTACCCCTCGCCCCGCAGGGTGATCAGGCAGACGGGGTCGGCGGGGCGCGGCTCGAGCTTCGTGCGGAGCCGCGACAGCGCCGCCGTCAGCTTCCGCGCGGCCCCCTCACCGCTCCCCCAGGCGGCCTCCGCGAGCTCGTTCGCGCTCACCGGCCGGTCCGGCGTCCGGGCCAGCCGCAGCAGGATCGCGATCTCCACCGCCGACAGCGAGAACGACCCGTGCGGCCCCTCGACGGTCCGGAGGTCGAAGTCCACCCGCGCGGTCGCCAGCTCCAGCGGCGGCCGGACGACCGTCCCCGTCACCGGCGGCCCCACCGGCGTCCCCTCCGGCGCGACCACGCAGTACCCCTCGCCGCGCACGGTCCGGACCCGGTGCGCCCCCGGGATCGCGTCGAGCTTCTTCCGGAGCCGGCTGACGGTGACGTCCGCGGTCCGGCTGTTCGGGTCCGTGATCCCCCACACCCGCTCCAGCAGCTCCAGCCGCGGCACGGGCCGCCCGATGCGCTTGAGCAGCACCTTCAGCACGGCCTGCTCGGTGGGGGTCAGCGGAGCGCCGGTCATGCAGTCATCTCACCGGAGACGATTGTTACACGAGCGTGTATTCAGCCGACCCCCCGGGTCAGGTAGGCTCCGCCGGTCGTGCGGCAGTACCTGAACCTCCTGCAGCGCATCCTCGACGAGGGCACCGAGCGCCGCGATCGCACCGGCACGGGGACGATCGGGATCTTCGGCCACCAGATGCGCTTCGACCTGGCCGAGGGGTTCCCCCTCCTGACCACCAAGAAGACCCACCTCCGGTCCATCCTCATCGAGCTGATCTGGTTCCTCCAGGGCCGGACCGACGTGCAGTGGCTGAACGAGCGGCGGGTGACGATCTGGGACGAGTGGGCGACGGCGGAGCAGACCGCGCGCTTCGGCCGCAAGGCGGGCGACCTGGGGCCCGTGTACGGCCACCAGTGGCGGAACTTCGGGGCGTCGCAGCGGCCCGACGGGACCTACAACGACGACGGCGTCGACCAGCTCGCGCGGGTGGTCGACTCCCTGAAGAACAACCCCTGGTCGCGCCGCCACCTCGTGACCGGCTGGAACCCGAAGGAGGCGGACCGGGTCGCGCTGCCGCCCTGCCACACCCTCTTCCAGTTCTACGTCGCGGACGGCCGCCTCAGCTGCCAGCTCTACCAGCGGAGCGCCGACGTCTTCCTCGGCGTACCCTTCAACATCGCCAGCTACTCGCTGCTCACGATGATGATCGCGCAGGTCGTCGGCCTCGCCCCCGGGGAGTTCGTCCACACCTTCGGCGACGCGCACCTGTACCTCAACCACCTCGACCAGGCCCGCGAGCAGCTGATCCGCGAGCCGCGCCCCCGCCCGCGGATGGAGATCGACCCGAGCGTCGACGACCTCTTCGCGTTCCGCTACCCCCACTTCAAGCTCGTCGGCTACGACCCGCACCCCCACATCGCGGCGGAGGTCAGCGTCTAGCCATGGGCGCGGGGTGGGCCCTCGATCTGGGGACGTCGAACACGGGGCTGGCCCTGTGGGACGGGGAGGCGCACCGGCCGCGGCTGCTGGAGCTGCCCGAGATCTGCCGCAAGCCCGCCGGCGACGACCACTTCGAGGCGCCCCGCCTGATCCCCTCGGCGACCGAAGCCCTCCCCGCCGACGGCCTCGGCTTCTGGGGCCGCATGGGGCGCCGCCCGTTCTGGCTCAAGCGCCGCTTCTGGGGCCAGCACGCGCACATCGGCAGGCCCGCCCTGGAGCGGTCCGAATCGGGCCGACGTCCAGCGTTCTGCGGCTCCTTCAAGAGCGCCCTGCAGCGCGCCCCCCTGAAGACCCTGGCGACGCTCCAGGGAGAGCAGCTCAGCGGCCGCGACGTCGCCCAGCTCTTCCTCCGCGAGCTCTTCCGGGAGGCGTTCGTCCACACCGGCGAGCGCATCCGCGAGCTGACGATCACGGCCCCGGTGGACTCCTACGAGACGTACCGCGCCGAGCTGGCGGGCGTCTGCAAGCGGCTCGGGGTCAACGAGCTCCACTTCCTCGACGAGCCCGTCGCCGCGGCCATCGGCTACGGCGTCTCGCTCAAGGACCGGAAGCGCGTCCTCGTCGTCGACTTCGGGGCGGGGACGCTGGACCTCGCGCTGGTCGACCTGTCCCCCCGGGGCGTCGCCGACGGCAGCTGCGAGGTGCTCGCCAAGGCGGGCCGCATGGTCGGCGGCAACCTCGTCGACCAGTGGCTCCTCGATGACTTCTGCGCGGCGCTGAACTACCGCCTCGATCCCGCGGCGGGCGGCGACCAGGCGTTCTGGCACCGGCTGATGCTCGCCGAGGCGCGGCGCGTGAAGGAGGCCGTGTTCTTCAACCCGAAGGAGACGTTCAGCGTGACGCCGCCGGAGGAGCTTGCGCTCTTCGAGGCCCGCCTCCGCGGCGCCCCCGGCGCGCTCCACTTCGACCGCGCGCGGCTCGTCGGGATCCTCCGCACGAAGGGGCTGTACGACGCGCTCGGCGGCTGCCTCGACGACGTGCTGGAGCAGGCGAAGGACGCCGGCATCGGCCCCGACGGCGTCGAGGAGGTGCTCATGGTGGGCGGCTCGACGCTGCTCCCGGACGTCTACCTCCAGTTCGAGGAGCGCTTCGGCCGCGACCGGGTCCGCGCGTGGCAGCCCTTCGAGGCGGTCGCGTACGGCGCCTGCGCGTTCGCCGCGGACACCTTCAGCCAGTCCGACTTCATCGTCCACGACTACGCCTTCCTGACGTACGACCCGGGGACGCACGAGCCCGAGTACACGGTCATCGTCCCCAAGGGGACCCGCATCCCGACCAAGCCCGACTTCTGGAAGCGGCGCCTCGTCCCCACGTGCTCGCTGGGGGAGCCGGAGCGGATCTTCAAGCTCGTCGTCTGCGAGCTGGGCCGGCCCGACGAGGGCGGGGACCGGCAGTTCGCCTGGGACGAGGGGGGCAAGCTGCACAAGCTCGGGGGCAAGGGGGGGACCGAGATCCTCGTCGTCAGCCTCAACGAGTCGAACCCCACGCTGGGCACGCTGGACCCGCCGCACAGCCCCCGCGACCGGAACGCGCGGCTCGAGATCGCGTTCGGGGTGAACGCGGATCGCTGGCTGACGGCCCACGTCGACGATCTCAAGACGGGAAAGACGCTGATGGCGGACGAACCCGTGGTACGCCTGCTGTGATGACGCTCCGCCTCCCGCTGCTGCTGTTCTTCGCGCTCGCCCTGACCGGGCAGGCGGCGCCGGAGGAGGACCCCGAGGTCCGGAAGGTCGTCGAGAAGCTCGCCGCGGGCTGGACGTTCCTCAACGCGGGGTCGCTCCCGAAGGCCGAGGAGGCGTTCACGGAAGCGTTCGAGACCAAGGTCGGCAAGGACCGGGCGGAGGTCTACTACTCGCTGTCGGCGGTCTGGTGGGAGCGCCGCAACGCGCGCGCCGCGTACCTGTGGCTGCAGGACGCCGAGGCCGCCCGGAAGCAGTCCTGGTACTGGGACGGCGGCGAGGACGGCGAGTGGGACCGACGCATCTCGGGGCGGCTCCGCTACATCGAGCGGAACTTCACCGTGGTCAAGCTCCGCTACCCCAAGGCGGGCAAGCCGCTCCCCCCCGTCGCGGACCCGCCGCCCTCCGATCCGCTGCTCCGGGCGTTCACCGAGGCGATCGAGGGGCAGGTCGCCGAGGGCGTGGAGGTGGGGGCGCTCTCCGACTGGCTCCTCCTCCCCAACGGCGTCTACTGGTTCGGGGGCGAGGAGATCGTCCTCGAGGGGGGCGAGATGGAGCCGACCCGGGCGACGACGTGGGACCTCGACGTCGACCGCGCCGGGGCCCGCAAGAAGTACGACCAGCGGCTCGCCACGATCGCCGAGGAGGTGGCCGCCGCGGAGGCCGAGCAGCAGGCCCGGGCGCAGGCCGCGCAGGAGGCGTGGAGGCGGGGCCAGGAGGGGGGCGGCGGGGGCCCGACGGCGGCGGTGTCGAGCGCCGAGCCGTCCGATCAGGCGACGGACGCGACCGCGGTGGTGGCCCGCCCCGACGGCATCGACCCCGACCAGAAGGCGATCCGCCACCGCCTCGTCAGCTACGACACGACGCGCGAGGCGAGCACCGATCTGTCGGAGCGGTGGCGCGCCGCCGCCTTCCACGCGTCGTACGGCGTGACCTGCCCCAACGACGACGCCGTCCACGAGGTGGACTGGGCCGACGCCGACTTCTACGTCCGCTTCGAGGGGGGCGACCTCAAGGTCCGGAGCAGCGCCGAGCGGTTGACCGAGAAGCTCCGCGGCGACTGGGTCTGCGGCAAGACGGGCGAACTCAACATGGTCCACCTCTACTTCGACGGCCGGAAGCTGTTGGTCGTGGTCAACGGCGTCGAGTTCGGCCCCGTCCTCGTCCGGCGGGCCAAGGAGCCGGCGCCGGTGGGCCGCTGGGAGATCACGCTGACCGACGCGCGGGCGGAGATCCAGCACCTCTGGATCGAGCCCTGGGACGGAAGCTGAGCGCGCCCCGGCGACTGTTCGCGGGGATGGTGCTGAGCGCGCTCGGCTTCGGGCTCAGCCTCGAACCCTGCCTCCACTACAGCAACCCCGACTGGGTGATGAACCTGCCCCTGCTCTTCGGCGCGGCGGGCTTCGCGTTGCCGTTCCTGGTGCCGCCGCAGATCCCGGAGTTCGTCGCCAGGCGCCGCCAGCGGCGGTTCGGCGCGCGGCTCGAGGAGGCGACCGCGCGCAAGGCCAAGAAGCGCGGCGCGGTGGTCGAGACGGAGCCGCGGGGCCTCGGCGCGGTCCGGATCTCCGTCACCGTGGAGAAGCTCCCCGAGGAGCTGTGGATGGCGGCCGAGGGGTCGCGGGAGAAGGGCCACCGGCTGGGCGACCGGGAGCTGGACGAGGCGGTCCGGTTCTGGGGCGACCGGGCGGTCGCGCTGGTCCACCTCACCCCGGCGGTCCGGAGCGAGCTGCTCGCGTTCATGCGCCTGGAGCCGGGGCTGCAGGTGCGGGACGGCCGCCTCCTCCTCGACGTCTCCCTGGGCGAGGGCGCCGACGCCGCGATCCGGGCCACGCTGGCGATGGTGGAGCTCGGCCGGAACCTGGCGAAGAGGCCGTCGGGGAGCCCGCTGGCGAGGCTCCTCCTCCGGTACCGGAGCGAGACCGACGACGCCGTCCGCGACGCGATCCTCGACGAGCTGATCGAGCGCTACCGGTACGCCCCGGACGTGGTCGAGCTCGTCCGGGAGCTGCTCGACGGGGGGACGCTGTCGCTGAACCGGGCGTTGGAGGTGGCCCGCGCCGCCGAGCTGGCCGAGGAGGTCGCCCGTCTCGAGGCCGAGATCGCGTCCGGGGCGGGCCGCCTTGCGGTCAGCGACGAACCCGATCACAGTGGAGGCCTCGCGATGTCGGAGGAGGCGCCGGAGGGGGCGCTGAGCCGGCCTCGCCCCAAGGTGAAGCAGTAGGTTCGTGACCCTCGCCGTCTGCATGATCGTCCGCGACGAAGCGGAGATGCTCCCCGGCTTCCTGGCCTCGATCGCGGGGCTCTGGGACGAGCTGTGCGTGGTCGACACGGGATCGACGGACGAGACCGTGCCGCTGCTCGAAGCGGCCGGGGCCAAGGTCGCGCGCCGCGCCTGGGACGACGACTTCGCGGCGGCTCGGAACGCGTCGTTGGAGCTCGCGACCGCCGACTGGGTGCTCGTCCTGGACCCCGACGAGCGCGTGGGCAGCGAGCTGGCGCGCTCGATCCGGGCGGTGACGGAGGTCGACGAGGTCGGGGCGGCGTCGATCCGGGTCCGGAGCCGGTTCGACCACGGCCATCACCGCGACTCGCTGCTCCTGCGGCTGTTCCGGAACGACGGGATCCGTTACCGGCACCGGATCCACGAGGACTGCAGCTCGTCGGTGGCGGAGATGCTGCTCCGGACGGGGCGCTCGCCGGCGAGCCTCGACGGGGTCCTCGAGCACCTCGGCTACACGCGCGACCGGGCCGCCGCGCGGGACAAGCTGGCCCGTGACCGGCGGCTCCTCCGGCTGGCGATCGAGGCCAACCGGGGGGACCTCTACAGCCGCTTCAAGCTGCTGGAGCTGGCGGCGTTCTGGGGGGACGACGAGCTCGCCGCGGAGGCGTCGAAGGATCTGCTCACGGGGCTGGAGTCGGGGCGGCTGCGGCTGACCAACGACCCCCACGCGGGCGAGGTGGTGGCGCTGCTGGCGCGGACGACGCACCCCGACGACCCGGCGGCGGCGCTGGCGCTGGTGGACCGGTTCGCGGCGTCGTGCGGCGAGTCGGCGGCGCTGTGGCTGGCGCGGGCGGAGCTGCGGGAGCGGACGGGGGACGTGGCGGGGGCGCGGGCCGACTTCGAGCGCTGCCTCGGGGCGACGGACGCGGTGCTCCAGCGGACGACGACGCGGCCGCTGCTGGGGCTGGCCCGGCTGGACCTCGCGGCGGGCGACGGCGCGGCCGCGGCGGACC
>CAYFOA010000156.1:0-2218 GCA_964344575.1 uncultured Rickettsiales bacterium | reverse complement strand
GCGTGGAGGAGGCCCTGGGGGGCGCCCCGGACGACCCCGAGGCGCAGCTCGCGGGGCTGGCGCTGGCGCTGCAGACGTCGATCCCCGAGGCCGAGGACTTCGTCGCTCGCTACCGCGTCCCCCCGGAGCTCGTCGGCGAGGCGGTGGTCGGCGTGGGCAAGGGCCGTGTGCTGGACGGCCGGGTCGAGCAGGCGCGCGACCTGATGGCGGCGTTCGTCGGCATCGCCCCCGTGGCCGGCATCGGCGTCGTCGTCTGCGACCTCCTCCTCGGCGACGACACGGACATGGACCTGGAGCTGGAGCAGCACGAGGCCGACGACGCGCTCCTCGGCTGGTTCAGCGCCCTCACCGCGTCCCCCCCGCAGCTCCACCGCTTCGTCGAGGTCGCACCGGCACTGTTGCCCGTCTTCCCGTGGCTGACGGAGCTTCTGGAGGACTGATTCGAGGAAAAGTGAGGGCCCGCTGTGACGGGCGCCGGCCTGGGGCATCGAACGGTCGAACCCCAACCCCGGAGTCCCTCATGAAGTCCCTCCTCACCCTCGTCGCCGCCGCCGCCCTCGGCCTGTGCTCCGTCGCGCTCCCCTCGGCCGCATCGGCCGCTGATTCGGTGGCGCTCTCGCTGCCCGACCGCACCCCCCACCTGGAGCGCTCCTCCGACGCCATCCCCACCGCGGAGCTGCAGCTCCGGCCGAGCACAGCGTTCAACGAGACCCAGGCTCGAATCCAGCTGAAGGCCGGACGCCAGATGGCCGGCATCGGCGTGGCGTGGACGGTCTGCGGGCCGCTCCTCGTCGGCCTCGGCGTCATCGGCCTGCCGTGGGGCATCCCCTCGATCGCGCTGGGGGCCGTGTGGACCGTCGTCGGACCGCTCGCCATCGTGGCGGGCGCCATCCAGGTGGCCAAGGCGAAGCGGTCGTTGCGCGACCACGGGTACGACCCCCGCGGCCGCGCCCGGGCGGTGGCGCCGCTCCGCTCCCGGCACCACGGCTTCCGCTTCGCCGCCGCCCCCGAGCCCGCGCGAACGCTGCGCTAGGAGACCGGCGCGCCTCGTCGCCGAAGGTCAGGGAGAGCAGTCGAGGGCGGCCTGGTAGGGCCCCGCGGCGCCGTCGTAGCCGTCGACGACGAGGCGGTAGGTCTGGCCCGCGACCGCGTCGAAGGTCGTCGAGTTGCCGCCCCAGGTGACGCACTGCTCCGCCGCGCAGCCGCCGCTCGCGTCGAGCACGAGGACGTCCTGGTCCAGCTCGGTCGGTGTCGGGTCGACGAGCTTCCACTCGACCGGGCCGCTGAACGGGGCCGTCCACTCCCAGACCTCCTCGGGTCCGGTGTAGTCCCCGACGTTGCACGGGTACGCGGACATCGCGTCCGCTCCCCCGGTGGTGTCGCCGCCCACGATCCGGTCGCACTCCATCATCCCCGTCGCCTCGCACATGGGCGCGTCGCCGTCGCAGAGGCCGAAGGGGATGTCGAGGTCGGCCGGCCAGGGGACGTGCCCGTCCGCGATGTCCGCCCGCCACTCGTAGAAGGGCCAGAACTTCGTCGGTTTCCACTTGTCGAGGATGTCGAACTTGAGGAAGCCCCACGACCAGAAGCCGGCGTCGAGATCCCAGTCGATCCCCTCGCAGGTCGGGTCGATCACGTCGCTCAGGAAGAGGTCGTTGCGGACCCCCGGTCCGGCCACGCCGTAGAACTTGATCGCGGGCGCGACGCGGACGTAGGGGCGGATGAAGAGGCCGTCGCGGATCGTGAAGTCCGGCTCGTACGCCTCCGCCGACAGGTCCCCCTCGGCCACCGGGGTCCAGCCCCCGTCGTCGGTCCAGTGGCCGCCCAATCGGGTGCTGCCGGCGACCTGCCCGCCGAGGGTCCCCTGGAACCCGCCGGGACCCTCGACCCAGATCCCGGCCTTGATCTCGAGCTCGATCTTCCCCGCGACGGGGAGCGGGCCGATGAAGAAGAAGAAGAACTTCTGCAGCTCCAGCAGCTGCACGCCGGTGTGGAAGTGGACGCCGTTCGTCGACCGGACCCAGACGTTCATGTCGATGCTGCCGCTGAGGCCGAGCTCGAAGTCGAAGGACTCCATCTCCAGCCAGCCCCACTCGCCGTCGAGGACGAGGTGCGGGTCCAGGTTCACCGAGCCGTCCAGGATCTTGACCGCGAGGTTGGTCGGGCCGACGTCGTTCCACCCATGCCTATCCGGTTGCCACCCATACTGGTATTTTGC
>CAYFOA010000155.1:9626-18649 GCA_964344575.1 uncultured Rickettsiales bacterium | reverse complement strand
CGGCCTCGACAACGACTGCGACGGCGCGGCCGACGAGGACACCGCCGTCTCCGACGACGACGGGGACGGCTACGCGGAGACCGACGGGGACTGCGACGACGCCGACCCCCTCGTCTACGCCGGCGCCCCCGAGGACCTCGGCGCCGGCGGGGGCCTCGGCGACGCGATCGACAACGACTGCGACGGGTTCGTCGACGAGGGGACCCTGTCGTACGACGACGACGGCGACGGCTGGTGCGAGGCGAGCTGCACCGACGGGTCGGCGGCGGGCGACTGCGACGACGCCGCCTTCCCCGTCAACCCCGGCGTCGACGAGCTCTGCGACGACGGCGTCGACAACGACTGCGAGGGCACGATCGACGTCCCCGACAACGACGGCGACGGCTTCGTGGACGCGCTCTGCGGGGGCGACGACTGCGACGACACCGACCCCACCGTCTTCCCCGGCGCGACCGAGGTGTTCGACACCGCGGACAACGACTGCGACGGCGCCTACGACGAGGGCTTCGTGACGTTCGGGATGGTCGTGATCACCGAGATCATGCGGAACCCCGCCGCGGTCGCCGACTCCCTCGGCGAGTGGTTCGAGGTCCACGTCCCCGGCGCCGACCCGGTCAACCTCCACGGCTGGACCGTCCGCGACCTCGACGGCAACTCCTTCACGATCGCCGAGGACCTCATCGTCGAGGGGGGGGGCCGCGCCGTCCTCGGGACGCTGGACGACTTCTCCGCCAACGGCGGCTACTACCCCAACTACGTCTACCCCTACTCCGCGGTCGGGGGCATGCAGCTCGCCAACGGCGGCGACGAGATCGTCCTCGAGCACGGCGCCGTGGAGATCGACCGCGTCGAGTACGCCTCGTCCGGCTGGCCATCCTCCGCGGGGGTCTCGATGGAGCTGGCGGGGTCCGCCCAGGACGCGACGTCCAACGACTCCGGCGGCAACTGGTGCGCCCCGAGCTCGTCGCTGCCGGCCGGCGACGTCGGCACGCCGGGGGATCCCCCCGACTGCTGACCGCCCGTCAGAACCCGAAGATGCGCCCGACGTCGTTGAACGTCGCGAACAGGAACACCATCAGGATGAACACGAGGCCGGCCCACTGGAACTTGGCCTCCAGCTCCTCGTCCATCCGGCGCCCCTTGAGCTTCTCGTACATCAGGAAGACGAAGTGCCCGCCGTCGGTGATGGGGATGGGGAGGAAGTTGACGATGGCGAGGTTGACCGACAGCAGGGCGAGGAAGTTGCAGAGGTCGCCGAGCGACTTCTCCGCGTAGATGTAGGTCGCCTGGAGGATGCCGATGGGGCCGGCGAGCATGCGGGCCGAGGCGCGCTGCATCGCCATCGCGCGGATGCCATCGACGAAGTCCTGGAGGATCCGGAACGGCGCCTTCAGCGTCGGCCCGAGCGCCTCGATCGGCCCCTTCCGGACGAGCACCTCGGTCCGCCACGGGGCGATCCCGAGGAAGCCGATCGTGACCGGCTCGCCCGCCCCCGCCACCGGCACCGACTGGAGCGTGTGGCGCTTGCCGTCCCGCTCCACCGTCAGCTCGAGCGGCGCGTCGGGGACGATCTGCGACGCCATCATCAGCAGCATCCAGTGCTTCGGCGGGCGCTCGATCTTCCACTCGTCGGTCAGCGTCTTGCCCGACTCGGGGTCGTCGCCGAGCTCGATCTCGGCCTTCGCCCCGACGATGACGTCGCCGACCGCGAGCCCCTCGGGCGCGCCCGGACCGAGCGCCCCCACCTCCAGCCGGTCGGGCTGCTTGCCCGCGATGCCGAGCGCCGGCAGCGCCGTCGTCGGCAGGCCCCAGTCGGGGATCGGTCCCGGGGTCACCGTGACGTCCAGGACGTCCTCCCCGCGCGCGACCGTCAGCGCCACCGCCGAGCCCTCGGCCGTGCCGTAGGTGCCCTCCCGCCAGAGGTCGTACCAGGTCGCGACCGGCCGCCCCCCCACCGCGATGACGACGTCCCCCACCTGCAGCCCCGCGTGCTCCGCCGGGGAGCCCGCCTCGACGAGGTCGATCGACGGCGGGTGCTTGGGGACGAAGGGCAGCGCCACCTCGGGGACGAGGTCCGGGGACCGCTCGTCCGTCGTCGCCGTCAGCTCCTTGCGCTCCCCGTCGCGCTCGATCTGGACCGTGATCTCCTGCCCCGGGCGGCGCTGGATCAGCGTCGAGAACTCCGCCCACGTGCGCGCCGGGACGCCGTCGATGCCGAGCAGCCGGTCGCCCGCCTTCAGCCCCGCCCGGTCCGCCGGCGACCCCACCTCCAGGCTCCCCACCCGCAGCTCCACGGGGCGCTGGAAGTCGGGGAAGTTGATCGGCATCGACGGCTCGCGGTCGATGGTCAGCATCAGCCGCTTCGGCTGGCCGTCGCGCTCCACCGTGAAGGGGACCTGCGAGCCCCCCTCCTCGGTCGCGTAGCGGAGGACGAGGTCGTCCCAGGTCTTGACCGGCGAGCCGTCCACCGCGGTGATGACGTCCCCGGGCCGGAGCCCCGCGTCGAGCGCCTCGAACGACAGCGACCCCACCGCCGAGGGCGTGGCGTGGTAGCCGATCACGAACGCCAGCCAGCACAGGACGAACGCGGACAGGAAGTTCGCGATGACCCCCGCCGAGATGATCTGCGTCCGCGCCCACACCGACTTGGACTGGTAGCTGTCGTCGTCGGCGTTGACGTACCCGTCCTCGGGGAGGTCGTGCTGCCCCTTCATCTTGACGTAGCCGCCCAGCGGGAACGCCCCGATCACGTACTCCGTGTCGCCGCGGTACCAGGTGAACAGCTTCGCCCCGAAGAAGTCGAAGCCGATCGCGAACTTCTCGACGAACACGCCGTTGCGGCGCGCCATCAGGTAGTGCCCGAGCTCGTGAATGAAGATCACCAGCCCGAAGCCGAGGACGACCTTGGTGATGGCGAAGATCTGGTCCAGCGTCACCGAAGCAAGGTAAGGGGCCGCCCCCGCCCATGCAAGACGGCGACGGGACCGGCACAATCACGGGCGTGGACGAGCGGGTGGCGCGGCTGGCGGTGGTGTTCTTGATCGCGTTCGTCGCGGGAACCGCCTGTGGGATCTGGTGGCACAAGGGGCTCGGCGTGTCCGGGCCGGTCGTGGCCGCGCCGCCGACCCCGCCGCCGACCGACGCCCGGACCGTCGCCGACGCCGTCCGGATCGCGGAGCTGGAGGCCGAGGTGAGGCGTCTGGAGGACCGGCTCGCCGCCCAGGCCGACGAGGCCGCCTCGGACGTCCTCGCGTGGCCCGAAGGACGACCCCCCGAGTTCACCCCCGACGGGTTCCCCGACCGCTTCGAGGGCGTCCTCGCGGCCTGTCGTCCCGCGGTGGAGCTGGTCGGGATCGACTGCACCGAGCCGCCCTGCATCGCCAAGCTCCGCGTCGCCAACGGCTGGCACGACCAGCTCATCGGCCGGTGCGCGCCGTGGCAGGACACCTACGGCGCGACCGCCTCGCTGGCCACCTTCGGGGTCGACTGCGAGGCCCGCGAGCCCGAGCGGATCGCGCTCCTGTCCCCCATCGACCGGACCTGGGTGGACGCCTTCGACGAGGCCGCGGCGCAGACCTACGACCTCCGCCTGGACAAGCGCTGGGAGGCGATCCGGGCCGGCTGGATCTGCCGGGGCGAGGGCTGAGCGCGTGCCCATCGTCCGCCGCGCCGCCGACGCCGCCCTCGGGACCGTCCAGGTCGTCAAGGACCTCGGCCGCCTCCGCGAGATCGTCCAGGTCCTGACGCGCCACGGGCTGGGGTGGCTGGTCGCGTCGATCGAGGTCCCCGGGATCGGGCTGCTCCGCCGCATCGCCCCCGACCAGTCGCCCGAGCAGCCGACCCCCGAGCGGCTCTGCGCCGTCATCCGCGAGCTCGGCCCCACGTTCATCAAGCTCGGGCAGGTCCTCAGCACGCGGGAGGACATCGTCCCGACGGCCTACGCGCAGGCGTTCAGCTCGCTCCAGGACGAGGTCACCTCGTTCCCCTACGAGCAGGTCCGGGAGCAGATCCGGACCTCCCTGGGGGCCGACCCGGAGGAGCTCTTCGAGTCCTTCGAGGAGGAGCCGATCGCGGCCGCGTCCATCGCCCAGGTGCATCGCGCGACGCTGAAGACGGGCGAGGTCGTGGCGGTGAAGGTCCAGCGCCCCGGGATCCGCGCGAAGATCCAGAACGACCTCTCGATCCTCGAGTTCCTCGCCCGGCAGGTCGACGCACAGCTGACCGGAATCGGGGTGGTCGACTTCAGCGGGGTCGTGCAGATGCTCCGCCGGTCGATCGCCGACGAGACGGACTTCCGGACCGAGGCGGCGAACACCGAGCAGTTCAAGGAGAACTTCGCGGGCGACCCCCACGTCGTCATCCCCGAGGTGTTCAAGGCGTTCGTCAGCGCCGAGGTGCTGACGCTGCAGTTCATCGACGGCGTCAAGATCAAGGCCGCGCGCGAGGCCGGCTACGACATGAAGGTGGTCGGCGAGCGCTACCTCGCGGCGGCGTTCCAGATGCTGCTGGAGGACGGCGACTTCCACGGCGACCTCCACCCCGGCAACGTCCTCGTCCTCCCCGGCGAGCGGCTCGGGCTGCTCGACTTCGGCATGGTGGGGCGGCTGACCGACGACATGCGGTCGGACCTCATCGCCATCTTCTTCGCCCTGCAGCGGCGCGACTACCGGACCATCGCGCGCATCTACTGGGAGCTCGCGATCAAGCCCGGGCAGGTGGACTACGTCTCCTGGGAGCAGGACGTCCAGTCGCTGATGGAGCGGCACATCAAGGGCCGCTCGATGGCGGACGTCGACATCGCCGACTTCCTCCGCGAGCTGCTCCAGAAGGCGGCGAAGCACGGCGTCCGCGCCTCGCCGGTCTACACGATGTTCTTCAAGGCCCTCATCACGACCGAGGGGCTGGCGAAGATGCTGATCCCGGAGGTCGACCCCATCGCGGCGATGCAGCCCTACGTCGAGAAGATGGTCCGCGACCAGTACTCGACGGACCGGCTCAAGGCGGAGGCGTTCTACTTCCTGACGTCGTTCCGCTACACGGCGCGGCGGCTGCCGATGGTGCTCGGGCAGCTGATCAGCGACTTCCAGGAGGGCCGGCTCCGCCTCAAGGCGATCCACCAGGTCGAGCCGGGGGACGCGATCCGGCGGGAGCGGCAGGTCAACCGGGTCGTGATGGCGCTCTGCTTCATCGGGCTGTTCGGCGGGAGCTCGCTCGCGCTGGACGCGCCCGGACCGACGATCCTCGGGCTCCCCTGGGTGGCGGCGCTGGGCTACACGTGCGCGGCGATCACGCTGGCCGCCATCGGGCTGGCCATCCGGCGATCGCGCAAGCTCTGGTGAGGGCCGCCGCTCAGTAGACGGTCGGCGGGGTCAGCGCCTCGGCGGGCTTGTCCTGGTCGCCGGCGTAGCGGCACTCGATCCCGTCCCCGTCCAGATCGGCCGCGCCGTAGACGGTGAACGACGCCCCGTCCTCGCTCACCTCGACCCAGTAGACGCCCCGGACCTCGCCGTCGGGGGCCCACCCGATCGACTCCCACTCGGGGCCTCCGGTCCACTCGACGGCCTCGCCGTCCATCTCCGAGAGCGGCCGGGGGGCGGCGGGGACGGTGGGGTAGACGCCGTGCTCGGCGTGGTACGCGAGGACGGCGGTCCGGATGGCGTCGACGTTGGACGGGAGCTCGGCGCGCTTCGCCCGCTTCTGCATCTGGACGAAGTTCGGGATCGCGATGGCGGCGAGCGCGCCCATGATCGCGACGGACGCGTTCTCGCCGGACAGCCCGAACTCGGCGTCGAGGCGCCCCTCCCCGTCGACCCGGAGCCGGAGCGCGGCGCCGTACTGCTGCGGCAGGGGGAGCGGGGCGAAGGCGGTGAGGTCGGCGGCGGCCACCGTCACGCTCCAGTCCGTCGCCGCCTCGGCGTGCCACGGCGCCCCCTCGCCCGCCGCCGACGCCGCGACGACCCCCGGGTTCGTCCCCAGGTACAGCGCCTGCTTGGCGAGGTGCATGTGGAACGTCCGCCCCTCGCGGGTCATCGCGTAGGTGCGGGGGTTGCTCTTCTCCAGGCTCCAGCCGGGCTCGTTCTTGACCAACTCCCGCAGCGCCTTGCCGAGCTGGCCGGGCTTGAGGGCGCCGCCCTTGTGGGTGCGGACGCGCATGGCGAGGACGAAGTCGAGGTCCTGCCCGAGCTGGGCCGCCATCATCGGGCTGTTCATCAGCGCGACCGTCGCGCCGGGCTCGATGGTGACGTGGTCCGACAGCGCCTGGAGGTCGAGGACGGGGAGCGGGACGATCCCCGAGAACGGCTCCTGCCCGAGGACCTCCAGCAGCGGGGCGCCGAACGTCCCCACCATCACCGGCGGGACGGTGCTCGTCCCCATGGCCACCTGCTCGGGGATCGCCGTCATCCACGGCGGCGCGCCGGGGAGCGACAGCTGGCTCTTGAACGTCGCCTCGGAGACGCCGGCGTCGGGCAGGGGGACGAAGATGCGGACGTCGTCGAGCATCTCGAAGGCGGCGGGGCCGTCCTCGGCGACGCCCTCGGGGATGCTGATCTGCATGCCGCAGCCCTGCGTCGTCCAGTCCGCGGGGAGGGGCTCGACGAGGCCGTGCGTGACCTCGGCGTCGGTGCGGAGCGTCAGGGCGCCGTCCGCGACCGAGGCGCGGAGGGTGGGGGCGTCCTCCTTGTCGGCGAGGACGACGGACCACGAGCCGTCCTCGTTGACCGTCATCTCGTGGGGCTCGAGGAGGCCGAGCAGCTCCTCGGCGGCGGCGGCGTCCCCGGTGAAGCCGACGCTGAGCTGGATCGCGGGGTCCTCGTCGTCCGGGCCGGACAGCAGGAAGCGGGCGGCGGACGCCGGGTCCAGCCCCGCGGCGGCGAGCTGGTCGCGGCCCGCGAGCGACAGCAGCGTCGCGAACACCTCGTCCTCGGCGGCCTCGGGGACCTGCGCCGAGATGATGGGGAGGATGACCCCCATCGCGTCGGCGAGGTTGCCCAGGGGGGCGCACTCGACGTGGACGAAGCCGCTGTCCTGCTGCGCCGCGGCGGGGGCGGCGAGGAGGAGGGCGGCGGCGGCGGACAGGAGGGAGGCGTGACGCATGAAGCGGGCAGCCTATCAGTCGAAGGAGTCGAGGTTGGGGCCGCTCCAGTCCTTCTTCCCGAGGCGCTCGGCCCGCTGGACCGCGTCCTTGCCGAAGCGCTCCCGGATCGCGTCCATCGCCTCCTCGGCGGCCCGCTTCTTCGGCTTCGGCGGCCCGAAGAGGGCGAGCTGCATCGGGTCGGACGGCGCGATCAGGTCGAAGGCGGCCATCCCCACGAGGCGGAAGGGCTCGCGGTGGTCGAACTGGTCGAGCAGCGGGATCGCGGCGTCGTACAGCGCCCGGCCGACGTCCGTGGGGGGATCGAGGACCCGCTGGCGGGTCATCAGCTGGAAGCTCGCGGTCTTGAGCTTGACCCGGACGCCGCGCGCGAGGAGGTCCTTGCGGCGGAGGCGGCGGCCGATGTTCTCGGCGCTGCCGCGGAGGTGCTCCTCGATCTTCGCGCGGTCGCTGATGTCCTCGGCGAGGGTCCGCTCCGAGCCGATGGAGCGGGCCCCCCGGCGGTGGACGCGGCGGGCGTCGAGGCCGTTGGCGAGGCGCCAGAAGTGGTTGCCGCCGTGCTCGCCGAGGACGCGCTTCAGCCACGCGGGGTCGGCCGCCGAGATGTCGCCGATCTTGTGGAGCCCGAGCGCGGCGAGCCGCTCCCCCGTCACGGGACCGACACCCCACAGCGCGCGGACCGACAGCGGGGCGAGGAAGGACGTCACCTCGTCGGGGTGGACGACGGTGAGGCCGTCGGGCTTCCGGTAGTCGCTCGCGACCTTGGCGACGTACTTCGTCCCCGACACGCCGACCGACACGGTCAGCCCGCCGGTCGCCTCGCGGACCGCCTCCTTGAGCTTCCGCCCCATCTCCCCGGGGGAGCCGAAGATCCGCTCGGCGCCGGTCATCTCGAGGAACGCCTCGTCGAGGCTCAAAGGCTCGACGTCGGGGCTGAAGTCCTCGAACACGGCCATCACCCGGCGGCTGATCTCGGTGTACCGCTCGAACCGCGGGGGGACGATGACGGCGTCGGGGCAGAGCCGGCGGGCGCGGGCCATCGGCATGGCCGAGCCGACGCCGTAGGGGCGGGCCGCGTAGCTGGCGGTGAGGACGACGCCGCGGCCCGACGGGGGGCCGACGAGCAGGGGGACGTCCTTCAGGGAGGGGTCGTCGAGGATCTCCACGGCCGCGTAGAACGCGTCCATGTCCGCGTGCAGGACGATGCGGGGCCAGCGATCCGCCACCCCCGGACTATACAGTTGTTCAGGGTCTAGAGATCGCCGAAGTCGACCACTTCGTCGCGGTCCGGGACGTACCCCTTGAAGACCTCGCGCATCGTCGCGCGGGCGGCCTTCTCGGCGGCGGCGTCCTCGAACTTCGTCGACAGCGTCCAGACCGTGACCCAGTCGTCCTGCTCGTCGCTGTAGCGCTTGAACTCGACCGAGCCGCGGGCGAGGCCGCTGTGGATGCACCAGAACCACTCGCGGGCGCCGCTGGCCTCCCACTCGTCGAGCCAGACCGCGGTCCACTCCTTGGCGTCGCCGTGGATGTGCATGACGCCGCCGCTGTCCTGCTCCGCCTCCAGGAGGATGAAGTCCTCGTCGACGGAGACGTAGACGAAGTCCGGGTAGTCCTCCTCGTCCAGCGCGCGGGCGCCGCCGCCGCCGGACGCGTCGGCCAGCTCACCGCCGCCGTCGTCGTCGTCGTCGAGGAGCTCGTCCTCGTCCTCGTCGCCGAACTCCTCGTCGAAGTCCTCGTCCTCGTCCGCCGCCGGGTCGTCCTCGAAGTCGTCCAGATCCTCGTCCAGGTCGTCGAAGTCGTCCTCGTCGCCCGCGGGCTCGGGGGCCGCCTTCTTCTCCTTCTTCGGCTTCTTCTCCTTGGCCGGCTTCTCCTTCTTGGCCGGCTTCTCCTTCTTCGGCTTCGGCTCCTTGGCCGGCTTCTCCTTCTT
>CAYFOA010000155.1:0-9526 GCA_964344575.1 uncultured Rickettsiales bacterium | reverse complement strand
CTTGGCCGGCTTCTCCTTCTTCGGCTTCGGCTCCTTGGCCGGCTTCTCCTTCTTGGGCTTGGGCTCGGAGGTCTTCTCCTTCTTCGGCTTCTCCTCCTCCTCGGCGTCGTCCTCGAAGTCGAACTCGTCCCCGTCGTCGTCGTCGTCGTCGTCGTCGGCGTCGGAGCCGGCGTCGGAGCCGGCGTCCTCGGCGTCCCCGGCCTCCTCGTCGAAGTCGAAGTCCTCGCCGACGTCCTCCTCGTCGTCGAAGTCGAAATCCTCGTCGACCTCCGGCTCGCGCTCCTCCTCCTCGCGGCGCTTCCGCTCCTCCTCCTCGCGGCGCTTCCGCTCCTCCTCGGCGCGGCGCTCCCGCTCGGCCTCCTCGGCCCGGCGCTCCTCCTCGCGGCGGCGCTCCTCGGCCTCGGCCCGCTCCCGCTCCTCCTGCTCGGCGCGGCGGCGGCGGTCCTCCTCGGCGCGGCGGCGCTTCTCCTGCTCCTCCGCGCGGCGGGCCTCCTCCTGCTCGCGACTTCGCTCCTCCTCGGCGGCCCGGCGGCGCTCCTGGTCCTCGCGGCGGCGGTCCTCCTCGCGGGTCTTGCGGCGCTCCTCGCGGCGCTCCGACTCCTCCTCCTCGAACTCGTCGAAGTCGACGTCGTCGAAGTCCCACTCGCCGTCGTCGCCGTCCTCGTCGGCGCGGACGTAGTCGCGCTCGCGCTCCGGCTCGTCGTCGTCACCCCGGTCCAGGGTCAGCCCCGCGAGGGGATCGTCATCGTCCTCGTCGACGCGCCGGCGGTCGCCGCTGCTCCGGCGCGAGCCGCCGCCGCCCGCGACGATGTCCGCGCTGAACACGGTCAGCGCACCCGTCGCGGTCCCGCTGTTGCCCGACGGCTCGGACACCGTGACCTTCCACGTGCCGTCGCCCGCGGCGACGTCCTCGGGGATGTCGAGGTCCACGCCGAGCTGGTGGTAGCCGATGCCCCGGGTCAGGGCGAAGCTGTCGCTGACCGTCGAGCCGGCGACGCTGTAGTCGATCTCGACCGCCAGCTCGACCTCGTCCTCGATCGACCAGCCGCCCAGCTGAAGGTCCATCAGCAGCTCGACCTCCTCGCCGGGGACGACCACGCCGGGATCCAGCTCGGCCTTGTGCAGCGTCAGGGGCTTGCCGATGTGGAGGAACTCCTCGCGCTCGCCGCTGGCGGGGACGCCGTCGATCTCGATCCGGGTCAGCACCTGGTAGCTGCCCGCGGCGAGGCCGGACGGGACCGTGAGGTAGGTCGTGCTCCTGGACTCGCCGCTGCCCGCGCTGATCGTCGACTTGACGCCGAAGCCCTCGACCTTCTCCCCGCTGCTGTCGTACGCCTGCGCGGCGACCTGCAGCTTCGACCCGCTGGGGTCGCCGTCGACCGTGTACGAGACGGCCACGGGGAGCTTCCGGCCGGACCGCGTCACGAGGTACGGCTTGCCCGCCGAGGGCGTCCCCACGACCACCTCGCGGAGGCGGACCTCGACGTCGGCCCCGCGGGCGGCGAGCTCCTCGCGGGCCCGCTCCTCCTCGCGGCGGCGCTCCTCTTCGCGCTCCCGCTCCCGATCCCGCTCGGCGGCCTCGGCCCGGCGGCGCTCCTCGGCCTCGGCCCGCTCCTCCTCCTCGCGGCGGCGCTGCTCCTCGATGCGCTCGCGGTCCCGGCGGCTGAGGCTCTCCTCCTCGCGGGCGCTCATGCCGCCCCCGGCGGGCGCCGACGCGACCGCCACCGCCTCGAGGTCGAGGTAGCCGCCCCGCAGGATGGTCCCCAGCTCGGTCGACAGCGCCTCCCCCTCGTAGCTCAACGTCCAGAACGCGTCGTACTCCTCGACGGGGGCGTCGAACCGGCTCCGGAGCCGCATGAACCAGTTGCCGAGGTCCTGCTTGACGATGTGGACCTTGTGCGTCTTGTCGCTGTCCTCGTCGTCCCGCTCGACCATCCGGAGCGGCCAGTGGTTCGGCGACCGGGCCATCCCCTGGATCGCCCGCGCGTCCTTGCTGTCGGCGTCCCGCGCCCACTTCTCGGCGAGCCCTTCGACCTTCCGTCGGGAGATCGTGCCCCCCTCCCAGTCGAGCGCCAGCCCCTGCATCCAGCGATCGAGGTGGCCGCGGTAGAAGGTCACCCGGTCGTCCACCTCGAAGAACGGCAGCTCGCCCCGCTGCACGGACTGGGCGAAGAACTCCGGCGACGTCTTGCAGTAGAGGTGCGCCGCCTCGAAGTCGACGAAGAGCGGCGTGTAGAAGTAGACGAAGACGAAGATGTCGGCCTGCTCGCCGAAGCCGCGCTCGCCCTCCACCTCGCCGTTGACGGCGATCGTCGAGATGCCGTAGCGGGTCGGGTGCTTGACCCGCTTGTCGTCCCACTCCCACTCGTCGGGGTCGGTCTTGAGGACGTCGGTGAGCTTGCCGTCGTACTCCAGCGCCCGCGTCCGGTAGCGGGTCGAGCTGAGGACGTCCTTGACCCCCTCGCGGTCGGACTCGCCGGGCCACGCGCGCATCGACGACGCCTTGAGGATGTCCCGCCCGATGATCTTCTCGACGGTCTCCTGGCGCTTGATCCGCTCCTCGCCGGAGTCGTAGGAGCGGCCCTTGTACTTGACCCAGGCGCCCTCGCCGTCGTCGGGCAGGGGGTTGAGCTTGGGCAGCCGGGCGCGGCCGCCGGTCCACTGCTCGGGGAGGCTCTTCAGCCCGAGGGACTCGACGATCGGATCGTCGTCCGCCTCCTCGACGTAGACGCCGGTGACGGCCCGGATCTTGTTCGGGGCGGTGTGGTTGACGAGGTCGCTGCTGGGACCGATGACGATCGGCGCGGCGAACGCGACGAAGCCCTCACCGCGCTCCCCGGGGAGCTCGAACGTGAGGAGCACGCCCGGCTCCTCGGGGCCGGACAGCAGGGCGTCGACGTCGTCGAAGGCGAACATCGTCGCGCGGAGCGTCTCCAGCGGGCGGTCGCTCTCGATCGCCCCCTCCAGGGCCGGCGCGACCTCGTCCTCGAAGGACTCCTCGCTGGGGACGTGGAGCACGTAGAGCTCGTCCAGGGTGCGGTACGAGCGGCCGCCGCCGGCGCCCTTGCGGAGGATGCGGCGCTCCATCTTCT
Source organism: uncultured Rickettsiales bacterium (assembly GCA_964344575.1). GTDB lineage: Bacteria > Myxococcota_A > UBA796 > UBA9615 > UBA9615 > JAAESI01. The sequence continues at coordinate 6,434 of CAYFOA010000155.1, read as the reverse complement.
TGCCGGAGACGGAGTTCGCCAGCAGCCCCTCGATGTCGAGCGAGCGGTCCCGCCCCTCGGCGGGGGTGGAGACGGTGGCGACGAGCAGCGCCGCCAGGGCGAAGCGGGGGATCCAGGTCTTCATCACTCGGTCTCGTCCTCTGCGGCGGGCGCAGGCTCCGGCACGGGGTCTCCGTTGTCGTCCAGCATCACGATCGGGCCGAGGCCCAGGGCGGTCACCTGCTCGCCGACGGTCTGGACGATCGCGCGGTCGCGGCCGTCGACGGTCTCGGCGCCCATGTCGATGGCGTGGTTCCAGTCGCCGACCACCACGATCACGAGGTTCGCCGGGTCCACGATGGACGCGAGCTCCGCCTGGGCCGCCTCGAGCGTCGTCGCCTCGAGCCGGGCGCGGCTCCCCGCGAGCCAACCGTCGGGCCGGTCGGCGGCGTCGGCGTGGGCGAACTGGCCGGCGATGCCGCCGACCCCCTCGAACCGGGCGGGCTGCCCCTGCACGAGGCCGTTCACCGCGTCGGTGTGCTCCGCGTCGGTGATCGGGCGGTCGCCGACGATCTCGGAGATCTCCTTCATGAACTCCTTCAGCGACGGGGCCGTCGTGGCCGCCTTGACCGACGCCCGGGCCCGGAACGCGCCGCCGAGGGACTGGCCGCTCAGCGAGGTCCGCGCGCCGTAGGTGTAGCCCTTGTCCTCGCGCAGGTTCATGTTCAGCCGGGCGGTGAACTTGCCCCCGAGCACCATGTTGGACACGGTCCTCAGCGTCTGCCGGTCAGCGTCGAACGCCGGCGCCGCGCTCCCCACCGTCACGTAGGACTGGGACGCGCCGGGGCGGTCGACCCAGTACAGCGTGACCCCCTCGTGCGTCTCCGCCGCGCCGCCGGCGATCGCCGGCCGGGCCTCGGCGTCGCCCGCCGCCCACGCGCCGAAGTGCTTCTCCAGCAGCTCCGTCATCGCGGCGACGTCCACCCGCCCGACCGCCACGATCGAGGCGTTGTCGGCGTTCCACACCCGCGCGTGCCAGTCGACGATCTGCTCGCGGGTGATCCCCCCGATCGAGGCGTCCGTCCCCGCCGAGGGGCGGCCCAGGTACCAGTCGCCGTAGACGATCCGGTGCCAGACCTTGTAGCCGACCACGGGGAGCTCGTCCTTGTCCGTCAGCAGCCGGTTGAGGCGGTCGCCGCGGACCCGCTCGAGGTCGTCGGCGGTGAACGCCGGCGACAGCACCATGTCCGCGGCGATGGCGAGGGTGGCGTCGAGCTGGTCCTCCAGCGCGTGCACGTCGAGGTAGCTGTACTCCAGCGCCGCGCCGGCCCCCACCGACGACGCCATCCGCTTGAGGTCGTCGCTGATCCGGAGCGCGTCGCGCTCGCCCGCGCCCTCGTTGAGCATGTCCGCGGTGAACGCGGCGAGCCCCTCGGCCCCCGCGGGGTCGGCCGCCGAGCCCGTCCCGAGGTTGATCCGGACCCGCGTCAGGGGGACCTGCCCGGCCTGCACGAACGTCACCGGGACGCCGTTGCTGAGCGTGAACGTCGTCGCCGCGGGGACCTCCCAGGCGGGCGCGGGGCCCGGCTCGGGCATCGGCGGGTGGGCCGGCGCCTCCGGCTCGGGGGGCGGCGTCTGCTCGCCCGACGTCTCCGGCGGCGACCCCTGGAAGAGGCTGCAGCAACCGGCGACGGCGAAGGCGAGGGCGGCGAGGACGGCGGCGTTCCGGATCGACATCACTCCGACCCCTCCTCGGCCTCGGGCTCGGGCACCGGCTCGTCCTCCGGCTCGGGCCGGACGATGAGCGTGATCCGGTGGGCGTCGTCGAGCACCTCGTTCGTCCACTTCGTCACCGACTCGGCGGTGACCCCGAGGTACCGCTCGACGTCGAACTGGGCCTTGCCCGGGTCCCCCAGGAACTGGTTGTACGTCTGGAGCATCGACGCCCGCCCCTGGACCCCCTCCATCCGGCGGTAGAAGTAGCTCCGCCAGTTGTTGACGGCCGTCTCGACCTCCGCCTCGGTGGGGCCGGACTCGCGGACCTTCGCCAGCTCCTCGTCGATCGCCGCCAGCACCTCCTCGACGGTGTGCCCCGGGGCGACGGTGGCGATGACGTTGTAGGTGCTCCCGAGCTGGCTGCTGTACTGCGCGGCGTTGACGTCCTTGGCGATCCGGTCCTCGAACACCAGCCGCTGGTAGAGGCGGCTCGTCTTGCCGTCGGTCAGCACGGAGCTGAGGACGTCCAGGTCGGCGTCGCCGTCGGCGAAGAAGGGCATCGACTGCCACGTCAGGTAGACGCGGGGGAGCTGGACGGAGTCGGTGATCTCGATCGTCGTCGCGGCCGGCTTGGTGGCCTCGGCGGACGTCAGCGGGGTCGGCTGCTCGCCCCGCGGGATGGGGCCGAAGTACTGCTCGATCCAGCCCTTCACCTCGGCGACGTCGATGTCTCCCACGACCGCGAGGGTCGCGTTGTTGGGGACGTACCAGGTGGTGAAGAAGCTCGTCACGTCCTCGAACGTCGCCGCCTCGAGGTCCTCGTGCGTCCCGATGGTGAGGTGGTGGTAGGGGTGCCCCTCGGGCCACACCGCCTCGGCGAGGACCTTGCGGGTCTTGCCGTAGGGCCGGATCTCGTAGTTCTGGCGCCGCTCGTTCCGCACGACGTCGCGCTGGTTGTCGAGCTTGGCGACCGTGAGCGCGGGGAGCAGCCAGCCCATCCGGTCGGCCTCCAGCCAGAGCGCCCGCTCGGTGACGTTGGACGGCACGGTCTCGAAGTAGTTCGTCCGGTCGCCGTTGGTGGTGCCGTTGATGCGGGCGCCGTAGGCCTGCAGCGGCTCGAAGTACTCGGCGTCCCAGTGCTCGCTGCCGTTGAACATCAGGTGCTCGAAGAGGTGGGCGAAGCCGCTCCGTCCCTCGACCTCGTCCTTGCTGCCGACGTGGTACCAGACCTCGACGTGGACCAGCGGGGTGGCGTGGTCCTCGACGAGGAGGACCTCGAGGCCGTTCGCCAGCTCGTACTTCTCGAACGGGATCGACAGCTCTTCGGAGGCGCCCGCGGGGGCCGGCCCCAGGGTCACGACGAGCAGCAAGACGAACGACCGGACGACCATCACCCCTCCTTTGGAGCGGCGCATCCCTATCACGTCTCCTCGCGCGTGTCGCGCGGGAGTGTGCCACCATGGGCGAGGTGGCTTCACGTGCCTGCACCTTCCCCGTTCGCGTGGTCGTCGTCGATCCGGAGGGGCGTGAGCGCGTCGCCGGCCTGAAGGCTGGGGACGAAGGCCCGCTGCGCGTCGGCCGGGCCCCCGAGAACGACCTCCAGGTCATCAGCCCCTACATCAGCCGCCGCCACGCCGAGCTCTGGCCGCACGAGCACGGGATCCTGTTCGAGGACCTGAGCTCCACGTCCGGCTCCTACGTGGACGGCGCCCGCATCGACAAGTCCCTCGTCCGGGTCGGCGACACGGTCCGCCTGGGCAGCCCCGACGGGCTCCGCCTCACCGTGCACGCGATCGAGACGGAGACGGAGATCGCCACCCAGGAGAAGTCGCGGACGGAGGTCCTCCGCGTCGCCGACCTGGAGGAGTCCCCCTACCTGTCGTCCACGGACCGGCTCCTCCAATCGCTCCCCGCCCGCCGCAAGTCGAGCGAGCGGAAGTCCGAGGAGCGGCTGATCGCGCTGATCTCGCTGGTCTCCGACCTCCTCGTCGTCGCCGACGCCGACGACATGGCGGACAAGCTCCTCAGCCGGGTCATGGAGCTGCTCCCCGTCGACCGCGGGATGGTGCTGATCGACTCCAAGGACGGGCTCGAGCCGCGCGCCTGGAACGTCCGCGGCGAGAGCGAGGTCCTCCGGACCCAGATCGGCCCCCACACCGGCGAGGCCGAGCTCCCCGGCGGCGCGCTGGAGCGTCCCGAGGTCCCCTTCCACCCCATCCGGACCGTCACCGACCGCGTGTTCAGCGACGGCGTCGGCCTCCTCAGCCTCGACGCCGCCGCCGACCGGCGCCTGGAGGGGTCCAAGTCGGTCCTCCTCCAGTCGGTCCGCGCGATCACCGCGGCGCCCATCATGTCGTCCAAGAAGGTGTACGGCGTCCTGTACGTCGACACCCACCGGACCATGCGGAAGGACGACGAGGACACCCTCGACTGGCTCGTCGCCGTCGCCCACCAGGCGGGCATGGTGATGGACAAGCTGACGCTGCTGGAGCAGCAGCGGCGGATGCTCGAGTCGATGATGAAGGGGCTGGCCGCGTCGATCGACAAGCGGGACGGCCTGACCGCCGGCCACTCGGCTCGGGTCGCCCACTACAGCGTCGGCATGGCCCGCCAGATGCAGCTCACGACCGAGGACCAGTACGCCATCTACTACGCGGCGCTGCTCCACGACTACGGGAAGATCGGGATCGACGACGCGGTCCTCAAGAAGCCCGCGCGGCTGACGCCCGACGAGTACGCGCACATCCAGCTGCATCCACAGTTCACGTTCGACATCCTCAGCAAGATCGAGTTCCCGCCGGAGCTCGGGGACCTGCCCATGATGGCGGCGTCGCACCACGAGAAGTGGGACGGCAGCGGCTACCCGTGGGGGCTGCAGGGGGAGGACATCCCGCTGGCGGGCCGGATCATGGCGATCGCGGACGTCTACGACTCGCTGACGCGGAAGCGGCACTACCGCGAGCCGATGCCGATGGAGGAGGTCCTCAGCTACCTCGAGGAGGGGCGCGGGACGCACTTCGACCCCGGCGTGCTCGACGCGTTCTTCGAGTACCACGCCGAGCACCTCGCCTCCCGCGAGGCGCGCCGGTCGGCGAAGCGGCAGCGCGCCGTGCTCGCGCCCACCAAGGACGCTCTCGACGAGACTACGCACCGCGAGCCGATGTCGACGGAGGGGCCCGAGACCGAGGACATGGCCGCAGTCGGTCCGACGACGCGGGAGGAGGAAGGGACGCTCCGGGCCGAGTAGGGAGGTTGCCAGCAGGGCGGCGGGCCGGTATCTACGCGCCCCATGGAGCAGACCCCCACCCCCTCCGCCAGCTGGGACGACCTCGGCTTGAGCCCCGAGATGCTGTCCGCGATCGCCGATCGCGGGTACGAGCGTCCTACCCCCGTGCAGGCGGAGGCCGTCCCCGTGGCCGTCGCCGGCCGCGATCTCCTCGTCCGCTCCAAGACCGGCACGGGCAAGACCGCGGCGTTCATGATCCCGACGATCGCGAACATCCCCGACGGCTACCGCAAGCCCGGCTGCATCGTCCTGTCGCCCACGCGCGAGCTGGCCATCCAGATCGCCGAGGAGGCGGAGCTGCTGGCCGCGAAGCGGGACCTGAACGTCGTCGCGGTGTACGGCGGCGTCGGCATCGGGCCCCAGAAGGACGCGCTCGACAAGGGCGCGGAGATCGTGGTGGGGACGCCGGGCCGGGTGCTCGACCACATCCGCCGCGGCAACCTCAAGCTCGGCGACGGGCTCGTGGGCGTGCTCGACGAGGCGGACGAGATGCTGTCGATGGGCTTCTTCGAGGAGGTCCGCACGATCCTCGGCGAGCTGCCCTCGGAGGCGCAGATCCTGCTCTTCAGCGCGACCGTCGAAGAGAAGCTGAAGCAGCTGATCGGGCAGTACCTCAAGGACCCCCACGAGATCTACCTGTCGCTCGACACCGACCGGACCGTCGGCGCGATCGACCACGTCCTCTACGAGACGACGATCGACTACCCGAAGCCGCGGCAGCTGCTCCACGTCATCGAGGTGGAGAACCCCGAGTCGGCGATCATCTTCTGCAACACGAAGTCGGACGTGGACCTCGTCGCCCGGTTCCTGTCGCGGCAGGGGCTCGGCGCCGAGCCGATCAGCAGCGACCTCAACCAGAAGGCCCGCGAGCGGGTGATGGGGCGGATCAAGCGGGGCGAGATCGACTACCTCGTGGCCACCGACATCGCCGCCCGGGGCATCGACATCAGCGACCTGTCGCACGTCTTCAACTACAGCCTCCCCGAGGACCCGGCGATCTACCTGCACCGGACGGGGCGGACGGGGCGCGCGGGCAAGAAGGGCGTCGCCATCTCGTTCATGGGGGGCAAGGAGCTGGGGACGCGGAAGGTGCTGACGACGAAGTACGAGATCGCCTTCGACGAGCGGGTCCTGCCTACCCGCGAGGAGGCGGAGCAGCTCTGGTTCGAGCGGCACGTCGACGAGATGAAGAAGGCGGTGGACAGCGGGCTGGCGTTCGAGGGGTTCCTGCCCATGGCGCGCTCGCTCCGGGAGCGCGGCCCCGGCGGCGACGCGCTGGTCGCGATCGCGCTGCGCGGGTTCTTCCGGTGGCACCGGATGGAGGAGTCGCGGCGGAAGATGCTGGAGGCGGGCGAGGACCCGGACGCCGTGGAGAAGCTGATGGCGGAGCGGTCCGGCAAGGGGGGCGGCCGGCGCGGCGGCGGCGGCGGGGGACGGCGCGGCGGCGGCGGCG
>CAYFOA010000154.1:0-18706 GCA_964344575.1 uncultured Rickettsiales bacterium | reverse complement strand
GCGGCGTCGTCGTCGTCGCCGGAGTCGTCGTCGTCCGCCGTCGCGTCGTCGTCGTCCGCCGTCGCGTCGTCGTCGTCGTCCGGCAGGGTCGCGTCGTCGTCGTCCACGACGAAGGGGCAGCCGGCGAGCATCGTCGCGGCGCACAGCAGGGCGAGCAGTCGGAGCATGGGGCGTCTGCTACCACCCCCCGTCCCGCGGATCCAGCCGGCGGTTGTTGAGGGGTTACTGCGCCGGCTGCGGCCGCTCGGTGCTGCGCGTGCCGGGCCCGACGGCGCCGCCGATCTTCGCCGCCGCGGTGAAGCTGGGCTCGCCCCCGGGGACCCCGCCGTCGCCGATGCTCGCCTCCACCGCGAGGCGCAGGTGCCGCCCGATGCGCGCCTCGACCCCGCCGAACAGCTCCAGCGGGAAGCGCTCCGCGGGCGCGTACAGGTTCAGCCGCGCGCCGCCCTTGAGCCGCGGGGCCCACACCTTCTCGAAGGGGACCGTGACGATCGCCTCGAAGTGCATGACCCCGCCCGTGGACCAGTAGGGCGCCTCGTCGAGGACGCCGAAGCCGAACTGGACGCGGTCGTGCGGTCCCAGCCGGAGCCGGAACGAGGGCAGCACCAGCAGGGGCCCGATGCCGGTGGAGTCGCCGGTGAGGACGAACCCGGCGCCGAACTCACCGAAGTCCTTCACCACGCCGCCCATGTACTGGATGGTCCAGATCTGGTTCCCGAAGTTCCCCCCCGTGGGGTACGTCGTCCACCCGCCGCCGAACTGGATCCAGCCCGCGAGGTCGTCGTAGGGGAAGTGCCGGAACTTCAGCCGCCAGGTGCCCGCGATCTCGCCGTAGTTGTCCGAGTCGAAGGCCGTGTTGACGCGCCCGATGCCGGCGCCGACGTAGAACTCGGACTCGGGGCCGACGTTGCCCGTGAAGCCCGACAGCGAGACGCACAAGAGGAGGGCGATGGCGAGACGTCGCACGGACGTCGAGCCTAGCAGACATCGTGCCGGGCCCTGGGCACCGGGCCCGCCCGGTCAGCTACCATCGCGGGCCATGATCGTCGTCGAGGTCGACTACACGGACGAGATCGGGGTCAAGGCGTCGCCCGAGCAGGCCTTCGCCCTCGTCGCCGACGTGTACCGCTCCGGGATGCACTTCCCCGCGGTCGAGTCCCTGACCCCCGTGGACGACCGCGGCCGGTGGCGCTGGAAGATGAAGGAGAAGGGCCTCGGCCCGGTCAAGCTCCGCGCCGCCTACGACGCCGTCTACACCGCCGACACGCAGGCCCGGACCGTCACCTGGGCCCCGCCGCCGTCCGGCTTCGGAGACATGGAGTCGTCCGGTCAGTGGCGCATCAAGGGGGAGGGCGACAACGCCACGCTGGAGTTCAGCGCGCGCACCATCGCCCACATCCCCGGGCCGCGGATGATGCAGAAGATGGTGGAGGCGTTCGCGCGGGAGGAGCTGACGCGGCTGAAGCGTCAGTACGTGGCCGCGATCGCGGCGACGCTGGATTCCGAGGGTTCGTAGGGGGGAGCCTAGGGGGCGCCGGCGCCCCACTCCTGGTCGCCGCGGGCGAAGTCGTCGCTCACGAGGCGGAGGAGCTCGTTGGAGAGCTCGACGATCTGGGAGGCGTTGAGGCCGTTGTTCTTGAGCTCCTTGTAGAAGCTCCGGGCCAGGATGGAGCGCGCGCGGCGCCAGTCCGACGAGGTGTCGTACGGGCTGCGGCTGACGTTGCGTCCGGGCTTGGTCATGGATCGACTCCTTCGGTGGTCCACTTCTTCCACGTTCACCGAGTTCGCTCCCCGACCAAGCAAGCCACGTGCCAGGAATTGCAGATGTTGAAAGGCTGTGATTTCGAGGACTTGGCGAGGCGCCCAACCCAGGTGCGAACCGAGCTACCCACGGTTGCGCGGGCAGGTGCGAAGCGCCCTACGCAGTCAGCGGCCCATCGTCCGCATCGCCTCCTCCTCCGCGCGCCGTCGCTCGGCGTCCTCGCGGATGAGCTGGTGCCGGGCCGGGCGGGCCGCGGCGGGGCGGGCGAAGGCGTCCCCGGACAGGAACGGCTCGGCCTTCAGGAGGAAGCTGGCGAAGATCGGGACCGCCGCCTTCGTAGACGACAGGCCGAGGACGCGGTCGCTGTCGAAGCCGACCCAGACCGCGATCGCGAGCTCCGGGGTGTAGCCCACCATCCAGGCGTCGCGGGCGTCGTTGGACGTCCCCGTCTTGCCCGCGAGGGGGAGCTTGAACCCGGCGCGCCGGACCCCGCGCCCCGTCCCCTCGTCGACCACGCCTTCGAGCAGATCGGTGACGGCGGCGGCGACGCGGGGGTCGACGGCGGCGTCGGTGGGGGGCATCGCGCGCTCCAGCCAGCGGCCCTCGCGGTCCCTTACGCCGTCGAGGAACCGGGGCGACGTCCGCTGCCCCCGGTTCGCCAGGGTCGCCATCGCGGAGGCCAGGTCCAGCGGGGTCACCTCCTGCGCGCCGATCGCCAGGGAGGGGACCTCCGCCAGGGGTGACGTCACCCCCATCGCCTCGGCGGCGGAGCGGACCTTGCCGCTGCCGACGTCGAGCCCGAGGCGGACGAAGGGGAGGTTGCGGGACTGCTCGGTGGCGGCGCGGAGCGTCATCGGGCCGCGGTACTTGCCGTCCCAGTTCTTCGGCCTCCACGTTGACCCCCGGGGACCGGCGCCGGGCACCGACAGGGGGCCGTCGTCGACGATGGAGCCCGCCTTCAGCGCCGGCCACCGGTCGCCGATCGCGGCCGCGAGGACGACCGGCTTGAACGCCGAGCCGGGCTGCCGCAGCGCCGATGTCGCGCGGTTGAACTGGCTCCGGCCGTAGTCGGTGCCCCCGACCAGGGCCCGGATCGCGCCGGTGTGGACGTCCAGCGCGACCAGCGCGACCTGCGGACCCGCACCGTCGGCCGCCTCGAACAGCGCCGGGTGCGAACGCTTCAGCGCGGCCAGCTCCTCCCGGATCGCCTCCTCCGCGGCCCGCTGGAGCCGCGGGTCGAGCGTCGCGACCACCTCCAGGCCGTCGCGGTGGAGCGCCTCCGGGCTGTAGCGGTCGCCCAGCTCGGCGACGAGGCCGTCGATGTACCAGGGGGCCTGCCGGCGCACCGCGGCGCCGTCCGCGAACGTCACCGGGGTCGCCCGCGCGGCCTCGATGTCGGACGCGGCCAACGCGTCGAGCCGCGCCATCCGGTCGAGGACCTGGTCCCGCCGCCGCGTCGCCTCCTCGGGGTGGCGCCAGGGGACGGTCCGGTTGGGGGCATGGATCGCCCCCGCGAGGAGCGCGCACTCCGCCACCGTCAGCGCCGCGACGTCCTTGCCGAACCAGACCCGCGCCGCCTCGCCGACGCCCATGATCGCGAAGCCGTTCCGCTGCCCGAGGTAGATCTCGTTCAGGTACGCCTCGAGGATGCGGTCCTTGTCGTAGCGGTGCTCCAGGATCAGCGCGAGCAGCGCCTCCTGACCCTTCCGCGTGAGCGTCCGGTCCGCCGACAGGAACATGTTCTTGGCGAGCTGCTGGGTGATCGTCGAGCCGCCCTGGCTGACGCCCCCCGCGCGCAGGTTCGCGACGGCCGCGCGGGCGACGCCGCGGGGGTCCACGCCGAGGTGGCGGTAGAAGCGCTCGTCCTCGATGGCGATGACGGCGCGGCGCAGCGCGACGGGCATGTCGTCGAGCGGGACCACGCTGCGGCGCTCGCGGGAGCTGTCCGTCATCAGGGAGACGGCGGGCAGGTCGAACGACCACGACGCCACCCGGGTGCCGTCGTCCGCGCGGCGGAGCTCCTTCACCTCGCGGCCGCGGACCTTCACCGTCAGGGCGTCGCCGCCGGGGGGCCACACCGTCCACGTGCCCCGCTGGATGCGGAACTCGCCGGGCTCGTCGACCTCGGACACCTCGCCGTAGCCCAGCGATCGCCACGTCTGCCGCCACCCCTCGGCGGTGGCGATCGCCCCCGGCGCGAGCTTCGGGACGACCCCCGTGATGCGGGCCGGCTCGTCGTGGACGCGCCTCTCCATCCGCTCGTCCACCGCCTCTCCCAGGAGGGCGACGTCGACCGTCAGCGCGAGCGCAGCGGCGAGCACGAGCAGCACCAGCAGGCGCTTGCGTCGTCCTTTCGGGGGTGGCTTCCGGTCCCTGCCGACGGCGACGGCGCGCGGCCTCGCGGCCCCGGCCTTCGTCGGTTTCGCGCCCGCCTTCTTCGGCTTGCGCGCGGGCTTCTTCGTTGTCTTGGGCGGCGTCGAGCGCTTGCCCGGCCGCGCCTCAGAACGGCGTCGACTTCCCACTTGTCCGCATCCGCATCAACAGCAAAACAACAGCAACAGCAGCTACTACTGCGGATCAGACTAGCAGGGGGGCCTACTTCTTCGGGACGGAAGCGCCGGGGACGGACTTGTCGGTCTTGACCTTGTTCCGGACGAGCTTGAGGTAGCGCTTGATGTTGGGCAGCGACGGATCGAGGTCGTAGGCCCGCATCAGGTCCAGGAACGCCTTCTTGTAGTTCTTTTGGTAGTAGTAGCTCAGGCCGCGGTTGCAGTACGCCTGGGCCAGCTGGTCGTCCAGCTTCAGGCACTGCGTGTAGTGCCGGATCGCCTTGTTGAACTGCTTGCGGTGGAAGTGGACCTCGGCCAGCCCCAGCGCCGAGGCGGGGCGGGTGCCGTCGATCTTCTCGGCCTCGGTGAACTCCTCGACCGCGCGCTTGTAGTCCTTGCCTTCGAGGCTCAGGACACCCCGCCCGATGCGGGCCTCGTAGTTGCCGCCGTCGAGGTCGAGGACCTTGCTGTACAGCTCCATGGCGGCCGCGTTCTGGCGCCGCCCGCGCATCTCCTGGGCGCGCTGGAGGTACCGGGCGATGGCCTCCTCGTCCGTCGACCCGTCGTCGTCGGCCTCGATCTCGATGGAGTCGTCCTCGCCGACTTCGGCGAGGCCGGCGATCTCCTCGACGGGCGCGACCTGCAGGTCGTCGGGTCCGTCTCCGAGGGTCTCCAGGCCGACCTCCTCGTCGTCGTCGCTGTCGTCGAGCTCGATCTCGAGGGCGTCCGCGAGCGCCTCCTCCTCGGAGACCGACTCCATCTCGAGGTCCGCCGTCTCCAGCTCGATCTCGTCGCCATCGTCCTCGTCCGGCATGGGCTCGACGATGGAGATCTCCTCCGTCCCGGCCATGTCTTCGTCGAGGTCGATCACGGCCTCCTCGTCCGCGACCGAGGTCTCGATGGAGAAGTCCTCGTCGTCGTCGGGGGCGGCCTCCACCTCGGCGTAGTCCTCGGCGGCCTCGGCGCCGATCGAGTCGAAGTCGACCTCGCCGCCGGCGTCGGCTGCGCCCGGCCCGTCGTCGTCGGCCTGGGTCTCGTCGCCGTCGACGTCGTCGGCGGCCTCGACCGCCTCGGCCTCGACCTCCGCCTCGTCGTCGTCCGCGGCGGCCTCGACGGCCTCGATCTCCTCGTCGTCGTCGTCCGCGGCGGCCTCGACGGCCTCGATCTCGTCGTCGTCGTCGTCCGCGGCGGCCTCGACCGCCTCGATCTCGTCCTCGTCGTCGTCGCCGGCCGCGACGACGTCGTCGTCGCCGATCGCCTTGATGCTGCTGCTGCTGACCCGGTCGGTCATGCCCGCGATGCTGGCGAGGTCGAGGGAGCTCATGTCGAACCCGGCCTCGACGGTCCGGACCTCGTCGATGTTCTTGAGCAGCGCCTCACGCGCCTCCTCGACCTGCGCGTCGATCTCGGCCTTGTGCTCCTGCGCCTCGCCCTCCCCCTCGAGGAACTCGGCGATCCGCTCGTCCAGGGTCTCCTCGAGCATCGTCAGCGAGTCGGTGAGGTGCTTCTTCACGTACTCGAGGAGCTTGTGCTCCTGGGACGACAGCTGCGTCTCGACGGTCCGCTCGACCTGGTTTGGGATCGTCTCGTCGGGGGAGACCCCGAGCTTCGCCATCGCGTCGTGGACGGCGATCTCCAGGCGGTGGCTGACGATCTCCTCGATCTCCTCCCGGCTGAGCCCCTCGGCCTGCACGACCGCGGCCGGCGCCGCCGCCGGAGCGGCGACCTGGGTGGGGATCGCCCCGCCCTCGGCGAGGCGGGCGGTCTCGAACCGGTTGGCCAGCGCGGCGAGGCGGCTCTTCTGCGCGAACGTGAAGAACGGACCGGCGGCCGAGGCGGCCTCCTGGCTCGCGATCTGGGCCGTGGTGAAGATCGACGCCAGCGCCGTCAGCGCCCGGTCGGACGCCTCGGCGTCGAAGGGGGGCAGATCCAGCTCGAGCTCGGCTTCGCCGCCGTCGTCGTCATCGAGCTCCAGCTCGTCGGCGTCCTCGTCGGGGGCGGCGGCGTCTTCGGTCTCCGCCTCCTCCTCGGGGGCGGCCTCGGCGGGGGCCTCCTCGACCTCCTTGCCCTTGTTTCGGCCGCGGCGGCGCGCCATGGGCTATTCCTCTCCCGACGCCAGGTTCTTCATCTCCTCGTCGAGGCCGGCGATCTTGGACAGGTACTCCTCGCGGACCGTCTTCATCCGCTCGACGCCCTCCTGCAGGACGCCCATCCGGTTCTGGAGCTTCTTGTTCTCCTTCTCGACCGCCTCGAGCTCGGCTTCGAGCGACTTGATGCGCTCCGTCGCCTCGATCTCGCCCTTGCGCTTGTCGGAGATCTCCCACTCCAGGCGCTGGATCTCCTTCTCCTTGGAGTACTTCTCCTGCTGCTTCTCGTCCCGCTCGGTCGTCGCGTTGGCGACCCGGTCGGCGAGGCCCTTGACCTCGTCGTCGAGCGAATCGCACTGCTCCCGGAGGCGTGAGTGCTGCGCGGAGTTGCGCTGGATCTCCAACTCGGTGTTGGCGATCTTCTGCGTGAACCGCTGCGTCTCCCCGAGGACGCGGGTCAGGAACTCGACCTTTTCTTCGAGAATCCTGCTCAGCTCGTCGTTGATCTGAGTGAGGCGATCATCGCTGTGGGCGGTGGCGGCTTCGGCCATTCTGTCTCCCCGAGGAACTGCGTGATTGGAGCGCGTCACGCGCTGCGCAGTCGGACCGAAATGGTACCGGTCCGCTCGTTCGGCCGTCAACGCGGCCCGGGTCGCTAGAATCGCCGCGTGCGGAGGCTCTTTCGTGCGGCGCTCGCGACCCTCGCGGCGGTGCTCCTGTGTGGCGCGGACGGGGCTGCCCTGGACGACGCCGCGGCGCGCTACTTCGCCGGGGACCTGGCCGGCGCGGAGGCGGCCTACAGCGCCCTCGTCGAGGGGCTGAACGACGAGGACGGACCGGCCCTCCGCTACGAGCTGCTCACGAGCCTCGCCGCCGTCCGGGCCGAGCTCGGACACTTCGACCGGGCGCTCGTGCCGCTCACCGAGGCCCTCGCCGTCGCCGACGTCCTCGCCGCCGAGGGGACGTTCCCGGACGCCCCGATCGCCTGCCGCCTCCAGCTCGCGGAGACGCTGTTCGCGGGAGGACGTCATGCCGACGCCGAGGCCGCGGGATGGGACCTGCTCGATCACGCCGTCGCCAAGGGCGACCTCGCGCTGACGATCTTCCCGGTCCGGATCATCCTCCTGAGCGCCCTCGAGACCGGCGCGACGGAGCCGCAGTTGGCCGATCTGATGGCCGAGTGGGACGTCGCCCTGGGCGGGCTGGAGGCCTACCGCCTGGCCGTCCCGCCGCCGCCCGAGCCGATCGTCGTGGGGCTGGAGGCGATGGCGCGGGACTTCGCCGCCCGGGGATCGTTCGCGGAGGCGGCGGCGCTCTTCAAGGCGATCACGACGCTGGACGAGGCGCGGGGGGCGGACTGGCGGCTCGCCCAGGATCACAGCCAGGTGGCGTTCGTCGCGCTCCAGGCGGGGGATCTCGACGCCGCCGAGGCGGCCCTCGATCGGGCGACGGCGCTCCAGGGCGACGCGGTCGGCGCCGACGTCCTCGCTTCGCGGGCCGCCCTGGCATACGAGCGAGGGGACCGGGAGGGGGCGGCGACGCTCACCAAGGAGGCGCTCGCGGTCGCCGACGCGCAGGGGGATCGCTTCCGCACGGCCGCCCTCCGCGGCCGGCTGGGGAGGCTCCGGGGGACCCCGGCCGATCACACGATGGCGGCGGCGATCTACGAGGAGCTCGGGGCCGTCGGGGAGGCCGCGCAGGAGCGTGCGCTGGCGGCGCTGGCAGGGCCTCCCGAGAAGGCGCGGGACGCGTACGCGGAGGCCGTCGCGAAGCTCGGGGAGGACGTCCCCGTGCCGCCCGGGGTGGCGGAGATCGGGCTGCTCATCGACCACCGCGCGCTCGCCGGGGGGGCCGTGGCGGACGGGGACTTCGACGCCGTGCTCGCCGCCGTGCAGAAGGGCTGGTTCGATCTGGAGGAGCCCGAACGGCTGATGGCCGCGGTGCTGCTGCAGTTCGAGCGGAACCTCGGCGCCGAGCCCGCCGCGGACGACGACACCGACGCCGACGTGGCCTCCGTCGAGGCGCTCCAGGCGCAGGTCGGGCTGGAGCTGGAGGGGTGGTACGCCGCCTACGCGCGGGGGCTCGCGGCCGCGTCGGGGACGGCCGTCCGGATCGAGGCGTGGACCGACGCCGCGCGGCGCCTCGAGTGGACGATGCGGCACCCCCTGCGCGGGACGCCCGCCCCCGGCGAGCCGCCGCTCCCCGAGCCGCCCGCGCCGGACGTCCACGAGGCGCTGCTCCGCGAGCTCGTCGCGGCGGACCGGTACGCCGACGCGGTCGCCCTCGTCGAGCACGTCGCCGCCATCGAGGAGCAGCCCCCGTCGCCGAAGCTGGACGCGGATCGGAAGCTCATGCGGGCGGTGTCGTTCCGTGGCGGCGAGCGGCACCCCGAGGAGGTGCGGGCCGAGATCCGGCGGCGCGTCGAGATGCAGATGCTGATCTACGAGGCGCCCGAGGCGTGGACCCCGCCCGAGGGGACGGTCGGCCTCCGCGCGATCCTGCTCGCCGACCACGTCCACCTCGTCCTCGTCACCGCCGATGGCGCTCGGAAGCTGAACACGCCGTCGGTCGACTGGCTGGAGCGCGTCCTCCCCCACCGCCCGAAGACGAAGCGGCAGCGCCGGAAGCCGGACGCCCGGTGGATGGAGGTGGGGCACCTCTTCGGGGGGACGTACGAGGTGCTGAAGGCGGCGGACACGATCCGGTGGGTCCCCGCGGGGCCGTTCGTCGGCGTCCCGCTGGAGGAGGTCCCGCTGGGGGGGACCACGATCGGCGAGCTCGCGACCGTCGTTACGGCGACGTCGCTCGCCGGCGACTGACCGCGACGAGGCAGAGGAGCAGCCCCGCCAGCCCGGCCGCGCCGGCGCCCTCGCCTCCGGCCAGCGAGCCCTCGCCGTCCTGGCAGCCCGCGCACCCGTCCTCGATCGGGATCGGCTCGTACGTCCGCAGCGCCGTCGTGCAGTTGCCCGTGTTCCGGGGGTCGTGCCGGAACCCCGTCCAGCCGCGGTACGCCTCGGCCGCCAGCGACGTCGTCGTCCACGCGTAGAGGTAGCCGCTCCGGGTCCCCGTCCACACCTCGAGGTAGCCGTCGCCGTCGGCGTCGCCCACCGCGGGGCTGCCGAGGATCCACTGGCCCGTCTGCTTCGGCCACCCCGCGGGCTCGTCGCCCTCGTGGTTGAAGGCGTGGAGGATGTGGCCGGCGCTGCCGTTGATGGCCTCGGGCCAGCCGTCGCCGTCGAGGTCCGCGACGCCGGGGTTCAGGAAGAACTGGAGGTCCTCCATGATCTGGGGGAAGCCGCGCAGGAAGTGCATGCGGTCGCCGTCCAGCGCGCCCGACCAGGCCGACAGGAGGTGGTCGTGGTCGTACCGGATGCCGTCGTCGAGCAGCCCGTTGGCGTACTCGAACCCGGTCGAGCCGATCAGGTAGTCGGGGACGCCGTCGCTGTCGAGATCGCCCCACGCGCCGCTGTTGATCATGATCAGGTTGGCCGCGTCTTCGGACGTGTTCGACAGCCCCCCGAAGTCGGTCGCGAGGCGGTCCAGGGTCGCGAACGGGGTGCCGTCGTGGCGGAAGATCTTCCCGCTGTCGGCGATGGTGTGGGCCGCGATCTCCAGCGTCCCGTCGCCGTCCACGTCGCACATCGTGGGCGATCCGGGGACCCCCTCGCCGACGTAGGGGAGCGCGTTCGTGTAGGCCCCGAAGAGCGAGGCCGGCCAGCCTTCGACCTGCTGCCCGTCGTGGCTGAGCATGTAGGCGAGGCCGTAGGTCCCGGTCGTCTTCTCGTTCGTCCCGATGACGATCTCGACGTCGCCGTCGTTGTCCACGTCGCCGACGGCGGGGCTGCTGATGATCCGCTCGCCGTCGGAGTCGCCGTCGCCGTAGGTGGTCCGCAGCTCGACGGGCCAGCCCGCCGCGGGGGTGCCGTCGTGGCGGAGGACGTAGACGCGGGCGTCCATCGCGCCGATGACGACCTCCAGGTCGCCGCCGCCGTCGACGTCGGCCAGCGCGGGGGTGCTGAAGAAGCCGTAGTCGTACCGCTCCTTCGGGGACGTGATGCCGTCGACGTTCTCCAGGGGGAGGACGAAGGGCCAGCCCGCCGCGGGGGTGCCGTCCGCGCGCCAGACGTGGATCTCGCCGTTGAGCGTGGCGACGACGACCTCGTTGATCCCGTCGCCGTCGAGGTCGCCGACCGCGGGGGTGGCGATCACCGAGTGACGCCGGTCCGCCGCGATCGCGCCCGTCTCGTACGCCGGCTGGCCGAGGTGGTTGTCCGGGTGGTCGGGGTCGTGCTCGTCGATCAGGGGGACCCAGGCGGGCCACCCCGGCAGCGGCTGGAGCTGGGCGTTGGTCACGTTGACGGCCCCGTCGGACGTCACGAAGACCACGTCGTCGAGCCCGTCCCCGTCGACGTCGACGAGCTGGGGGCTGCTCTCCACCGAGACGCCCACGCGCGCGGGCATGCCCGGGAGGAGGTCGGGGTCGGCGTGGATGTAGAAGCCCTTCCGCATCTCGCCGAGGCGGCCCTCGGCGTCCGTCACCTGGAGGCGCAGGGTGGCGGCGTGGACGAACACCTTCTGCTCTTTGCTGATCGCGTGGTCGACCGTGTAGTAGGGCTCGATCGGGGCGGCCGGGTCGAGGGGGACCTCGGCCAGGTCGAGGCGCCCCAGGACGCCGTCCGTCGGCTCGGTCCCGTCGCCGGACGCGATCACCGCGAAGGCGTCCTCGTCGGGGTCGTGGCCCGCCGCCACCTGCAGCTCCCAGGAGTACGACGACGACCGGTCGGCGGCGGCGAAACCGCGTACGTCGACGCTGCTCCGCTCGCCCGCGTTGATCAGCTCGAACCAGTCGGGGGTGAGGATGTCGGCCTCGGGGGGGATGTCGCCGTCGAGGACCGCGCTGACCGCGTTGAAGGCGTTGATGCGGCCGTAGCCGAACCAGTGGTCCCAGCCCTCGCGGGACGGGTACTGGGTGGGGTGGTCGTCCTCCGGCACGAAGGCGATGTCGTCCACCGTCATCGTCATCAGCTGCTGGACCTCGTTGGCGGTCAGGGGCCCGTCGATCGTCCCCGCCTCCTCGGCGTCCAGCGCGGCCGAGTAGATGAGCCCCGCCATCCCCGCGCCGACGCCGACGCTGCCGCTGCTGCAGGACGTCGACGGCCCCGACAGGAGCAGCCGCATGCCGTGGTTGGAGCAGTTGCTGTAGCTGAAGTAGGTCGTCGCCGACTCGCGGCTGTCCTCGTCGTAGCGGATGGCGTGGATGTAGACGGTGTGGTGGTTCGAGCCGGGCTGGTTGTGGTGGTACGCGGTCTCGTCGGCGGCGGACGCGATGACGGTGACGCCGTTGGCCCAGGCGTAGTCGATCGCGTCGACGGTCAGCTGCGTGTTGTTCAGCGTGCCGAGCGCCTCCTGGACCACCGACGCGCCCATGTCGACGGCGTAGGAGACGGCGTTGGCGAAGTTGTTGACGTCGGCCACGAACGAGTCGCCCACGCGGAGCGACAGCAGCCGGCAGTTGGGGCAGACGCCGGCGTCGCCCCCGTTGTCCGCGGCGGCGGTGCTGTCGCGCCCCTCGCCGGTGCCGTGCCCGTCGCGCGTGTCGTCGTACGGGTCGTTGTCGTTCCACATGAAGTCCCAGCCGCTGATGTCGTCGACGTAGCCGTTGCCGTCGTCGTCGACGCCGTCGCTGAACAGCGCGATCAGGTCGCTGGGGTCGCGGACCGAGTCGGGGTTGGACGTCGTGTGCTGGCCGAGGTCGGGGAGGAGGCGCGGGTCCTCGGCCCAGTCGCCGATGGTGACGACGCCGTTGCCGTCGAAGTCGAACGTGTTCCGGTGCTCGCCGTCGGCGTCCTGGGGGTAGGCGTCGGGGTGGGACAGCTCGCCGACGTTGATGAAGTGCTTCTCGAGGAGGTCGTAGTGGTCCCACTCGATGCCGGAGTCGGTCACCGCGATGACGACCTCGGACCGGCCGGTGGTCAGCCCCCACGCGCGGTCGGCCCACAGGCCCGGGCCGTAGGCGTGCTGCTCGGTCGGGATGAGGCCGAGGTTGGCCTGCGGGGCCCACGTCGAGGAGAGGTTCCAGTCGCCCCACGGATCGAAGTCGGGAGGGCACTCGCCGCCGAGGCCGCACTCCGGGTAGACGGGGAGCGGGAGCTCGGCGGGGAGCAGGACGGCGCCGGTGAGGGCGACGGCGACGAGGATCGGGGCGCGGCGCGACATGCGCGGCACCCTACTCCTGGAGCAGCCCCATCCGAAGCGAGATCACCTGCTCGACGACGGTGTCGACGGCGGCGTCGATGGTGACGACGTCCCGCTCGTTGGTCGCCCGGACCTTCAGCTCGACCTTGCCGTCGGCGAAGTCCCGACCGACCACGATGACGTAGGGGAAGCCCATCAGCTCCAGGTCCTTGAACTTCGCGCCCGGGGACATCTTGCGCTCGTCGAGCATGACGTCGAGCCCGGCCGCCTGGAGCCGCGCGTAGATCGCCTCGCCCGCGGTGAGCGCGTCCTCCTGCTTGGGCTTGAGGACCGCGACCACCGCCTCGAAGGGGGCCAGCGGGACGGGCCAGGAGATGCCGAAGTCGTCGCTGTGCTGCTCGACCGCCGCCGCGACGCAGCGCGAGACGCCGATGCCGTAGCAGCCCATCACCATCGGCTGGGGCTTGCCCGCGACGTCCATGAACGTCGCCCCCATCGACGCGGTGTACTCGGTTCCGAGCTTGAAGATGTGGCCCGCCTCGATGCCCTTCTCGAGCTTCAGCGGCTCGCCCGACGGCCCCGGCTCGCCCTCGCGGGCGGTCCGGAAGTCGACGTACTCGGGCTCGGGAAAGTCGCGGCCGATGACCACGTCGAGGGCGTGCCGGTCGGTCTGGTTGCAGCCGCAGAGCAGGTTCGTCATGCCCTGGACGGTGACGTCGGCGATGACGTTGAACGACTCCGGGATCCCGATCGGCCCGGCGAACCCCTGCTTGGCGCCGGTGGCGGCGAGGATCTCCTCGTCCGTCAGCATCTGCAGCCCGAGGCCGCCGACGCGGTTCTTGAGCTTGACCTCGTTGGCCTGCTGGTCGCCCCGGATGAGGCACGCCCAGAGCTCCTCGCGGTCGGCGTGGACGGCCTTGTAGAGCAGCGTCTTGACCATCCGGGAGACGGGGACGTCGGGGAAGAAGGCGTGGAGCTCCTCGCAGGTGCGGACGTTCGGCGTGTCCTCGACGTGCATCGGCTTCGGCGCCTCGTCCGCGCCCTCGGGGGGGGCGAACCGGGACGTCGCCTTCTCGACGTTGGCTGCGTAGCCGGACTGCTCCTCGTACAGGATCGTGTCCTCGCCGGTGGCCGCCGGGATCATGAACTCCATCGACCCGGAGCCGCCGAAGTCGCCGCTGTCGGCCTCGACCCCGAACGCCTCCATGCCCATGCCGCGGAAGATGCGGTGGTAGGCGACGCGGAGCCGCTCGTAGGACTCGTCCAGCCCGCCGTCGTCGGCGTCGAAGCTGTACGCGTCCATCATCAGGAACTCCTTGACGCGGAGGAGCCCGAAGCGGGGCCGGATCTCGTCCCGGAACTTCGTGTGCACCTGGTACACGGTCACGGGGAGCTGCTTGTAGGACTTCGTGGTCGCCCGCATGAAGGCGGTGACGACCTCCTCGGCGGTCGGCGCGAGCCCGAACGTGGTCCCCTTCCGGTCGGTCGTCGAGAGCATCACCCCGGCGGCCTTGTACTTCTCCCAGCGGCCGGTCTCCTCCCACAGCGACTGGTCCTGGAGGATGGGGAGCTGCAGCTCGAGGCAGCCGGCGGCGTCGAGCTCGCGGCGGACGATGTCGGTGGCCTTGCGGATGGCGCGCCACAGCAGCGGCGAGTAGGCGTACATGCCCGAGCCCATCTTGAAGATGAGGCCGGCGCGGGCCATGAGGCGGTGGGAGACGACCTCGGCGTCGGCCGGGTCTTCGCGGTAGGTCACGAGGTGCAGTCGGGATGCGCGCATGGGGGGCGAGTCCTAGGCCGCGCGGGCGCTGGGGTCAAGCGGGGTTCGCGCGGGGCGGGTCCGGAGTAGCGTCCGGATCATGAGTCCCGTCCGGTCTGCCCTCTTCATCGCCGCCCTCCTGCTCGTCCCGTCCTGCGTCGCCGTCGACTTCGAGGGGGACGAGGCGGGCGAGTGCACCGATCTCGCCGACAACGACCGCGACGGGGACTTCGACTGCGACGACGACGGCTGCGCGAACTCGCCCGAGTGCGGCGGGGACGACGACGACGCGTCCGGGGACGACGACGACGCGTCCGGGGACGACGACGACGCGACGTCGGACGACGACGACAGCGGCGGGTCCTCCGACGACGACGACGACGCGTCCGACGACGACGACGCGAGCGGGGACGACGACGACGCGTCCGACGACGACGACTCCACCGGCGGCGACGCGGTCTACGTCGAGTCCGCCTCCCCCATCGTCGCCATCACGGCCCCCAACTTCGGGCTCGACCTGTCGACGTCGCTCGACCTCGTCACCCTGGAGGGGGTCGCCCGCACCGACGTCGTCGCCGTCGACTGGTCCAACGACACGACCGGCGACAGCGGCAGCGCGGACGGGCTGGAGACGTGGTCGGTCGCCGACGTCGGCCTCGACCCCGGCGACAACGTCATCACCGTCACGGGCACGACGTCCGACGGCGACTCCGACTCGGACACCATCACGGTCGTCTCGACCCCGGGCGTGGACCTCGTCTCGGGCCTGACGCTCAGCGAGACGATCGCGTTCCCCGGCGTCCCCGTGGAGGTGACGGCGTCGGTGTGGGTCGACGCGACGACGGGCGTGGACTCGGTGGTCGTCGGGACGGACGACGGCGCGGGCGACCTCGACGCGACCTGGGGCGCACTCGCGGACCAGGGGGACGGCTTCTGGTCGGGCAGCCTCATCGTCGAGGAGGCCGCCGTCGCCGAGTACGAGGTGCGCGCCTGGGCGACGACCGACGGCGACGTCGGCGCGACCCCCGCGGTCGCCTTCCACGTCGTCGACCTCCCCACCGAGTCCGAGTTCGGCTCCCTGCTCGCCCTCGGCCAGGCGGCCCACGCGGAGTACGAGGCGGCGAACCCGGAGGTCGACCCCTACGGCGCTCGCGACGCGGCGATCGACTTCCTCCTCCAGCAGCCCGAGGTCACGCTCGTCGGTCCGTCCGACGACGACGGCTACGGCGCCTGGTGGATCGCCGGCGGCATCGGCTTCGTGCTGTTCAACAACCCGGCGGGGACGCGGGGCGTCGGGGACGGCGACTGGACCTTCGAGGAGGACCCGACCCGGGCTCCCGGCGTCGGCCACCCGCAGACGCACTTCCCGTCGACGGGCGTCGGCGCGACGCGGGGCTGGACGTCCACGAGCAAGGGCGACGTGGGCCGTTCCCCGGCGTCCTTCCCGCGCGCTTCGCTCCCCCACACGGGCGACACGGAGGCGCTCGCGATCGCCGCCTACAACGACGAGTTCAGCCCGTCCGACGAGACGACGACGCTGGCGACGACGTTCAGCAACCACCCCTGCCCGAACATCAACCACCCCGGCGTGATGCTGAACACGGCGGGGAACCTGGGCGCGTACCAGACGGGCTTCACGAAGGGCATCTTCATCACGTCCACGCACGGCGACACGATGTTCCAGGCGAGCCCGCTGGCGCCGATCACGTGGAACTTCACCCAACCCGGCGGCGTGGTCGCGACCCTGACGCGGGAGCAGGCGACGGCGGGGTCGATGATCGCGAACGCCGCCCACATGCTGGCGGGGCGGATCGTGGTGTTCCCCAGCGCGACGCCGGTGATGACCTTCATGCCCGGGTGGGTGACCTCGGTGACGGCGGGGTCGCCGATGCCGACGTCGATCGTGGGGTTCAGCTCGTGCCGCTCGGCGCTGAACAACACGCTGGCGCAGGCGGTCCTCGGGGCGGGCGCGGGCTTCTACTACGGCTACTCGGAGATCGTGAACAGCGGTTACGCGGTGACCCGGACGACGGCGTTCTGGACGTCGATGCTGGCGCGGAACCACACCGGGTCGGCGTACACGGCGATGGCGACCCCGTGGACCCCGGACGAGGCGACGACCCCCGCCTACCCGATCGGCTTCGGCAACTTCGCGATGTACCTGGGCGCGGGGAACTTCACCAACGGCGGCTTCGAGGACGGGACGGCGAACTGGACGGACACGGGCCAGTCGAGCTTCCAGACGAACCTGTCGCTCCCCGGCTACGGCTCGATCTCGGCGACGGAGGGGTCCCAGATGGGGTGGTCGTTCATCGAGGCGGCGGGCAGCAACTACCACGAGTGGGAGCACGAGTTCTGCCCCATCGCGGGGAGCGACGTGACGGTGACGTTCGACTGGCAGGTCGTCACCGAGGACTGGGGGTCGTGCACGGGGAGCAACCCGAACTGGCTCAACCTCCGCATCGACGCGGACGAGGGGAACACGGAGCACTGGGCGGTGACGTGGGCGGAGGTCTGCCCGCTCCTGACGACCGTCGGCCCGTCCCGGCAGACGGGGTGGCAGTCGGCGTCGGTCACGATCACGCCGCCGGTGACGGCGAACCCGGGGAACGAGGCGCTGGCGTTCTCGATCGGAGGCTGGAACTACGACGGCTGGTACGGCCTGATCGACAACATCCAGATCACCGAGTAGCGGCGACGTCCGTCAGATCTCGCGACGCTCCTGGAGGGCGCGGCTGATGGTCGACGCGTCGGTGTACTCCAGCTCGGCGCCGACGCTGACGCCGCGGGCGATGCGGGTGACCTTGACGCCGAGCGGCTTGAGCAGGCGGGCGAGGTAGAGCGACGTCGCGTCCCCCTCGACGGTGGGGTTGGTCGCGAGGATGACCTCCTCGACGCCGTCGCCGACGCGGGCGAGGAGCTCCTGGACGCGGAGGTCGTCGGGGCCGACGCCGTCCAGCGGCGAGAGCGTGCCTTCGAGGACGTGGAAGCGGCCGCGGAAGGCGCCCGCGCGGTCGATCGCCTGCAGGTCGGGGGTCCGTTCCACGACGCACACCACCCCGTCCTCGCGGCGGGGATCGGCGCAGATGCCGCACGGGTCGGTGGCGCTGACGTTGAAGCAGGTCGAGCACCGGCCGACGCCGTCGCGGACGCCCGCGAGGCTGTCGGCGAGGTCGGCGGCGAGGCCGTCGGTCCGGACGATGTGGTAGGCGAGCCGCGTCGCCGTCTTGCTGCCGATCCCGGGGAGGCGGCTGAGGTGGTGGACCAGCGCCTCGAGCGGGTCGGCCTGCTCGTCGCTCACTTCGGCCCGAAGCTGCCCAGCAGGTCGCCCAGGTTCATCCCGCCGGCGACGCTCGACATCTCCTCGCTGACCAGCTCGCCGGCGCGGCGGAGGGCGTCGTTGCAGGCGGCGACGAGGAGGTCCTCGAGCATCTCCTGGTCCTCGTCCTTCAGCACGACGGGGTCGATGCGGATCTTCGCGATCTTCCCGTCGCCCGTGGCCGTGACCTTGACGAGCCCGCCGCCGGCGCTCCCCTCGGCGGTCATCGTCTTGACCTTCTCGGTCGTCTGCTGGACGCGGTCCTGGACGCTGCGCGCCTGCTCCATCACCTGCCCGAGGAGGGCGTTCATGTCGAAGCCGCCGGGGCCTCCGTTGGTCTCATCGGACATCGTCGATCTCCAGCTGTGCGGGGAGCTTCACCTCGGCGATCTCGGCGCCGGGGAACTTGGCGAGGACCCTCTCGACCGCGGCGTCGGCTCGGCTCGCGGCGTCGAGCTCGTCCCGCTTGGCACGCCGGCGGCAGAGGATCTCGTCCGCGAGGCTGCGGCTCCGGCGGTCCTCCACGTCCAGCGACCACGCGAGCTGCGCGCCCTCGCCGAAGTGGTCGCGGATCGCCTCCATCAGGCCCGCCGTCGTCGACAGCGACTGCATCTGGCGGACGCCGATCTCCGTGCCGAACCCCAGCGCGATCGTCGCGTCGTCGGCGCCGAGGAATCCCGCGCGCGCGAGCGCTGCGATGGCCGGTCCGAGCTGCGGGTGGGACGTGCCCAGGCCGTGGACGAACTGCCGCCAGCGGGGGGCGTCGCAGAGGTCCGAGCCCGGCGGATCGGCGCGGGTCTCGTCGAGCTCCGGCTCCTCGGGGCCGCGGGGGGCGGTCCGGGCGGGGCGGGACTTCGACGGCGGGACCGGGCGACGGGGGGGCGCGCCGGCGCGCTTCGGGAGCGGCGGGGGCGTCGACGTCACCGGCTCGGCGGCCGGCTCCGGCTCCGGTACGGAGGGGGCGGCGGCTGCGGGCGGGGCAGCCTCGGCGGCGACCTCGGGGGCGGCCTCGGGGGCGGCCTCGGCGGCGGGCGC
>CAYFOA010000153.1:0-18932 GCA_964344575.1 uncultured Rickettsiales bacterium | reverse complement strand
GCCCCGGCCTCCAGGTCCACGGCCGCCGGGGCCACCGCCGGCTCGGCCTCCAGCCGCACCCGCGTCGCCGCCGCGAGGAACAACGTCCCCGCCATGGCGGCGTGCGCCGCCACCATCGCCGCCTGCCCCAGCCCGCTCGCGCCCACCGCCGCCGCGAGCGCCACCGCGGGGAGGAACGCGACCGCCCCCACCGCCACCAGCGTCCCGAACGCGGGCACGTACAGCCCCCGGTAGAAGACCACGCGGTAGACCCACGCCAGCCCCGCCAGCATCAGCAGCTGCCACACCGTCGCCAGCGCCAGCCCGACCCCCAGCTTCCGGAGCGCCGTCCGCGGCACCTGCCCCTCGAGGAACGCCACCACCTCGGTGCCGTCCATCGACAGCGGCCCGAACTCCGCCTCCACCGCCGCCCACGACAGCGGCTGCTGTCCCCGGTCGCGGCGGTGGAGGATCAGCGCGTCCCGCCCCACGTGAGCCAGCGGGCGCAGCTCCCCCGGCTCCAGCGCCACATCCCCAAACGCCAGCGCGTTCGTCGTCGTGTCCACGTACACGAGGAAGTGGACCGCGTCGTACAGCCGCGGCGCCCCCGACGTCGTCGCCGCGCCGTCCCGGACGGTCACCCGCGGCATCAGGTACAGCGCCGAGTGCCGCGCGTCCTCCAGCATCGCCCCCCGGCTGCCCTGCCACTGCAGCGCCAGCAGCACCCCCGCCAGCGTCGTCGCCACCAGCAGCAGCGCCACCGCCTGCGTCGCCGGCACCTCCGCCGCGCGCGGGTAGATCCCGAAGCCGCGGAACGGCCCCGTCAGCAGATCCCGCAGCCCGGGCGCCTCGCGCGTGGAGCCGTTCATGGGACGAATTTGCCCCCTGGGCGCGCGCGTGGCAAAACGCCGCCCCCATGGCTGCAGTCGAACCCACCGCCCCCACGAAGCTCCCGCAGACCCCCGAGGAGGTCGCCGCCGTCGAGCAGGAGTGGCTCGAGACCACCTACAAGGGCCACACGCTCCCGGAGCTCACCCTCCAGGTCATCGTGATCTCGATCTTCCTCGGGTTCCTGATGATCTCGTTCAACATCTACATGGGCCTGAAGACGGGCTGGGGCGAGGGCGGCTCGATCATCGCCGTCATCCTCGGGTTCGCCATCATGCGGTCCCTCGGCCGCAAGTACTCGGTCCTCGAGAACAACGCGACCCAGACCTTCGCGTCCGCCGCGGGCAGCCTCGGCAACATCGTCAACGTCATCCCCGCCCTCATCCTCCTCGCCGAGGCGGGCATCATCGAGCGCGGCCCGACGTTCTCCGAGGTCCTCCTCTGGGTCTTCTTCACGTCCTTCCTCGGCGTCTTCTTCGCCATCCCGCTCCGCCGCCAGCTGCTCGTCGTCGACCAGCTCACGTTCCCCACCGGGACGGCCGCCGCGCAGACGATCCAGGCGATGCACGCCAAGGGCGGCGACGCCATCGCCAAGGCCCGCGCCCTCGGCCTCATGGGGCTCGTCTCCGGCGTCCTCACGTGGCTCCAACAGGGGCCCGGCGCGTTCCTCCCCGGCGCGCTCTACGTCCCCGAGCAGTACAAGGGGCTCGCCGGCATCCCGTTCAAGAAGCTGACCGTCGGCGCCGCCTTCTCCCCGATGATGGTCGGCGCCGGCTTCCTCGTCGGACCCCGGGTCGGCACCTCGCTCGCCCTGGGCGGGTTCGCCGCGTTCGTGGTCATCGCGCCGCTGGTCATCGAGTCCGGCATCGCGCTCGACATCGCCACCGGCCTCATCCCCGCCGACGCGTCGGCGCAGTGCACCAGCCTCATGGCGATGGGCGTCGCCGAGCTGCCCCAGCACAGCGCCGACTGGTACGCGGCGAACTGCAAGCCGCTGGTCAACCTCGCCGCCGGCGCCTACTACCCCTACGTCGTCAAGTGGACCATGTGGCCCGGCCTCGGGATCATGGTCGCCGCCGGGCTCACCGCCACGGGGCTCAAGTGGCGCATCATCCTGCGCGGCCTGAAGCAGCTGATGACGCCGTCGGCGGCCGGCGCGTCCCCCATCGCCCACCTCGAGTTCCCCACCTGGGGGTGGGTGTCCGGCCTCATCGTCTCGTCCATCGCCGTCTGCGGGATGCTCCAGCTGAGCTTCGGCGTGGACTGGAAGCTCGGCCTCCTCGCCGTGGCGCTGTCGTTCGTCCTCGCCGTCATCGCCACGCGCGCGACCGGCGAGACCGACATCAACCCCGTCGGGGCGATGGGCTCCGTCACGCAGATCGCGTTCGGCTCGATGCAGAACGCGGCCACCGCGGGCCTGTCCAGCGTCGTGAAGGGGAACCTCCTGACGGGCGGCGTGGCGGCCGGCGGCGCGTCGGAGGCGGCCGACATGATGCAGGACCTCAAGACCGGCTGGCTGGTCGGCGCCACCCCGCGGCGGCAGGTCTACGCGCAGCTCCTGGGCGTCACGATCGGCTCCGTCTTCTGCGCGGCCATCTTCTTCGTCCTCATCCAGGCCCACCCCATCGGGGGCGAGTTCTGGCCCGCCCCCGCCGCCATCACGTGGTCCGGCCTGGCGCAGATGATGGCCCAGGGGACGGACGCGCTCCCCGCCGGGGCCGTCCAGGCGCTCGTCGTCGGCATCCTCATCGGGATCGCCATCCCCGTGCTCGAGGCGTACAGCGACGAGGGGCTCAAGAAGTGGCTCCCCAGCGCCATCGGCCTCGGCGTCGCGATGGTCGTCCCCTACAAGTACTGCGTCACGATCTTCCTCGGCTCCATGGCGTTCCTCCTCATCAAGAAGCGCAACCCCGCCTGGATCCTCGCCTTCGCGGGGGCCATCGGCGCGGGCGGCATCGCGGGCGAGGGGCTCGCCGGCGTGCTCGCCGCCTTCGTGGGCTCGGCGCCCGAGATCCTCGACGCCGTGATGGGGCTCCTCGGCGGCGCCGGGGCGGAGGGCTAGGCCGATGACGACGACCAACCAGGGACCCCGCCTCGGACTCGCCGCGCTGATCACGGCGCTGCTGCTGCTGCTCGACGCGACCGTCACGATCCTCGGCGCGACCGACGGCCTCGCCGGCCCCGGCCTCCAGGGCCCCGGCATCGCCGCGCTCCTGTCCGCCACCCTCGCGTTCGCGTTCGCCGACGCCGGCCTCGCCCAGTGGAAGGCCCCCGACGGCGCCGACCGGGGGGGGCTCGTCAAGCTCGGCCTCGCCGGCCTGTTCTGGGGCTTCGTCCGCGTCAACGCCGGGGACGCGATCATCGTCCTCGCCATCGTCGGCATGACCTGGGTCGTCGCCCAGGCCGCCCTCTTCACGGCCCCCGCGGAGGACGAGGAGGAGGACGAGGACGCCGACGCGACCCTCGACGACGAGGACGCCAAGGCCACCGGCCACCTCCCGCCGGTGAGCCCGTAGGCTCCGGCGCGGCTGGACAGACCGGGGCCAGGGGCTAGCGTACGGCGATGGGCAAGCGGGGACGTCGCGGCTACCAGCACCGGGGACCGGACCAGCTCCGGCCGCCCGACCCCGACCGCGTCCGCGTGCTCCCGATGTTCAGCGAGGTCGGCGGCCTCCGCCCCGGCGCCGCGCGCGCCATCCACGAGGCGACCGGCGTCCCCGAGGCCGAGGCGTGGGGGACCGGCAGCTTCTACCACCTCGTCGCCCGGCCGGACGTCGAGGCCCGCGTCTGCACCGGCCTGACCTGCGACCTCGCCGGCGCGGGGAGCGTCCTCGCCGACCTCCTCGCCCGCGGAGTGAAGGCCGAGGGCTGCGCCTGCCTCGGGCAGTGCGACCGGGCCCCCGCCGCCCTCCTCACCGACCACGAGGCGCACGCCTACTCCGTCGCGTCGCGGGCCCGCCCGGGCGTCCCCCTCGACACGACGCGACCGACCGTCCACCTCACGCCCTCGGCCGACGACCTCGCCATCGACCTCGCCGGGGACGACGACCTCGACTGGACCGCGCTCGCCGCCGCGAAGGCGATGGACCCCGCCGACGTCTGCGAAGCGATCGCCCGGTCCGGCCTCCGCGGCCGCGGCGGCGCCGGGTTCCCCGCCGGCTTCAAGTGGAAGGCCGTCCTCGGCCAGGCCGTCACCGAGCGGTACGTCGTCTGCAACGCCGACGAGGGCGAGCCGGGCACCTTCAAGGACCGCGCGGTCATGAACCGCCGCCCCCACCTCATGCTCGAGGGGATGGCGATCGCGGCCCACGCCGTCGGCGCCGGCCAGCTCATCATCTACCTCCGGGGCGAGTTCGACGGCCCCAACGACGCGCTCACCAAGGCGATCTCCGAGGCCCGCGCCCGCGGCCACCTCGACGGCCTGCACGTCGAGATCGCGCTCGGCCACGGCTCCTACATCTGCGGCGAGGAGACCGCGCTGCTGGAGGCCCTCGAAGGCCGCCGCGGCATGCCGCGCCACAAGCCGCCGTTCCCTACCGAGGCGGGGCTGCACGGCAAGCCGACGCTGATGAACAACGTCGAGACGCTCGCCTGCGTCCCCGCCATCGTCACCCGCGGCGCGGACTGGTTCGCGGGGCTCGGCCGGGGGGACGCGGCCGGCTCCAAGCTCTACTCGATCAGCGGCCACGTGGCCCGCCCCGGCGTCTACGAGCTCCCCCTCGGGGCGACGATGCGCGAGCTCCTCGACGCGGCCGGAGGCATGGTCGGCGGCGCGCTCAAGGCGTTCAGCCCCGGCGGCGCGTCGTCCGGCTTCCTCCCCGCGAGCGAGGTCGACGTCCCCCTGGACTTCGGTCCCCTCCAGGAGCTCGGCTCGATGCTCGGCTCGGCCGGCGTCGTCGTCTTGAACGAAGACACCGACATGCTGCGCGCTACGCTGGCCCAGATGCGCTTCTTCCGGGACGAGAGCTGCGGCCAGTGCGCCCCCTGCCGCGTGGGGACGCAGGCGATGGTCACGCTCCTGGAGCAGGGCGGCGACCACGACACCATGCAGCGCGTCGGCTGGGAGATGGACGCGGGCTCGATCTGCGGCCTCGGCCAGGCGGCCCCGCTGCCCGTCCAGCACCTGCTGCGGTGGTGGCCCGAGGAGGCCGGCGGATGACCTGGGAACGGGCCACGCCGCCCCTGGAGCGGCCCGCCGCGACGGTCCGCGTGGTGGTCGACGGCACCGACGTCCACGTCCCCCCCGCGGCCACCGTCCTCGACGCGACCCGCGCCGCGGGCAAGGACGTCCCCACCCTCTGCCACGACGACCGCCTCGTCCCCACCGGCGCGTGCCGCATGTGCCTCGTCAAGAGCAGCGACAGCCGCCGCATGGTCCCCGCCTGCCGGCACCCCGTCGCCGACGGCCTCGAGGTCACCACCGACCACCCCGACGTGCACCGCCACCGCCGCGCGCTGCTGACGCTCTACGTCGCCGACCAGCCCGACGGCGTCATGGCGGGGACCGAGCTGGAGGCGCAGGTCCGCCGCTACGGCATCGAGCCGGGCGTGCCCCAGGTGGCCGCCCCGCGCGAGGGACGCAGCCTCGACGACAACCGCTTCATCCAGTTCCAGCCCGAGCACTGCATCCTCTGCGCCCGGTGCACCCGCTACTGCGACGAGGTCGAGGCCGTCGCGGCCATCACCCTGGCCTTCCGCGGGTCCCAGACGACCATCGCGACGTCGGACGCGGCGGGCCTCCTCGACACCACCTGCGAGCTGTGCGGGGGCTGCGTCGACACCTGCCCCACCGGCGCGCTCGTGGAGAAGGCGGCGGCCCGGCACCAGGAGCGGTTCGCCGAGCTGGAGGCCGTCCGGACGACCTGCAACTACTGCGGCGTGGGCTGCCAGTTCGACCTCCAGGTCGACCGCGCGACGGACACGGTCGTCCGCATCACGAGCCCGCCCCCGGGGACCACCACCAACGACGGCAACCTGTGCGTCAAGGGGCGGTTCGCGTACGGCTTCATCGACCACCCCGACCGCCTGAAGGCGCCGCTGATCCGGGGCGACGACGGGGAGCTCCACCCCACCGACTGGGGCACCGCGCTGGACCGCGCCGCCGAGCTGCTCCTCGGCGTCAGGGAGCGCTGGGGCGCCGACCGCCTCGGCTTCGTGAGCAGCGCCCGCTGCACCAACGAGGAGAACTACCTCGTCCAGAAGCTGGCCCGCGCCGCGTTCGGCACGAACAACTGCCACCAGTGCGCGGCCACCTGACACGCTCCGACGGTCGCCGGTCTGGTGACCACCTTCGGGGCGGGGGCGATGACGAACAGCATCGGGGAGATCCGGGGCGCGGACCTGATGTTCGTGATCGGGTCGAACACCACCGAGGCGCACCCGATCATCGCGATGGAGATGAAGCGCGCCGCGCTGCGGGGGGCCACCCTCGTCGTCGCCGACCCCCGCACCATCTGGCTCGCCGGCCTCGCCGACCACCACCTCCAGCTCCGCCCCGGGACCGACGTCTGGCTCCTCAACGCCATCGCGCACGTCATCATCGCCGAGGGGCTGGTCGACCAGGCCTTCATCGACGAGCACACCGAGGGCTTCGAGGCCGTCGTCGAGGCGACGCGCCACTGCACCCCGGAGGCCGCCGAGGTCATCACCGGGGTCCCCGCGGCCGAGATCCGGGCCGTCGCCCGCAAGTACGCGACCACCGAGAAGGCGGGCATCTACTACACCCTCGGGATCACCGAGCACACGCACGGCACCGACAACGTCTACGGCCTGTCCAACCTCGTGCTGATGACCGGCCACCTCGGCAAGCCGAGCGCCGGCCTCAACCCCCTCCGCGGGCAGAACAACGTCCAGGGGGCCAACGACGCGGGCGCCTCGCCGGTCTTCTACCCCGGCTACCAGCGCGTCTCCGACCCCGCCGCCCAGGCCCACTTCGAGGCCGGCTGGGGGACGACGCTCAGCCCCGACGACGGCCTCAACCTCAACCAGATGATGGAGGCCATCAAGCACCACGAGGTCGGCCGCCTCAAGGGGCTCTTCGTCATGGGCGAGGACATCCGGATCAGCGAGCCCGACGTCGCCCCCCTGGACGAGGGGATCGCCCACCTCGAGGCCCTCGTCGTGCAGGACATCTTCATGACGGAGACGGCCAAGATGGCCGACGTCGTCCTCCCCGCGGCCTGCTTCGCGGAGAAGGAGGGGACGTTCACGAACAGCGAGCGGCGGGTCCAGCGGGTCCGGAAGGCCGTCGACCCGCCCCCCGGCGCGCGCCCGGACTGGGAGATCCTCCTCGACCTCTACGAGCGCTGCGGCGGCCCCGGCGAGCGGCTCGCGTCCCCCGCCGCGATCTACGACGAGCTGGCGTCCCTGGCGCCGAAGTTCGCCGGCATCAGCCACGCCCGCATCGAGGCCGAGGGCGGCCTGCAGTGGCCCTGCCCCGACGCGTCGCACCCCGGCACCCGCTACCTCCACGGCGACGGCCCGCTCCGCGGCAAGGCGCAGTTCATGCCCATCGGCTACCGCCCCAGCCACGAGACGCCGGACGACGAGTACCCCTTCATCCTGTCGACCGGGCGGACGCTCTACCACTACAACGCGGCGACCCAGACGCGGCGGGTGGACGGCGTCACCGACAAGGAGGACGGCTGCTTCATCGAGATGCACCCCGAGGACGCGCGTTCGCTGGACGTCGAGGCGGGCGCGCGGGTCCGGGTGGCGACCCGGCGGGGCGAGATCGAGGTCAACGTCCGCGTCACCGAGCGCGTCGGCACCGGCCGGATCTGGATGCCGCTCCACTACGCCGAGGCGCGCGCCAACCTGCTGACGAACGCCGCCGGCGACACCGTCACGGGAACCGGCGAGTACAAGGTCTGCGCCGCGCGGGTCAGCGCAGTCCCGTGATCTCCCCGGCGGCGTCGACCCCGATGCCGAACGCCGCCGGCTCCTTCGCCAGCCCCGGCATCCGCATGATGTTCCCCGTGATGGGGACGAGGAACCCGGCCCCCGCCGCGATCACGATCTGACGGACCGTCACGAGGAAGTCCTTCGGCCGGCCCAGCAGCCGCGGGTTGTCGCTGAGCGACTTCTGCGTCTTCGCGATGCAGACGGGGAGCCCGTCGAAGCCGAGGCGGCGGACGTGGGCGAGGTCGCGGCGGGCGGCCGGGGTGTAGTCGACGTGCTTCGCCCCGTAGACGTTGTGCGCGACGGCCTCGATCTTCTCGGGGACGGTCGCGTCGAGCTCGTACAGCGTCCGGCAGCGGCCGTCGAAGCCGCGCGCCAGCCGCACCACCTCGCGGGCCACGTCCACGGCGCCCTCGCCTCCCCGCGCCCAGGAGTCCATCACCACGCAGGCGTGCCCGAGCTCGGCGGCGCGGTCGAGGACGACCTGGATCTCCTCGTCGGTGTCGGCCGTGAACCGGTTGACGACGGCCAGCTCCGGGACGCCGAAGTGGGCGAGCGTCTCGAGGTGCTTCTCCAGGTTCGGCAGGCCCCGCCGGACGGCGTCGGGGTCGGGCCGGTCGAGGTCCTTCAGGGGGACCCCGCCGTGCATCTTCAGCGCCCGCACGGTGGCGACGAGCACCACGCAGGACGGCGACAGCCCCGAGCTGCGGCACATGATGTCGAAGAACTTCTCGGCCCCGAGGTCGCACCCGAAGCCGGCCTCGGTGACGACGAAGTCCGCCAGCTTCAGCGCGAGCTTGTCGGCGATGACCGAGGACGTGCCGTGGGCGATGTTCGCGAACGGCCCGCCGTGGACGAAGACGGGCGTCCCCTCCAGCGTCTGCACGAGGTTCGGCTTGACCGCGTCCTTGAGCAGCGCCGCCATCGCGCCCGTCGCGTGCAGCGCCGACGCGGTCACCGGCGCCCCGTCGAAGTCGTACCCGACGATGATCCGGCCCATCCGGGCGCGGAGGTCGTCCAGGTCCTCGGCGAGGCACAGCGCCGCCATCACCTCCGACGCCGCGGTGATGTCGAACCCGGTCTCGCGGGGGACGCCGTTGGGCTTCCCCCCCAGCCCCACGACGATGTCCCGCAGCGCGCGGTCGTTCATGTCGAGCACGCGCCGCCACACCGTGCGCCGGGGGTCCAGCACGGGGCCGTTGCCGTGGTGGATGGCGTTGTCGAGCAGCGCCCCGAGCAGGTTGTGGGCGGACGTGACGGCGTGCAGGTCGCCGGTGAAGTGGAGGTTGATCTCGTCGGACGGCCCCACCTGCGCGTGCCCGCCGCCCGTGGCCCCGCCCTTCATCCCCAGGCACGGCCCGAGGCTCGGCTCGCGGATCGCGGCGATCCCCCGCTCGCCGATCCGCCGCAGCCCGTCGGCGAGCCCGATGGTGGTGGTCGTCTTCCCCTCGCCGGCAGGCGTGGGCGTGATCGCGGTGACGAGGACGAGCTTGCCGTCCATCGCCCGGCCGTCCCCCGCGGCGGGGTGCACCTTGGCCTTGTGGTGGCCGTAGGGTTCGAGGTGCGTCGGCGCGATGTCCAGCTTCGCGGCGACGTCCGCGATGGGCTCCAGCGTGTGGGCTCGGGCGATCTCGATGTCGGTCGTCATGGGGCTCTCCCCGCGTGGGTCCGGGCACGATAGACTCGCGCGCCTTCGCATGTCCGACCCCGTCCGATTCGTGCGCGATCTCATGGTGACGCCGGTACACACGCTCCGGCCGGACGCCAACGTCGCCGACCTCGCGGAGCTGATGGACCGGGAGCGCGTCCGGCACGTCCCCATCGCCGAGGCGGACGGGACGCTCGTCGGCCTGGCGACGCACCGGGACATGCTCGCGAAGGCCCTCGGCGGCGGCAGCGACCTCCCCAGCAGCATCCGCCGCCCCTACCTCGAGTCGATGCCGGTGGCGGACGTCATGGTGACCGAGGTCGAGACCGCGGCGCCGGACGCCGATCTCGCGGAGGCCGCCTGCCAGATGGTGAACCGGCGCCACGGCTGCCTCCCCGTCGTCGACGAGGGCGGCCGGGTGGTCGGCATCCTCACCTCCCAGGACTTCGTCCGCTACGTCGCCGGCTGCTCGTGAAGCTCGTCAGCTGGAACGTCAACGGCATCCGCGCCGTGTGGAAGAAGGGCTTCCGCGAGTGGCTCGACGGCAGCGGCGCCGACGTCGTCTTCCTCCAGGAGACGAAGGCCGACCCGAACCAGCTGGAGAAGGAGATCCGCGAGATCCCGGGCTGGGGGTCGCGGTTCCTCACCGGCGACAAGAAGGGCTACTCGGGCGTCGCCGTGTACTACCGCGAGGAGCCCGACGCGATCCTCGAGGGGCTCGACGTCGAGCGGTTCGACAACGAGGGCCGCGTCATCGGGGTCCGCTACGGCGACCTGTTCGCGTACGGGATGTACTTCCCCAACAGCGGCCGCGGCACGCATCGCGTCGTCTACAAGATGGACTTCTGGGACACGGTCCTGGCGAGGATGAACCAGCTCCGCGAGGACGGGCTCGACGTGCTCCTGTGCGGCGACCTCAACTGCGCCCACACCGACCACGACATCGCCAAGCCGCGCGAGAACGAGAACACCGCCGGGTTCCTCCCCGAGGAGCGGGCGTGGATGGACCGGACGCTGGCCGAGGGCTGGGTCGACACCTGGCGCCACGTCCACCCCCACACCCGCGAGGTCTACTCGTGGTGGAGCTACCAGACGATCGCGCGACCCAAGAACGAGGGCTGGCGGATCGACTACTTCCTGTGCGACGAGGCGGCGACGGACCGCATCCAGGACGCCACCATCGAGGACCATGTCGAGGGCAGCGACCACGCCCCGGTTACGCTGACGATGGAGCGGCGCGGCTAGCTCCGCCTCTGTCGATCCTCTTGCTTCTGGCATCGTGTCGCCTGGAGGTTCCGTGCGATCC
This sequence comes from uncultured Rickettsiales bacterium, assembly GCA_964344575.1. Lineage (GTDB taxonomy): Bacteria > Myxococcota_A > UBA796 > UBA9615 > UBA9615 > JAAESI01. Next base: position 8,211 of record CAYFOA010000153.1, on the reverse strand, counting down.
ATCCTGCTGTCGGGCGTGCTGCTGGGCCTGCTGACCGCCTGCAACGACATCTCCATCCAGACCCGCGCCGAAGCGGAGGGAGACGACCCGGGCGAGTGCGCCGACGGGGCCGACAACGACCAGGACGGGCTGTTCGACTGCCAGGACGACGATTGCGCCAACGCCCCCGACTGCGCGGGGTGCGACGACGCCGACGGCGACGGTGTCTGCGACGAAGACGACGCGTGCCCCGGTGAGGACGACGCGGTCGACACGGACGGGGACGGCGTCGCCGACGGGTGCGACCCGTGCCCGGACGACAACCCCGACGACGCCGACGGAGACGGGGTCTGCGACAGCGACGACGCCTGCCCCGGCTTCGACGACACCATCGACAGCGACAACGACGGCGTCGCGGACGGATGCGACCCCTGCCCCGAGGACAACCCCGACGACGCCGACGGAGACGGAGTCTGCGACAGCGACGACGTCTGCCCCGGTGAGGACGACACGGCCGACGACGACAACGACGGAGTCCCCGACGGGTGCGACGTCTGTCCCGGCTTCGACGACGCCGTGGATGCAGACGGCGATGGCACTGCCGACGGCTGCGACCCGTGCCCGGACGACGACCCCGACGACGCCGACGGAGACGGGGTCTGCGACAGCGACGACGTCTGCCCCGGCTTCGACGACAGCCTCGACACGGACGGGGACGGCGCGGCCGACGGATGCGACGCCTGCCCCGGTTTCGACGACGCCGCCGACAGCGACGGCGACGGCGTCGCCGACGGCTGCGACGCCTGCCCGAGCTTCGACGACACGGTCGACGGCGACAGCGACGGCGTGCCCGACGGGTGCGACGTCTGCCCCGGCTCCGACGACGGGCTCGACGGTGACGGCGACGCGGTGCCCGACGGGTGCGACCTCTGCCCCGGGAGCAGCGACCTGGTCGACACGGACACCGACGGCGTCCCGGATGGCTGCGACGCCTGCCCCGACGGCGACGACGCCCTCGACGGCGACGGCGACGGGACCCCCGACGCCTGCGACGTGTGCGACGGCGGCGACGACGGGATCGACACCGACGGCGACGGCGTCCCCGACTTCTGCGACCCGTTCCCCCTCGAGGACGAGACCCACGTGTTCGTGACGTCGACCGCGACCAACGGCGCCATCGGAGGGTTGTCCGGCGCCGACGCGCTGTGCCAGGACCACGCGGACATCGCGGGGCTCGGCGGGACCTGGACGGCGTTGCTGAGCACCGGCGGCACCGACGCGATCAACCGCATCGCCGAGGGCCCCTACGTCCGGCTCGACGGCGTCCTCGTCGCCAACGACAAGGCCGACCTGTGCGACGGCTCGGTGGCCGCCGGCATCACGGTCGACGAGAACCTCAACACCGTGTTCGGCTGGGTCAAGACGGGGAGCGACGACTTCTGCACGTCGACCGGGTCCGCCCAGAACGGGCGCTGCGACGAGTGGCAGAGCTCCTGCGACGCCGACGTGCCCTACCAGGCGGTCGGCGACGCGATCGACACCAACGGCGACTGGATCGCGGCAGGCCAGATCCCGTGCTGCAGCTCGTCCTCCATGTACTGCTTCGAAGACTGAGCCGCGGGCTACGCGTCAGGCGTACGAATTGAGGGGGTCCGTCCGGGACCCCCTCCCTTCGGGCGCGCCGGCTACGCCGTCACGCGACTCCTATGCAGTCATGCATAGGAGTTGTTGATCACCTCGCCGACGCCGCCGGCGCCGGGGACGATGTACTGGACCTCGTTGATCCCCACCTCGCCGTCCGCCGTCCCGGGGACGGTGCCGCGGACCTCGTCGCTGCTCAGCCCCCGGTCCAGCCGCAGCGCGTAGACGTGGACGTTGGGGTGGTCCTTCGTCACGCGGGCGATGAACTCCGGGGTGATGATGAGGTGCAGCGTGATGATCTTCGTGGGGACGCCGGGGAGCGCCTTCACGAGGCCGACGGCGTCGCTGATCGAGCCGCCCGTCGCGCCCATCGGGTCGGGGAGCATGACGATGGCGCGGTCGACGTCGCCGCCGAACTTGCTGCCGCCGAGGTCGACCCCGATGACCCGCCCCTGCTCGTCGGTCCGGCGCTGCATGTAGACGTGGTCCACGCGGACGCCGGGGCTGTAGCAGAGGTCGTTGAGCAGGTCGAAGCCCTGGTAGGCGGGCAGCGTCCCCGCGCGGGCGACGCCGACGAGCACCGCGCGCGCCTCCGGGTCGATGATCTGGCCGTCCCAGGTGCAGCCCTCGATCGCCGCCTCCATGCGCGTCCGGACCGACGCGTCCAGCCTGGGGAAGTGCTCGTTGACGACCGCAGAGAAGAGCACTCCGTAACAGCGGTCGAGGAGCCGGTTTACGTCGGGCTGGCGGGTGTCGGGGTGGCCGAGGCGGGACAGCAGGCTGAGCGCCATCACGTCCGAGAGGATGTGGACGTTCTCCCCGTAGGCGTGCTCGATCTGGGGCGCCGCCCACGGGATGTCCTGGTAGGCGACGTCCTTCATCGAAGCTCTCTCCCTAGTCGATCGCGAACCGGACCCCGAGGTACAGCATGGGGCCGCCGGTGAACGCCTTGTCGTAACGCACGATCCCGGTCACCTCGCCGAAGATCGAGACCACGTCGGTGATGCGGTAGCGGGCGCCGATCCCCGCGTCCGCGAACACGAAGAAGCGGATCTGGGTGACCAGCGGCGAGACGCCGAGGTCCAGCAGCGGGTACAGCCCGAACTTCTTGTCGAGGTCGAGCAGCTCGACGTGCGCGCCGACGCTGAAGAGGCCGGCGTGCTGGACGCCGCCGTCGAGGTCGATGATCGCCGCGTAGCTCGCGCGGAGCCGGCCCGCGATGCGGCCGTCCGTCTTGCCGAGGACGACCTCCACGCCGCCCCCCTGCTCCATCCACTTGCCCGTGCCGCCGCCCTCGCGGAGCGCGTCGCCGAAGTGGAACCCGGTCTGGTCGAACGCCCCCACGCCGCCCGCGAACGCGGTGCCCGGGAGGGCGACGAGGGCGACGATGAAGACCAGGGCGCGGGCGAACATGGCGCGCAGTATACGCACCGTCACTTCAAGGGAAAGCGGTCCAGCACAGCGGCGACGTCGGGCGGATCCATCGGGTCCCAGGGCTTGCCCATCCAGACGTACCGGCCCGTCTCCGGATCGGTCGGGAGCTTCGCCTCGATGGGGAAGTACCGGTTGTACAGCTCGACCTGCGCGGCGATGTCGTCGAGCCCGCAGTCCTCGAGGTGCCGCCGCCAGGCGCGGTTGTAGCCCTCGCGCCGGTCCTCGTCGTAGTCGACCCGGAGCTTGTGCAGCCGCCGCTTGTGCTCGACCTCGCCGAGGCGGTCGCGCCCCTCGTCGTCGAGCAGGTTGTGGCGGAGCTCCTTCCCGTCGTCGGCGATCCGCCCCTCCCCGGCCGCGATCCAGAGCTCCTTGCTCCGCCGCTGCAGCGCGTCCCAGAACTGCTTCAGGGCCCGGTCCAGCCGCTTCCGCCGCATCGCGAACGCCGGCGCTCCCGCGCGCGCGCGGATGCGATCCTCGAGGGACACGCCGAAGTTGAAGGCGTACGCCTCCAGGCTGACGACGCGCGGCTCGTTCTCCTCGGTCATGGACTCGGCTCCAAGCAGAGAAGGCGACCCGAAGGCCGCCTCCTCGGCAAGCGTTTCCGCCCGAAGCTACAGGTTGCTGTCGACCGTGTCGATCTCGGAGTCGGCCGTGGTGAACAGCTCCTTGATCTTGCCGCCGAACTGGACCGCGATGGCGATGCAGACGACCGCGATGGCGACGAGGATGATGACGTACTCGGTCATCCCCTGGCCGCGCTCGTCGTTGTGGAGAGCCTGAAGCTGGCGAACGAGGGCGTTGGTCATGTTCTCTTCCTTTTCTTGGGTCCGGCCGGGGCCGGGGTGAATCACATGTTGGAGTCGACCGTGTCGATCTCGGCGTCGGCGGTCTCGAAGAGCGCCTTGATCTTCCCGCCGAACTGGACGGCGATGGCGATGCAGACGACCGCGATGGCGACGAGGATGATCACGTACTCGGTCATCCCCTGGCCGCGCTCGTCGCGGTGGAGGGCCTGCAGCTGGCGAATGATGGCGTTGCTCATGTCGTTTCGAACTCCGGTGTGGCGAGGGTCCAACCGCCGCCGACTTTGAGATTTTTGTTCGTACTTGTTGCGAGCCTGTGGAGCGGCTTGTGTTCTTTTCGTTGTCAAAACCGTGTCAAATGTTGCGACGCCTCCACAAGTTCGGCCCCCTCGGAGCGCCGGATCGGCGCGCTTGCTAGGATTCGGCCGTGTCGTACACGATTCTGATCGTCGAAGACGACCAGCGCATCGCTTCGGTCGTGCGGTTCCACCTCGAGCGCGAGTCGTTCGAGTGCCACCACGCCGCCGACGGCGACAAGGGGCTCCAGCTCTACAACGAGCTCTCCCCCGACCTCGTCATCCTCGACGTCATGCTCCCCGGCCGCAGCGGCTTCGACGTCTGCCAGTCCATCCGGAGCAGCGGGGGCACCCAGCCCGCCATCCTCATGCTCACCGCGCGCGTCGAGGAGGTCGACGCCGTGATGGGGCTGACCGTCGGCGCCGACGACTACGTCCGGAAGCCGTTCGGGGTGAAGGAGCTGGTCGCGCGCTGCCGGTCGCTGCTGCAGCGGCGGGACGCGCGCCTCCAGGCGGAGTCGCAGGCGGCGCTCACGCCCGTCGCCGGCCCCTCCTCCGGCGCGGACCACGTCGGCCACTCGCTCCCGCCGGACGGCATCGGCGAGGAGTCGGTGGTCACCCCGGCGCCCATCCTCCGGCCGCCGCTGAAGATCGACCCCGGACGCCGCGAGGTCCACGTCCACGACGACCTCATCGAGCTGACGCCGACCGAGTTCGACCTCCTCTACTTCATGGCCCGCCGCCCCGGCCGCGTCTTCACGCGCGAGGAGCTCCTCGACCACGTGTGGGGCTACGACCACGCCGGGTACGCGCGCACGATCGACTCGCACATCGCCCGCGTCCGCCGGAAGGTGGCCGAGGCGGGCGGCCCGCGGGACGTGATCCAGACCGTCTTCCGCGTCGGGTACCGCTACCGCGACGACCCGGATGCCTAGCGGCGACGACAAGCCCCTCCAGACCGAGCCCGGGCGCCCGCGCCGCCGCCGCAAGAAGAAGGGGCTGGAGCCCGAGTCCACCGTCGTCCGGTTCCGCAAGGCGCGGCACGCCTTCGACGAGGCCCGCACCGCGCCCCCCGAGCAGCCCAAGGAGTTCGCCGAGACCGGCCACATCCGGCAGCGCTACTCGCTGAAGGTCCCCGAGCCGCCGAAGGCGCGCCGCTCCCTCTTCCGCCGGCTCTTCGTGACCACGCTGGCGGTGCTCGCCATCTACGGCGGCCTGACCCAGCTGCTCGCCTACCGCCTCGGCGCCAACGTGCTCTCGGAGGCCTTCCAGCAGCAGCTCGTCGTCCCCGCCGTCATCGCCCTGGAGGACTCCGCGGGGACGCTCCTGGCGAGCAGCTCGAGCAAGGAGACCATCCAGGCGTTCCTCGACCGCCGCTACGCCGCGTTCCCCCGGATGTCCGTGGCGGTCTACGGCAGCGACGGCAAGCGGATCGCCCAGCGGGTGGGCAGCCCCGGCGCCGCGCCCGTGGTGATGCACACCGAGGTCGCCGCGCGGGTGCGGGAGTCGGGCCTCCAGCGGGAGCCCGTGGGCCTCGGCTTCGTGGCCGTCGGCGGCGTCCGCGGCGGGGGGCCGCCCGTGTCGGGGCAGGGGCCGCTCATCGGCTACGTCCGCGTCGCCGCGCAGCCCTCGACCGTCGAGACGCGCAACCTGATCTGGGAGGCGTCGTGGCGGTGGGCGTTCCCCGTGTTCCTGCTGTCCGTGTTCATGGCGTTCCTGGGGACCCGCTCCATCACGGGCCGGCTCCGGGAAGCGGAGGCGGCGGTGTCGCGGATGGCGGCGGGCGACATGTCGGCCCGCATCCCCGTCGAGGCGATGGACGAGGTCGGCCGCGTGGGGCTGACGTTCAACCGGACCGCCGACCTGCTGGAGCGGACGGTCCGCGAGCTCGAGGCGACGGACGAGACCCGCCGCCGCCTCGTCGCCGACTTCGCCCACGAGCTCAACACGCCGCTCACCAACGTCCTCGCCTACCTCGAGACCCTCCTCATGGCGGAGGACGAGGGGGGGATGGACAGCACGTCGCGGAAGGGCTTCCTGTCCGTCGCCCACGACGAGGCGAAGCGGCTCGCCCACCTCGCCCGCGACCTGGAGACGCTGACCAAGCTGGAGGCCGGCCGGCTGGTGATGGACCGCGACCTCGTCGACGTCAGCCGCCTCGCCGTCGAGCTCGCCCGGCGCGTCATCCCGCGGGCCGAGCAGCAGGGGCTGGAGGTCTTCACGTCCATCGAACCGGGGGGCGAGATCGTCGGCGACCGGATGCGCCTGGAGCAGGTCGGGATGAACCTGCTCGAGAACGCGCTGCGGTACACCAAGGAGGGCTCGGTCACCGTCTCGGTCGAGGTCGAGGAGGCGGGCGTGACGCTCGGCATCACCGACACCGGGATCGGCATCCCCGAGGAGGACGTGCCGAACGTGATGTCGCGCTTCTACCGGGTGGACCCGTCGCGCCAGCGGGCGACCGGCGGCAGCGGGCTGGGGCTCGCCATCGTCGGCGGCATCGTGGAGCGGCACAACGGCCGCGTCAGCGTGACGAGCAAGCTCGGCGAGGGGACGACGATCAGCCTCTGGCTCCCACGCGAGGGGAGCGTCGCCGACGTGACCGCGCCGATCTCGTCGATCGAGGTCGACGAGATCAGCCGCAGTCCGCGGTGAGGTAGGGGGCTGGAGGTGGGAGGCCCGTAAGCCGAGTCCTGTCCCGGGCGACGTCACCGCCGTCCCATGGGCGATCATTCCTCTAGGCCCGCCGTCTCCGACGAGCTCGAGCAGCCTACCCGGACGCAGGACGGGCCATCCTCACGCGTCCCTATGTGGCCTTGCTCCAGGTGGGGTTTACCTGGCCGCCCGGGTTGCCCCGGACGCCGGTGCGCTCTTACCGCACCCTTTCACCCTGGCCGGCGGGACCGAGGTCCCGCCGCGTCCCCGCCGCCGGCGCGTTCGACCGGGCGCAGGACGCGAGGCCGCCGAAGCCGCCCCGGTGGTCTGCTCTCTGTTGCACTTGCCTTCGGCTTCCGCCGACCGGGGGTTACCCGGCACCCTGCCCTGTGGAGCTCGGACTTTCCTCCCGCCGCCGAAGCGGCCGGCGATCGCCCGGACCTCCGTTCCAGCAGGGCCATTCATGCCCCCCCGGGGCGCCGATTGCAACGGTGTATCCTCCGTCGCCATGAGCCGAACCGTCCTGATGTTGCTGCTGTCCCTCGTCTTCGTCGCGGCCTGCGGGCCGACCCGAGGGGGCGGCGGCGGCGGGGACGACGACGACAGCGCGGGCGACGACGACGACGACGACGACGACGACGCGGCCGGCGACGACGACGACGCGGTGCCGGACACGGAGACCGACTGCGACGACGGCGTGGACGAGGACGCCGACGGGGCCACCGACTGCGCCGACGACGACTGCGCCGAGGTCGCGCCCTGCTTCTGGCCCGATGCGATCGACCACGCCGGCGACTTCGACTTCGACGGGTGGGAGATCGAGTGCGACGTCGGCTTCCCCATCGACGTCGACGTGGACGACTGCCAGACGGCGTACACGTCGCTGATGACGGAGTCGACCGGCTGCGACGTCTGCGACCGGACGTACGCGGGCACGTTCGCCTACTCGGTGGACTCCTGCGCGGAGCTCATCGGGGAGGACTCGCCCTCCTCCGGTTCGTTCGGCTTCGTGTTCCACAGCCCCACCCAGTGGGAGATCTACGCGCAGAACGACGCCGGCGGCTGGGAGTCCGTCGGCGAGACGACCGACGACGGCGCCGGCAACCACGTCATCTCGGGGTCCGACGTCGTGAGCGGCGACCCCGAGGACTGCGACAACGGCGAGCAGGACCTGGGGATGCTGACGGTCACGCTCACCTGGCGCGCGGCGGCGCCGTAGGCCCGGCCCGGTGCGCGTCCTCGTCGCGATCGTCGCCTGCGCCCTGCTCGGCGGGTGCTACGACGTCAGCTTCGGGGGCAACACGGACCGGACCGACCTCGTGCCCGCGGACGACGACGACGACGCGACGTTCGACGACGACGACTCGGGCTCCGACGACGACGACGACGACGCGACGGCCGAC
>CAYFOA010000152.1:0-19005 GCA_964344575.1 uncultured Rickettsiales bacterium | reverse complement strand
GGAGCAGCAGCTCCTCCGGCCCCATCTCCATCTGCGCGCCGGGGTTGTTGGTGTCGCGCGCTTGGCTGCGAAGCAGCTGCACCATCCACCCGAGCTTCCCCTGGATGAGGTTGAACCTCAGTCCGTCCTGGGACCGGCGCGCGAAGTAGTAGTTGATCTCGATGACGTCGAGCGTGTTGCCCTGCCGGACCCCGCGGCCGTTGCGCTGCTGGAGCGTGGCGGGCTCCCACGGCAGGTCCAGGTGGTGGATCGCGCAGGTCCGGGTCTGCAGGTCGATCCCCTCGTAGGCGATGGCGTTGGCGATCACCACGTCGTACTTGGGAAGCACGCCGGCGGTGGGGTCGCCGTTGAAGTCGCGGGCGATTCGCTGACGGTCGGCTGACGCCTTCGCGGTCTTCGCGTTGAGGACCGCGGTCCGCGCCTCGGGGATCCCTGCCTCCAAGAGCACCCGCTTGACCCAGACGTGAGCGGCGATGTTGTCCACGAAGACGATGTGGCCGCAGTTCCGGTTGGCGAGCACGCGCTCCGTCAAGGCGTCGAACTTCGGGCTGTGCGGGGCAACGCCGGCGGCGCTGGCGCTCTTCCAGTCGTGCCCCTCGTCGAGCTCGGAGTGGATGGCGACCAGCGCCATGCGGGCGAGCAGCCCCAGGATCTGCGCCTTGTCGCTGATCCTGGTGGACTCCAGCGCGGCCTCGATCTGCGCGACGTAGCGGTCGTACTTCGCCTCCTGCTGGGCGTCCATGTCGACCTCGACGACGGAGACCTTCGGCTCGGGGAGCTTCAGCCCGACGTCCTCGGCGGTCTTGAACTCGCCGTAGCGGAAGATCACGTCGCGCAGCTCGTGCAGGTTGCTGAACCCGACGACCGCGGAGCGCTCCTCGACGTCCATCTTCGTGTTCACGACCGGCTTGATCTCGATGCGCAGGTAGCGGTCGATGAACTGCTCGGGGTCGCGGATCCCCATGCGGCTCCAAGCCGCGTGGTCGACGAACTGCACCAGGTTGTAGAACTCGAGCGGGCTGTTCTTCGCCGGGGTCGCCGAGAGCAGCACGATCCCCGCGCCGCCGGTGTGCTGGCGGACGGCCGCGCAGCGGAAGTCGAGCTGCCAGGCCCGGTTGCTGCCCTCGCCGGCGTTGCCCATGAAGCGGGGCACGCCGCCCTCGCGGGCCTCCGGCATGTAGAGGTTCTTGAAGTTCTGACATACTTGACTGTAATCACAAGAGGACTATCGTTCTGTGCGCGACATCAGTGCGCAGCCCGGAGGCTCCGATGACCAAGAACCGCCGCCCCTCTTCCTTCCGTGTCGGCCGGACCGTGACCGTCCGCGCCGTGCGAGGCCCCCACAAGTCCGACCCGGACCGCTGGTACTGGCGCGCCGACCGGAGCACACCCGAAGGCCGAGTCTGCGCCTGGTCCGGCTGGGCGACCGCGGCCGAGGTCGAGAAGCAGGTCGCGGGGGCGCTGGCCGACGGGAGCATCGAGGACCGGGAGTCGCGGTCCAGCCGCGACGCCGTGGGGACGGTGAAGGACCTGCTCGCGGTCTGGGTCGGCGAGCAGGAGCGGCGCTGCGAGGCCGGGCGGATCGCGGAGAGCACCTACGAGGCGTACGCGCGGATCGGCCGGCGCCTCTGCCGGGACTCGCTGGCGTCGTGGCCGCTGTCGGGGCTGAAGACCGGTCGGCTGGAGTCCTACGTCAACCGCCGGCTCGCCGCGGGGGGCTCGGCCGCGTCGGTCCGGGTGGAGATGACCCTGATGAAGGCCGCGTGGGACTGGGGCCAGCAACACGACCTCGTGCCCCAGCGAGTGCTCCGCAAGCCGGAGCTCAAGGCGAAGAAGGTCGAGGTGTTCACGCCGACGCGGGAGGAGTGGGAGCGGGTGCTCGCGCGGATCGCCGCGGGCTGGCCGCGAGACATCCTCGCCCTGCAGGGGCTGCTCGGCTGCCGGATCGGCGGCGTCGCCAACCTCAAGCTGCGCGACGTCGATCTTCCGCGCGGCTACGTGACCATCCGCAACAAGGGCAAGGTCCGCACCGTCCCGCTGACGCCCGAGGCGAAGGAGATCCTGGAGCGCTGGGTGCGCCCGGACCCGGGCGGCACGGGGAGGGTCTTCCACGCAGCGTCGGTCTCCACGATCCGATCGACGCTGGGCACGCGGCACATCAAGGCCGCCTGCGAGGCCGAGAAGCTGCCCTACTTCACGCCCCACGCCCTGCGCCGAATGGTCGAGCGGGAGCTGGCCTTGGCCGGCGTGCCGATCCAGACCTTCGCGGCGATCCTCGGTCACACCCCCCAGGTCGCGCTGGCGGCCTACTCCGCGGTGCGCGAGGAGGACATGAAGGCGGCGTTCGTGAAGGCGAGGATCGGCGGGGCCGAGTAGCTCGACGCGACAGGGGCGAGACCTGGCCGGCGGCGTCCGGCTACCCCAGGTCGACACGCCGGAGCCCCGAGCGGCCCCGCGGCTCCCCTCGGCGCCGGACGCGGGCCTTCGGCGGGGACGCCGGCGCCAGCTTCTCCAGCACGGCCCCCCAGTGGACCAGCTCCTTGGTGCGTCCGCACGCTTCGATGGTCGCGACCAGCCCCTGCTCGCGCAGCCAGGCGCGGGCCTCGCCGTCAGCCAGGGGGAGCAGCTCGGCGGCCCGGCCGACGGAGAGGATGGCGTCCCGCCCGAGCCCGAGGCGCTCCCGGTCGCGCACGCTGGTCCCCGGCCGTTCGGCGGCGAGCGCGCCGAGCTGTTCGCGCAGGGCGCGGACCTCGGCGAGTAGCGCGACGACGGCCGGGCTGTCGGAGGTCCCTGCGTCGGGCGCCTCCTCGCCGGATGCGTTCGCCGCCACCCCTGTCCACACCTCGCCGACGCGCGGTGTGCGCTGCGTCTCGGCGAGGTTGGTGGCGGTTCGGGACAAGGGCTTCTCCGTCGGCGAACGGCTCGTCGCCGTCACCTCCTGACCCTATGGCGACCTGGCCTCGTATCGAAGCGGATCCACTTCCCGATGCTGTCCTGTGGCTAATTCACGCTGTCCGCTGTCGCGATGTTACTATCTCGGAGCTATCGCTACTGATCTGGCCATTCGCGCTCCTGACCAGCTACTGTTCGCGCTGTCCGCGAGGCGATGTGGCAGGGTCAGTAGCCTGAGTGGGCTGCCACGCCTGGGGAAAGGAGCACGAACGATGGGAACAGCGCGGACAGCGAGCAGGAAGGTCTCCGAGCCCGTCGAGCTCGCCCGGCTCGAAGCCCTCGTCGAGCGCGCGCGGCGCGTGCCGGGCGCGTACCTGGGGGTCTCGCGGGTCGCGCCGGACCGGCGCCAGCGCAAGCTCTGCACCTTCGACGAGCGCGACGGCGACCGGATCGTCCTGGATCTCGACCGCTTGCGCCGCGCCCACCCCGGGTGCCTCGTCCGGTTCCAGCTCCGGGAGAAGGGGCAGGTGCTGGGCACCGCGCAGTGGCATATCCCCGAGCGCATTGGGCCCGACGGGGGCGCGGAGGAGCGGACCGACGAGCCGTCCGTTGCGGTCACGAGCACTACCGGCTCTACCGAGGTGTCCCGCGCGCGTGAGGAGGCGGCGGGGGCTCGGGCCGAGATACGCCACCTCGCCGAGGAGGTCCGGCGGCTCCGCAGCGAGCTGACTGCCGAGCAGGCCGCCCGTCACCGGGCCGAAGCGGAGCGGGACCTGGCGATCGAGAAGATCGACCGTCTGCGTGCGGGTCGGGAGGAACTCCGGGACAAGCTCCGGAAGGCCGCCGTCGAGAAGAAGGAGTCGGAGATCGCGTTCCGGCTGCTGCTGGACCGGGTGCCCGAGGACGTCGAGGACGTCTACCGCCTGGTGCGCGGCGAGCGGAGCAGGCCGCGAAGTTAGGGCAACCTCGTCCGGATTCGACCCCGGCCGGCGCCGGCTCTACCCGAGTTGAGCCAAGCTCTACCCGAGTTCGGCCGGTCTCCGCCCGAGCTCTGCCGGTCTCTACCCGAGTTCAGCCGGTCTCTACCCGTGTTCGGCGGGCTGGGCGATCTGGTCCGCCACTCGCCGTCAGTTGATGTGAGCGGTCGCGGTAGAACCCGCCAGGGATGGGGGCTCTGGGACGGAGGCGGATGGCCGGAGGATGGCGGCCCCGGACGGGGTCCGGCAGGGGGGGGGGGCAGAAGGGTCGCTCAGCCGAGTCCGCCCGGTAGCCCGCCTCGCGGGGTCCACAACCCCTGGCCACTTCCTGGCCAATACCACCGGCTTCCTGTCCGACATCCGAGGCGGCGGGCCGACCTCTCGGATCTTCTTTGTAAGGTCCGCGCCCGCGTGCACTCCTTGTCTGCGTGACGCGCGCGCGAGACGAGCGGGATCCACCTTGCGCGGGTCCCCGAACCGGAGGAGAGTCGTCAGCGATGATCTGGGGGAGGACGACGAGCAGCTTCCAGCCCTGCGCCCCGCGGTCGCGCACGTCCCCGGGCATGGCCGCTTGCCTGGTTGGGCTGTGCCTCTCGCTCTCCGGATGCCCTGATCCACTGGTCGAGCCCCCTGTGCTCGTCTTCGACCCCAACCCGGTCGATCTCGGCGCCTTCAGCTGGGACGACTCAGAGGCCGTCTCGGCGAATCTGGTCGTCACCTGGCTCGACGGGGCGCCGCTGACCGTCGATGCGGTCGAGCTCCGAGGCCCGGCCGCAGACTACCTGGACACGGAGGCGGCGCCTGCGCTGACCCTGGACGCCGAATCGGCACTCTCCCTCCCGCTGGCGGTGACCTCAGCCGGCCATCCCCCCGATGCGCTGCCGACCGCCCAGCTCGACGGCTTCCTCCTCATCTCCGGGCTGTGGGGATCCGTCCCCTCCCGGCTCGACTCCACCGTCCGAGTGACTCTCCAGCCGTCCTGCGACTTCGACGGCGACGGGCATCGCGCCCTCGCCTGCGCCGGTGACGACTGCGAGGATACCAATCCGGCCGTCAGTCCATCAGCAACTGAACAGTGCGACGCGCTCGATTGGAACTGCGACGGGGAGGCCGCCTCGACGGTCGACGAGGACAGTGACGGCGTCCCCCTTTGCGCCGATTGCGACGACACCCGACCGGAGGCGCACCCCGGCGCCGAGGAGTTGTGCAACGGGCTCGATGACGACTGCAACGGGCTGGCCGACGCCGACGCCGCGGGCGAGGTGGACCAGGACGGGGACGGCGCCTGGTCCTGCGTCGACTGCGACGACACCCGGCCCGAGGCGTTCCCAGGAGCGGCCGAGCTGTGCAACGGCTTGGACGATGACTGCAACGGGCTGGCCGACTTCGGCGGGTCCGGCGAGACCGACGGCGACGGCGACGGCTCGCTCCGCTGCGCGGACTGCGACGACACCCGGCCCGATGCGTTCCCCGGGGCAGCAGAGCTGTGCAACGGGCTCGACGACGACTGTGACGGCTCGGCCAATGCTGACGGCGCCGGCGAGTCCGACGGCGACGCCGACGGATCGTTGTCGTGCGAGGACTGCGACGACGACGACCCGTCGTCGTTCCCCGGCGCGACCGAACTGTGCGACGGGAACGACAACGACTGCGACGGCGTCCCGTCGTTCGATGCGGACGGCGAGGTCGACGCCGATGGGGACGGATCGGTCTCCTGCGCCGACTGCGACGACGACCGTCCGGAGGCGTTCCCGGATGCGCCGGAGGTGTGCAACGGGCTCGACGACGACTGCGACGGGCTGTCGGACGCGGACGCCGACGGAGAGGTCGATGGCGACGGGGACGGCTCGCTGTCGTGCGCCGACTGCGACGACGACGACCCCGACAACACACCCGGCGCCGCCGAGCTGTGCGACGGGCTGGACAACGACTGCGACGGCTCGCCGTCGGCCGACTCGGACGGGGAGGTCGATGGCGACGGCGACGGCGCTCTGTCCTGCACCGACTGCGATGACGACGACGCCGACAACTACCCCGGCAACGCCGAGGCGTGCGACGGGCAGGACAACGACTGCGCCGGCGGCGCGGACTTCGACCTGGCCGGCGAGGTCGACGACGACGGTGACGGCTGGCTCAACTGCGCCGACTGCGATGACGCCGACCTGACCGTCTACCCCGGCGCCTTCGACGACTGCGACGGAATCGACGGAGACTGTGACGGCGATGTCGATGAGGACGAGCTGCGGGTCCCCGAGGACTACGGCTCCGTCCAGGAAGCGGTCGATGCGGCGTTCGACGGAGACGTCGTGTGCATCGCCCCGGGGATGTGGACGGGGACGACCGGGATCGTTGGGATCTCGGTCGTCCTCCGGGGCTGGGCTGGCAGCGGGGGGACCGTCCTGGACGCGCTCGGGGCCGGCTCGGTCGTCACGGTTGAGGGGGTGCCGACGCCGGGCGTCACCCTGGAAGGACTGACACTCACCGGAGGCGTTGGGTCAGGCTGGACCACAGGAAACGGTGGGGGCCTCTACGCGCAGTCGTCCGAGTTGATGCTCGTGGACGTTGTTGTGGAGGACTGCGAGGCCTACTCGGGCGGAGGCGTGGCGCTGTTCTTGACCGACGCCGTCTTCGAAGGTGTCACCGTGGCGGGCAACGACGCCGAGGGCTCTGGGGGCCTGTACGTGGGGTCAAGCACTCTCATCGGCGAGCGCGTGTCGATCCAAGATAACGTCGCGGGTCTATTCGCGGGCGGCTCGATCGAAGGGGGATCGGCCGTCGAGTTGACGGATCTCGTTGTCGCGAACAACTCCGCGACGTTGAACAACGGCGGGGGGCTGGGGCTGCTCAGCAGTAGCCTCTCAGTGTCGGGCGGGCTTCTGGCCGCCAACTCGACTCCCCTTCGCGGGGGAGGCATCGACGCCCAGCAGAGTACGATCGAGCTGACCAACGTGCGGGTCATCGGCAACTCCGCCGCGCTTGAGGGCGGGGGTATCCGTTTGAACCAGAGCCCGACAACTGTCGTCCACAGCTCCTTCGTCGGGAACTCTGCGAACCACGGCGGTGCCATCAAGATCACTACCGGCGACCTGACGGTCGAAGCCACGGACTTCAGCGACAACACCGCGACCTACTCCGGCGCCACCTTGCTGTGCACGATCAGCTGCGCCGCGAACTTCTCCGACTGCAACTTCTGGAACAACGACCTGTTCGAGTTCGGCCTCCTGTCATCGCCAGTCGGGGCGGACGGCAACGTGTCCGTGGACCCGGAGTACCTCGACCTCAGCTCTGCGGACCCAGCGATGTGGGACCTGCATCTCGCTGGATCGTCGCAGTTGATCGACGCTGGGGGCGGGTCACTGGATCCCGATGGCGGTCCCGGTGACATCGGGGCCTACGGAGGCCCGAACGCGAACAGCTACGACCTGGACGGCGACGGCTACCCCGAGTGGTGGCAGCCCGGACCCTACGACTTCACCACCTACCCGGCCGCAGGCTGGGACTGCGACGACAACGACTTCAGCACTTCTCCCGAGAGCGGCTGCTGAGGGGGGACCCCATCATGACCAACAAGCACCTGATTCTGGCCGGCCTTCTGGCCCTGTCGGTCCTCGGGAACCCGCCGGCTGCTCTCGCTGATTCCGACGGCGACGGATACTCCGCCCCCGCCGACTGCGACGACGCAGACCCGCTGGTCTTCCCGGGCCAGCTCGAGTCCTGCAACGGCGTCGACGACGACTGTTCGGGGGACGTCGAGGCGTCCAACGTCGTGCCCTTCGGGTCCCCCCTGCCCAACGGTCCGGCCTCGAACGTCGCTCGCGGAGCGATCCTGGAGGCCACCCGGACGGAGTTCCTTGACACCATCTCGATGGGGCTCGACGCCCCCGTCGGCTCAGTCGTCACCTGGGCGCTGCTGGAGAGCGAGTCGGCGACCGGCACGTACCGCCGGATCGCGGAGCACCAGACCGTTATCACGGTCGCCGGGTTCACCAAGCACGACTCCCGGAGCTTCCGCCGGCAGCTCACCGCCGGGAGGTTCTACGCCGCGGTCTCGTACTGGGCCGCGCCGACGACGTGGGCGGTCGTCTCGCCGACGCCGAGCTACCCGGTGTCGGGCGACTTCGGTGACCTGCTCGGCGGCGTCCAGATCAGCGGCCCCGTGCCGACCTCGATCTCGCTGGCGCCGGCGCCCCTGGACCCGACCTGGGTCGAGTTCAAGACCTTCGGCGAGCACGACGACGACGGCGACGGCGCCCTGGCCTGCGCTCCGGATTGCCCAGACGACGACCCCGGCTTCCGGCCGGACGCGGCCGAGATCTGTGACGGCCTGGACAACGACTGCGACGGGGTCGCGGCGTTCGGCGGGCTGTGCCCGGACGCGGTCGGCTCGACGACGTACCAGCCATCCGACACGGGGTTCCGCGGAAACCACTACGACATGTACGACGGCGCCGTCCTGACCGACTTCGTTCAGCACCTGATGGCGAGCGCTGGGACGATCGTGACGCTGCGGGTCTACGAGTGGGACGTCGCGGCCCTCCCCGGACCCGCAGGCTGGTGGGTCCCCGTCTACGCGCGCTCGACCGTCCTGCCCGCCTGGACGCCGAGCGTCGAGTTCAACGACATCGGGTTCGAGTTCGTCGAGACGCCGGACAACGACTTCGGGCAGTACCTCATCGGCATCGATGTTGGCCCCAACCAGACCGTCTCCTGGGACATGGAGAGCGGCACGGTCGACCAGCTGACCGCGTGCACGCAGCGCTCCTACGGAGACAACATCACTGAGCCGCTGGGCGGCGACGCCCTCGACCCGCTGTTGTCGATGGCCTGGCAGCATCGGGCCGTCCAGGAGCTGACCCTCGGCTGGCTCTCGGAGCAGGACAGCGACGGCGACGGCGCGCCCGCCTGCGACGACTGCGACGACGCGGACCCGACCGTCTTCCCGGGCGCCCCGGAGCTTTGCGACGGGCTGGACAACGACTGCGACCCAGGAACCGACGAGACCATCGACGGCGACGGAGACGGACAGACCGCGTGCGGGTCTCCCTCGGACTGCCTCGAAGGCGACCCCAACACCTGGACGGGGGCCCCCGAGCTGTGCGATGGCCTCGACAACGACTGCGACGGGACCGTCCCCGCGCCCGAGACGGATCCCGACGCCGACGGCTACGTCGGCTGCAGCCCGTGGAGCGGTTCGGACCCTCTAATCTTCGGGGGCGACGACTGCGACGAGCTCAAGCCGTTCATCTACCCGGGCGCCCCGGAGCGCTGCGACGGCGTAGACGACGACTGCGACGGCGTCGCGCCCCCCGACGAGACCGACGACGACACCGTCGGCGGCCCCCCCCTTCCCGATGGCTGGGTCGAGTGCGCGCCGTGGGAGGGGGCCGACCCGGCGATCTCCGGCGGGGGCGACTGCGACGACGTCGACGGGTCGATCAACCCCGGAGCGGCCGAGCTGTGCAACGGGGCCGACGAGGACTGCGACGGGTTCTGGGACTTCGGGTTCGCCAGCTACGAGGAGTACTGCGATCCGATCGACCCGCTCTACTTCGCGGACACCCTGCAGGGCTTCGGGGGCAACCACTTCCTGGTCGAACGTCCGGTGCTCCTGCAGGAGGTCCAGCAGCGGGTCGAGGTCGCCGGCGGCACGGACTACTGGGTCGAGGTCTACCGGATGGTGTGGAACCCCGCGGCCGGGCAGTTCGACTACACCTGGGAGGGCGGCGTCAATGTCATCGACAGTCCCCCGACGCTCTGGATCTCGTCAGGGCCGTTGAACATCGAGCTGCAGCCCGGCGAGTACTACACGATCGGGGTCCGGACCGAAGACCCCGCCGTCTTCTACGGCCAGGGGGGTGCAGCGACGCAGCAGACCGACTTCGGGATGATCCGCTACTTCTCCGTCCAGGACGTGCTGGCTCCCTGGCCGGACCCGGTGACTGGCGCTACGGCGGGCTACGGCTTCTACGAGTGGTTCCACCAGGGGCTCGAGTTCAAGCTGCTCCAGGAGTACGACAACGACGGCGACGGCTTCCTGACCTGCGAGGAGTGCGACGACGCGAACGTCGCCGTCTACCCCGGAGCGCCCGAGCTGTGCGACGGCCTCGACAACGACTGCAACGGGCTCCCCGACGCCGACCCCGCGGGAGAGGTCGATGCTGACGGCGACGGCTCGCTGTCTTGCGATGACTGCGACGATGCCAACGCGTCCAACTTCCCGGGCAACGCGGAGGTCTGTGACGGCTTGGACAACGACTGCAACTCGCTGGCGGACTTCGACCCTGCCGGAGAGGCGGACGTCGACGCCGACAACTGGCTCTCCTGCGAGGACTGCGACGATGCCGACACGGCGGTCAACCCTGACGCCGTCGAGGCGTGCAATGCAGTCGATGATGACTGCGACGGCTTAGTCGATGACGGGTTCGACGCCGACGGCGACGGGGTCACGACTTGTGGGGCCGATGGCGCGGCATCGACCGCGGACGACGACTGCAACGACGCCGATGCGTCAGTGCATCCGGGGGCAATCGAGTTCTGCGACGAGGTCGATTCCGATTGCGATGGATCGTACGCCGACGAGTTCCCCGACCTTGACGGAGACGACCAGCCTGACTGCGTCGATGTCGACAAGGACGGTGACGGCCAAAACGCACTCGTTGACTGCAACGACGAAGACCCGACCATCTACCCCGGCGCCCCCGAGTCCTGCGACTGGCTCGACTCCGACTGCGACGGCAGCCTCGTCGACGAGTTCCCGAACGACGACGACCCCGACGGCTACCCCGACGAGTTCCCGGACTGCATCGATCCTGCCGTCCCGTGGGAAGCCGCACCAGGCTCGAACTACATGTTCGCCACGCTGCTCGACCCCTCGGGCGCGGCCATCACCGACCCCTGCAGCGTGCAGGCGCTCTCCGACGGCGCTCCGGTCGCCACGGGCAGCGTCGAAGGCGACCTGGTCGTTGTCCCCATCGCCCCGACGGAGCCGGACACCTGGGTCCTGGAGGTGGCCTGCGACGACCACACCGAGGCATGGCGCCACATCCGGGTCGAGCCCGGCCACGACGTCGCCACCCAGCCAATGATCGCTACGGAGCTGCACCAGGCGTGGCCGATCGGGCCCGGCGGGGGCACGGCCGACTCGGACGACGGCCTGTACTCCGTGTTCATTCCGCCGGGCGCGCTACCGGCGGATGCCCAGGTCCGGGTCACGACGTTGGAGACGCGGGAGCAGCTCGGGAATCACCTGCCATCGACCTCGGCGTTCACATACGCGGTCCACCTGAGCGCGGAGGACGCGGTGACCGGAGAGGAGATCACCACCTTCGCCGCGCCGGTGACCGTCACTGTCCAGGAGTATCGGGGCATCAACGAAGCGATCCCCGTCGGCCACTACGACGAGGAGACCCACCGGTGGGTCCACCTCGCGCTCGCCGAGTGCGAGAGTGAGACCAACTGCGACACGGTCAGCTTCGAGACCGAGCACTTCTCGTTCTTCGACATCAACTCGCCGTCCGAGGGCCCCCCCGGTGACGCGATCGAGGACGCCTCTACTGCTGAGGAGGAGGACGTCAACTGCGGCAACAGCACGGTCGCCCTGTACGACCAGACGCTCGGCGAGCAGATCGCGACCCCGACGATGAACGTGTTCGACGGTCCCTGGGGGGTGTCGTTCTCGTACTCCAGCAAGCGGGTTCGCCCCGATCTGCTCGTTCGCGTCCCGATCAAGACGAACTACCCCTACGGCGCGCCGGCCGACCCGCCGAACCAGGTCAGCTTCTGGGCGCAGTTCGAAGGTCAGTCCAAGGGCTTGGTGTACGACTTCAACCCGACCTACGCCGAGGGGTCTCCCGAGATGACCGCCTCGTCGTTCACCGGGGTCAACGACGACGACATCATGCTGAAGGCTTGGTTCCCGGCGGTGTCGGGCTCCGAGGTGATGACGGTCGATTCGATGCTGGATCCGGGCGACCCGGCCCTCCTGGCGGAGTGGGTCGACTGGTTGGAGTCGGGGTTCTACCGGTACGACTTCCAGATCGGCTACCAGACGGCCGACGCCGAGTACGGCTCGTCGCTGCTGTTCGCGGGGCTGTCCGAGGAGAGCACGACGGTCTCGGTGGGACCCGAGATGACCTCGTTCATCAGCGGCGGCGACCGGGTGCTGATCGTCAACGGCCGCGACAGCCCGTATGGGCGCGGCTGGGCGCTGGACGGTCACCGGGAGCTGTACTTCGACATCGTTGAGAACGACCCCGCCGACCCGAGCGACGACGAGCTACTCGCGATCGGGATGGCCGAGGGCGGCGGCGACATCCATTACTTCGACCCTGGCCACGCGGCTCGGATCGCCGGAACAGGCAGCGACGACTTCGACGTCTCGTCGCTGACCGGTGACGCCCAGGAGGCCGACCTGAAGGCGCCTCGTGGCCTCGCGGTCAACGCCTCGGGCGACCTGTTCATCGCCGACATGGACTGGCACTGCATCCTCCAGGTCGAGCCGGGCGGCGACGTGTCGGTCTTCGCGGGCGCCTGCGGAACCCCCGCTTCGTCGCCCTCCACCGGTCCCTCGTCGTCGAGTCCCCTGAACGCACCGACCAAGATCGAAGTCCGACCGGGGACCAACGACGTCTACTTCGTCGAGTCCGCTCACCACTGCGTCCGTCGCCTCGTCGAGACCTCCCCGGGCAACTTCGACTTGGAAACCGCGGCCGGCGACTGCGGAGTGGACCCGACCGCTCCCGCGTACGCCGAGGGCTCGGTCAGCGCGACCTCGATCGCCCTCGACCCGGCTGCGATCGCGTTCGACCCCTCCGGCGCCACGCTCTACGTCCTCGAAGGCGGCGACGGGTACGTCGCCCGCGTCCTGGCCGTCGACCTCGCGACGGGCGACGCCGCGACCGTCGTCGGACGCGCGGACGACTACGACGGACCGGACGAGCTGCCCCACCGCCGGACCCTGGACATCACGACCCCGATCGACCTCGCCTACCTCGGCGGCGGAGACTGCGGTCGCCTCCTCGTCGGCGAGGCCAACGCCGAGTGGGTCGACAACGGGATAGGGATCATCTGGGAGGCCGAGCTCAGCGACGATGGCACCTGCGACGATCAGTGGACGCACTTCGCGGGGAACGCCGAACCCTGGGGACCGTCGATGGGCGGCATGGCGACCACCTCGCCGCTCGGCGGGCTCTCGGGCTTCACCGCCACGCCGGCAGGTCACACCTACGTCGCATTGCAGAATCGCGTCATCCACGTCAGCCCCGAGGGCGTGTCGCAGGATCTCCTGGGGACGGGGCTGCTGGGCTACCGCGGCGCGAGCGGCCCGAGCCGCTCGACGACGATCGGCAAGGCCTCGGACGTCGCGATCGCGCCGGACGGAGCGATCTACGCGGCCACGGCGCCCTACGGAGCGGAGACCGGGGGCTGGACCTTCCCCAGCTTCTACTCGTCGAACCGCCTGATCTGGCGCGTCGATCCGGACGTCTGGTGGTCGATCGGCGCCGAGGGGGGTGTCCGGTTGAGCGCCATCGACCCGGACTGCAGCGGCTGGACGCTGCTCCCGGGCAAGGGGGTCAAGGAGTGCTTCGAGGCCCCGGACCCGACCGGCGCACCCTGGGAGTTCCGCCACGAGTGGGTTCGGGACGCGGTCGGCAACGAGACGTCGTTCTCGTACAACGCAGACGGGCTCGTCGATGAGATCGTGCTGACGGCCGCGGACGCCTCGTTCTCGCTCGCGACCCAGATCGAGTACCCCGGAAGCCAGGTCCGCGTCACCGACGCGGCGGGTCGTCTCACGGTTCTCACGCTCGACGGCGGAGAGCTCACCCAGGTCGAGATGCCCGAAGAGCCGGGACCGTGGACCTTCGACTACGAGGGCGGCCTGCTGACCCACAAGACCGATCCCTTCGGCGGGTCGACCGAGTACGTCTGGGACCTCGACAAGGGTCGCGTCGAGTCGGTGATCAAGGCCGGACCCACGGACCTCGCGACCGAGTGGTTCTCGTCCTGGGACGACGGGCTCGCCGGCGACGATTCGGCGCTCTTCTACGGGCCCCAACCCGCGTGGCTGGCCAGCGACGAGGAGGTGGTGGTCGAGCGCCCCGGCGCGTCGGACATGACCTACTACTTCCACAGCAGCGGGAGGGTGTCCCACTCCGTCGTCGAGGACGCGTACACGGACCCCGTCACCGGCGCACTGGAGGACACCGAGACGTGGTTCTCACAGGACCGGGCGACCGGCGTCAACCGCGTGACGACGAGCAGTGGCAGCCAGACCCGATTCGCGCGGGCGGGTCAGCCGGACGCACCACGTCGACACGGGCCTGTGGAGCTACCAGGAGTACAACGACCAGGACCAGGTGACCCGGTGGATCGGGCCGCCGTTCGTCGATGCCGTGGCGAACCAGTTCGAGGCCTTCGACCCGGACAGCTGGCCGGGCCACGAGGTCGTCTCCGTGTACGACGATGACGCAGACCCGACCTGGCAGCTGCTCTCGACGGAGCACGTGATCGACAAGGACGAGGACGGCAACCCGACCGTGTCGGACCTGACGGCGTACACCTACGAGACCAACGGCCAGATCGACACCGTCCAGGACCCGATGGGCCGCACGTGGAGCTACGACTACGGCACGTACGGGAACCTGGCCGCCGTCTACGAGCCGGGGATCGTCAACCCGGCGACGATCCTTCATGACTCCTTCGGCAACGCCGAGACGGTCGCCGACCAGGAGGGTCGGCAGGTCATCACCTACTACGACCAACAGAACCGGCCGACGTCGGTCATCCGGGTCACGGAAGACGACTGGGAAACCCGGACGATCGACTATGACCTCGTCCCCGCTGATGGTTGTCCCGACGTCCGCTGCACCCGGATCACCGACGAGCTCGGCGGGCAGTTCTGGTTCGCGTTCGACGAGCTGGGGCGCCTGACGTCCACCGAAGACGCGACCGAGGGCATCGAGGCGTACCAGTACAACGGCGAGGGTCAGCTTCAGCAGTACACCGATCGCAGCGGCTCGTACACGACGTTCAGCTACGACAGCGCGGGGCGGCTCGACGGACGCAGCGTCTTTGATCCGGGCGACAACCTCGAAGCAAGCTACTCGACCGGCTACGACGCCGACGGCAACGTCATCTCGCTCGTCGAGGAGGACGCCGTCGGGGCCCCGGTCCGGGAGCTGACCTGGACCTACGACGCGGCCGGCCGAGTCACCACGGCGAGCGCGACGGGCGACGAGCTGGTCGATTGGAGCTTCACGTACGACTACAACAACCGAGGGCAGCTGGACCTGCGGACCGGCGCGGGCGACGCTCTGGACTACCAGTACGATGCGGAGCGGTTCCAAGTCGATAAGACCGAGCTCGATTCGAACAGCAGCCACGCTGTGAACTTGAGCTGGGACATCACCGGTCGCCTGGACGAGGCCTGGACCTCGAACGATCTGCACAACGACTTCGCGTGGACTCCCGCGGGCCACCTCGACTCGATCCTGCACAGGAAGCTCTCGACGAGCGCTACCCCGTTCAGGACGCTGGAGTACGACACCGATAGCAGCGGAGCGATCATCGCCCTCGACGATGACGGCGAGGGGCCGCTCGGGTTCGATCTGGACGATGCGTGGCGGCTCGAAGACATCGGGCCACCCGAATCGGCGCCCGTCCTGTCCTACTGGTACGACGCGATCGGCAACCGGATCACCGGCGACGACGACGACTCCGCAGGCGACGACGACGACTCGGCGAGCGAGTACGAGTACGACGCCAGCCACCGGATGTACGAGAGCCCCGACGCCTCGTTTCTGTTCGACGAGACCGGCAACGTCGTCCAACGGATCGACAAGCTCACGGGCCAGGTCCACGACTACGTCTGGAACGCCCAGGGGCAGCTCGAATCGGTCGAGGTGTACGACGTGGGGGACGTGCTGCTCCTGACCGCCGACTTCGTCTATGACCCGATCGGTCGGAGGGTCGCGACCTACGTCGCCAACTACGTCACCGGCTTCGTCGAGGACGACTTCTTCGTCTACGAGGGCGGTCACATCGAGTCGACCTACACGGCCGAAGACGACCCCAGCAGCCAGACGGCCCGCTACCTGTACGGACCGGCGGTCGACATGCCGTTGGCCCGCGTCGAGCCGGACGGCGACTACTTCGGCTACCTGCTCGACGCCAGTGGGACCGTCCGCGAGGTGCGCGACTCGGCCAACGTCAACGCGGTCGCCGCGTCGTACGTGCTGGACCCCTGGGGCAACGCGATCGACATCGACGAGTCCGGACTGGAGCAGCCGTTCCGGTTCCACGGGCGGCCCTTCGTCGACCTCGACCCGACCAGCGGGGAGTTCCCGCTCTACGACTTCCGCGCCCGCTGGTACGACCCGGTCTCGGGACGCTTCTTGTCCGAAGACCCGCTCTGGCCGTTCGAGCCGCACCCGTACGCCTTCGCGGACAACAACCCGATCCAGTTCGGCGACCCGAGTGGTCAGTGCGTCAAGGGCCGGCTCGCCGTCGGCGCCCTCGGCGCGATCGCCGTGGGAGTCACCGACGCCGCGGCCACGGTCATCAAGAGCCTCGACAGCCTCAACGACTGGGTGGCACTGAACAAGTGCATGAGCGGGGGCGAGGCCTACCAGGCCTGGGCCAACGACAACCTTGCGATGACCCAGAACGGGCTGCGCAACGCCGTCACCGCTGCGGTGTTCGGCGGGGTCGGCGGACCGGGCTGTGGGCGGTCGGAGTTCAAGGCGACGAAGGTCTGCCGATGTCGCTGCGGCAACTCGGTCGCCGAGGGGACCCTGGTCGATACTGCTGAGGGGCTGAGGCCGATCGAGACGCTGGAGCCCGGTGACCTCGTCTGGACGCGACGGGACGATCCGCTCAACCCCGGCGAGTTCCTCGCACCGGTCGCCGGTGTGTGGCGTGGGCAGGGGGCCGAGATCGTCCGGGTGATGGTTGGGGGCGACGAGCTGCTCCTGACGCCGGACCACCCCGTGTGGACGGAAGCGAACGGCTGGGTCCACGCGGACGCGTTGGGCCCGGATGACTCCCTGGTCATGGCCGGTGGGCTGCCCGTCAGGGTCACGGCTGTCGCACCGGAGTCCGGTGCTGTGCCCGTCTACAACTTGGCTGTCGAGGAAGGAGAGACCTTCTTCGTCGGAGAGTCGCGGACGTGGGTCCACAACTGTCCACCTGGGGTCGCGGCGGCGATCGCTCGCCATGGTGGGAGGGAAGTCGATGGTGGATACATGTTCCCCAACCGGCGCGCAGCCCGGGCGGCAGCATCGGAGGTGGCCGGGGACCTGGGCTCCACACCTGCAACGACCCGGAAGAGCGACTTCAGGGGTGGGCCGTGGAGTTGGCGTGACTCGCCAGGTGTGATCGGGAAGCAGAACCAACCAGGCAAGGCCTCATCGCGCGGGTGGCGAGACGACCCGATAGGTCACCCCCGACACGACATGGGTCCCCATGTCAACGTCTGGAACGATGGATGGGGGTCGCATTTCTTCTATCCGGGCGGAGGGTAGCGTGTGGCTACGTTCCCCCAGATCTTGGTAGCCCACGGCGTCATTGACGAGCAAGAGGGCAAGCGCCTTGAGCGATTGATTGCCGAAGGCCGCCGCAGGGAGGTCACCAGTCGGGTGCTGGGCTCGATCCCTGCAATCGACGCTCTCAGACCAAGTGACCGGGAGGCCCTCGCCATCGAACTCGCCGACACGGCTCTCGAGAACGAAGGGCTGGGAGTGCCACACCAGTTGCTGGAGACGCTAGTCGGTCCAACCGTAGTCGCTCGTTTCCGATCTGGAGTTGACACAGGTCGGCGACTGCTGGCTCTTCGCCGGCGGCTCGGGAAGGTCCGAGGTCTTCTTCGACCGGAAGAGGAGGATGAGTTCTTGCTCCTACGGGAGCTTCGGAGGCGACTTCCGACGGACGCAACTCTCGCGAAGCGAGTGGTGGACAAGGTGGAGATTGCGGTCAGCCTCGCTCTGCATGAGGAGGGTGTCGTCCTGTACGGCTTTGATGCCGCCTCCAGGGAAGGAACCGACGATCTCCTGTCGTTGATTGACGACCATGAGCGGGCATCGCTCGTTCTTGACCCGACGGATCCGGATCGCCCATCGCGGGAGGCGTGGCGAGGGCGGCTGCTGGCCTGGCGCGACGCCCTCGATGCCGAGAGCGACCAGGGTGGTGGGTAGTGGCTGCAGGGGACATCTTTGTCGAATCCTGTGCGCGCTGTGCGCGCATCCCGCAGAAATCGCCGGGTATGGCGACAATCTCGATCTCGCAACGCGCTGAAATCACTGATGTCACGCCCCATCGCACGAACTTGAAGTTCTGCGCCTCGTCGATGATCAGCAGGTCGATGCCGAGCTCGTCCCAGGCGATGCCGGGGTCGTAGTCCCAGCCGGCGGGGATCTCGAGCTTCTCCGCGACCCAGGCGGCGACCCCCTCTTTGAGGACGGCCTTCTGACGCTCCGTGAGCCGCTTCGACCCGCGAGCGTTCCGCTGCCGCAGCTTCACCTCCCGACGGATCGCCTCGGTGTGGTCGGCGTAGCGGCGCAGCGCGGCCTCGTTCATGCGGGTGCGGCCGAGCGCGCTGTAGGTCAGCAGCACGACGTCGAACTGGCCGGCCTGGAACGCGGTCCACTTCCGGGCGCGCTCCTGCGGTGTGTCGGTCTCCGACGTGACCTGGCCCTTGCGTGAGCCGCGCGTGAGCACCTTCTTGCGCGAGCCGATCACCGCGACGCGGTAGTCGGGCAGCACCCGGCGGACGTCGGCCTCCCACTTCCAGACGATGGAGTTGGGCACGACGATCACGGGTCGGCGGACCCAGCCCTCCTGGCGGGCGCGGCCGAGGATCCCGAGCGCGGTGTAGGTCTTGCCGACGCCGACATCGAAGGCAACCAGCCCCCCGCGGTTGGCGAGGACGCGGCGGGCGCCGGCGGCCTGGTGCGGGTGCAGCTTGACGCCGTCGTCGGTCCAGCGGGCGATGGACAGCGGCTCGCCGGGGTAGGTGGGGGCGACGAAGCCGCGGAAGCTGCGGTTGTAGGCGTGCTCGACGCGGGCGCGGCGCTCGTCGTCGGTGGCGATCCAGGCGCGGAAGCTGGCGTCCCAGCGCGCGGCGTGCTCCAGCCGGATC
>CAYFOA010000151.1:0-19147 GCA_964344575.1 uncultured Rickettsiales bacterium | reverse complement strand
CAGACGGGCCGTCTGCGCGCCAGATGGGCAGTCTGGTGCCCACCTCGTGCCCAGACGGGCCGTCTGCGCGCCAGATGGGCGGTTCGCTGCCCACCTCGTCCTCAGACGAGCTGTTTGCGCTCCATCACCCAGCCCTCGTCTCGCTGAGGAAGCTCTCCTCCAACGACGTCCCCCGCTGGACCGCGCGGATGGGCACGTTCGCCTCCGCGAGCAGCCGGGCCACCACGACGCTCGCTTCGTCGAGGGTCACGGTGCCGCCCGTTTCGTAGAGCAGATCGCGCCCCTCCAGGTCGATCCGGCAGTCCGGCAGCGCCTCGCGGAGCGCGTCGAGGGGGACGTCGCCGGGGCCCAGCGTCCACCGCACCAGCGCGCCGCGGCCCGTCACCTCCGCGATCGTCCCTTGGCGGACGAGTCGGCCCTCGTCGATCAGGACCACGTGGTCGCAGAGACGTTCGAGCTCGTCCAGGTCGTGCGACGACACCACCACCGTCGCCTTCCCCCGCAGCCCCGCCAGCACCCCCCGGAGTGACTTCGCCTGCGCCGGGTCCAGCCCCGCCATCGGCTCGTCCAGCAGGATGAGCTCCGGCGTCCCCAGCAGCGCCGACGCCACGCTCAACCGCCGCCGCATCCCGTGACTCAGGCTCCCCACGCGGTCGTCCGCGCGGTCGCTCAGGAGCACCTCCGACAGCGCCTGCGTCGCCGACTCACGCGCCTCACGACCGCGCATCCCCTGCAGCCCCCCGAGGTACTCCAGGAACCCCCGGCACGTCAGCTGCGCCCCCATCGCCGCGTCCTGCGGGAGCACCCCCAGCCGGCCCTTCAGCCGGAACACGTCGAACGGACCGTCCCCGAGGATGTCCACGCTCCCCGCGTCCGGCTGCAGGAACCCGCACACCACCGCGAACAGCGTCGTCTTCCCCGCCCCGTTGGGGCCGACGAGCCCCGAGATCGCGCCCGTCGGGAACGAGCAGCTCAGCCCCGCGAGCGCCGGCGCCCCCTTCCGGCTGTAGCGCTTGACCACCCCGTCCAACGCCAGCGCCGCCGTCACGCGTTCCTCCGCGCGAAGAGGGGGTACGTCAGCAGCGCCAGGACCACGCCCAGCGCCGTCAGGACAAGCGCCTCCGCCAGCCACCCCAGCCCCGGGCCCCAGAGCCCCCCCGCGTAGCTCGGCGGCAGCAGCGGCAGCAGCAGGTCCCCGACCACCGGGACGTACTCCTCCGCCAGCCAGTCCACCGTCGCGAACAGCCCGAACAGCCCCACCGCCCCCGCGAGCGCGAGCGTCCGCGTGAAGTTGACCGTCCCGCTCAGCTGCGAGCACGCGATCCCCAGCCCCAGCCAGGGCAGGCTCCAGAACCACAGCCGCGGCAGGAACGCCGCCAGCGTCGTCGCCTGGAGCAGCGGCGGCTGCTCCACCATGCACGTCATCGCGACGATCCAGACCCCCACCAGCAGCGCCTGCCCCCAGAAGCGCCCCGCCACCAGCTCCAGCCGCCCCGTCCGGATCAGCTCGAAGCGGAGCGAGCGGTCCCGGATGTCCGGCGCGATCGCCTCCGCGCCCGCCGCGCAGGCGAGGAACGGCACCGCCCCCAGGGCCAGCCAGAACGCCCACGTCGACAGGATCGGGAGCCCCATCGCCCACTCCACCAGGGCCGCGTCCCCGATCATCCCCTCGAGCATCTCCCGCAGCTCGCCGCGCTCCTTCAGCGTGTCGAGCATCGCCCCCGGCTTGTCCGTCTTCGGCACCCGGAGGAGGTCCGCCGTCGACCGCTCCATCGACAGCAGGATCTGCGTGAACACCCACGCCCCGCCCGCCAGCAGCAGCGTGTAGACGGCGACCAGCGCGGCGGCGCTGCGGGTCCGGATCGAGCGCGCGATCCACCACCGCGCCACCAGCGCCGTGTCCCGCAGCGACGACCACGTCCTCACGCCGCCCTCACAGCTCCGGCAGCCGGTCCAGCTCGCGGAGGCCGTCGACGATCGCCGGGTCGATGTAGTTGAACGGGTTCATCGTCTCGGGGTCCACGCCGTCCAGCTGGTCCGGGTCGAACAGCCCCTCGACCGTCTCCTCCGCCGCGAGCATCGCGTCCAGGGCGTCCGCCGTGAACTCCATCGCGTCGCGCCGCGTGGGGAGCTCCCCGTCGGCCAGCATCCCCACCAGCTCGTCGGACAGCTCGACGAGGACGTCGTTCATCTCCGCGTAGGCGGCGTCCACCGCCTCCAGCTGCTCGTCGTCCGGCCGCGTGTCCTCCACCAGCGCCGCCCGGGACTGGGCGCGCCGCAGATCCAGCGCCGTCTTCGCCAGCTCGATCTCCTCGTCCGACGGCGCCTCCATGTCCTCCAGCTCCGCCTCCAGCTCGTCCCGCACCGCGTCCGCCTCGGCGTCGATCTCCGCCGCCAGGGCCGCCGCCTCGGGGTTCGCCGCCTCGATCGCGTCGGCCTCCTCGCGGGGGGTCGGCGCGCGCCCCGCGGGAGGGCAGGGGGCGGGGCTGAAGAACGTCGCGAGGTCGTTCCCGAGCTGCCCCGGGGGGACGATCGCGGGCGCTTCGTTCCGGGCTTCCGTCAGCTCCTCACGCAGCTCACGGACCTCCGCCCGGGGCTGCAGCCCGCCGAGCACGAGCCCGGCGATCAAGGCGACGGCGGCGATGGCGACTTGCTTCATCCTTCTCCCCGGGTTTCGACCGACGAACGGGCAGGCTACCTTGCTGTCCATGGCGAAGGTCCGGACCACGCGCCCGATGGGACCGCAGCGCGCCAGGCGCCTCGAAGAGCGACGCCTCGCGGGGCTGAAGGTCGCGCTCGTGTTCCCGACGTTCCTCGACGTGGAGCTCGCCAGCCACCAGGACAACGCCCGGTTCCTCGGGTCGATTCCGCCGCTCACGCTCGGCTACGTCGGCGCGACCCTCCGCGAGGCCGGCGCGGACGTGCTCCTGCTCGACTGCCCCACCCTCGGGATGCGGCTCGACCGCGCCGTCGAGGCGGTCCGCGCGTTCGGCCCCGACTACATCGGGTTCTCGCTCGCGACCGTCGACTGGTCGAGCAGCCTGGCGTGGATGGAGGGGATGAAGAAGGCGATGCCCGACGCGCACATCCTCGTGGGCGGCATCCACATGGAGATCTACCCCGTCGAGACGCTCTCCCACGAGTGCATCGAGCTGGGGCTGGTGGGGCACGCCGACCTGGCGCTGGTCGAGCTGCTGGAGACCCACCAGGCGGGCGGCGACCTCGGCGCCGTCCCGGGGGCGGTGTTCCGGCGCAACGACGGCGAGGTCGTCTGCGTCCCCGAGCGGCCGCGCCCCCGCGACGACGACGACATGCCGTTCCCCGCGCGCGAGCTGTGGCCCACGGACAAGCACTTCTCCATCGTCTCGACGGAGTCCCACTTCACGGCCGCGATGAGCAACTTCGGCTGCCCCTTCCGGTGCGAGTTCTGCATCCTCCGGGGCGACGCGATCCGGCAGCGGTCGGCGCTGTCCGTCGTCGACGAGATGGAGTACTGCTACCACGAGCTGGGCATCCGGGAGATGGACTTCTTCGACCCCGTCTTCACCATCAAGCGGGACCGGGTGTACGCCATCTGCGACGAGATCGACCGGCGCGGGCTCAACAAGATGGTGTGGTCCATCCGGGCCCGGACCGACGCCCTCGACCCCGCCCTGCTCGACCGGATGTGGAGGTCCGGCTGCCGCCGCATCTGCTACGGCATCGAGTCCGGCAGCAACGCGATCCTCCAGCGCGTCGACAAGCGCATGAACTCGACCGACCACATCGGCGAGATCATCCGGGCGACCAAGGCGCGGGGCTACGAGGTGCTCGCGTTCGTCATGATCGGCAACCCGCTGGAGGACCGACGGACCGTCGGGATGACGCGGCGGCTGCTGACGACCGAGCCGATCGACCTGGTCCAGATCGCCGGCCTCTTCCCGCTCCCGAAGACGCCGATCTACGAGGAGATCGTCGCGCAGACGGGCGTCGACATCTGGCGGGAGCACGTGCTCCACGGCACGCCCGTGCACCCCGTGATCCGGCTCGACACCGAGCTCGACGACGCCGAGATCGACCACCTCGTCACCGAGACGTACATGCACTTCTACTTCCGGCCGCGGTTCGCGAAGTTCGCGCTGTCGCGGCTGAAGCAGCCGGCGCAGGTCAGGCGCGGGCTCGCCGCCGCCGTCGGCATCAGCCGCAGCTTCTTCGAGGGCGCGATGGGCAAGGGCCGGGGGGCCGGCCAGTACCGCGACGCGCGGGGCTCCTAGGCGCGGAGCTCGCGGGCGCTAGTCGTCCTCGGTGGGCGCGGGGGCGTCCGAGTCCGTGTCGCCGCCGTCCACCGCGGGGATGTCGTCCGCCGTCTCGGGGCCGTCGTCGTCCGCGGCGGGCGCGGCCGCGTCGGCCTCCGCCGGAGCCTCCTCGGGCTCGGGCTCGGGCTCGGGCTCCGCGCTGGGCGCCTCCTTCGGCCACTGGTAGGCCTTGCGTCCCACGAAGAACGGGCCGAGCTTGGCCAGGAACTCGGCGGTCTGCCGGGTCCCCCGCATCTCCGCCACGCACTTGCTGATGGGGGCCAGGTCGACGCCGAGGAGCCCGATGACGAAGTCGTTGTCCTCGGGGTCGAGGCCCTGGCACGCGAGGCGGACGTCCTGCACCAGGCCGGCCTCCCCGTACGACCGGCCGATCGCGCCGTGCTCCTTGAGCATCTTCCCCTGCTCGGCGGCCGGGAGCAGCCCGAACGCGCCGGAGCGCCGCAGCGGATACCAGACCGCCCAGGTCGCCTCCGGGTCGAGCACGCGCTCGACGGGCCGCGTGAGCAGCCAGTGCTCGAGGTCGGCCTCGTGGCCGCTGCCGTACGTCCGGCCGAGCATCACCCAGCCGGGCCGGGGCGTCAGCGCGCCGTACCGCTTGGCGCCGAGCAGCGGCCGCACCTTCGTCACGAAGTCCGACGGGTCTTCGCTCCAGGTCAGCAGCCCGAGGCCGCGGTGGTCGTTCACGTCCTCGTAGACGACCGACGGGATCTTCTTCTCGGCGAGCCGCCGCGCCAGCTGCTGCCCCATCGCCCGCGGCCCTGCCGCCGGCTCGATGTCGAACACCATCAGCTGCACGTAGAGCCGCTTGTCCAGGGTCTCGCCGCCTGCGCCGCGCTCGGCGACCTCCACACCGCTTCCGCTCATCTCGACCTCCGAGGTCGCGGAGTATAGGGACCCGAGGTCGGCTGTCCAGTCGCGCCCCGGTATGATCCGCGCGGGCGGATGGCCACGGCGACTCCGATGAAGGACGCCTCGGGCCCCGGCACGGTCCTCGCCGCGCGGTACCGCGTGATCGAGCGGCTCGGCGAAGGGGGCATGGGGGTCGTCTACCGCGTGCTCGACACGGCCTCGGACGAGGAGGTCGCGCTCAAGACCCTCCAGCTCCGGACCGGCGGCTCCGACCGGCCCCTCCTCCTCTTCAAGACCGAGTTCTGGGCCATGACCCGGCTGCGGCACCCCAACCTGCCCGAGGTCCACGACTTCGGCAGCCTCGACGACGGCACCCCCTACTTCACGATGGAGCTCGTCGGGGGAGGGGACCTCGCGAAGCGGGTGCCGCTGTCCCTGCACGTCTTCTACGACGTCTTCACGCAGCTGGCGCAGGCCCTCTCCTTCATCCACGCGCGCCGGCTGATCCACCGGGACGTCAAGGCGAGCAACGTCCGCCTCGTGCCCGACGAGCACGGCTTCCGGGTGGTCCTCATGGACTTCGGGCTGGTCTCCGCCCTCGGGGAGACGTCGTCCCGGGCGACGATCTCGGGGACCGCCGCGTACCTCGCCCCGGAGGCCTCCCACGGCGGGGTGCTGGACGCCCGCGCCGACCTCTTCTCCCTCGGGATCCTGGCCGTCGAGGCGCTGACGGGGCGGCTGCCGAAGCGGTACGCGCAGGGGACGGCGCCCGCGTCGGTGGCGGCCTCGGGCTCGCACGTCGACCTCTCCGGGCTGAGCGGCTTCCCGCCGGGGCTGGTGCGCCTCATCCGGCGGCTCGTCGCCGACGCCCCCAGCCGCCGCCCGCCGTCGGCGGACCTCGTGGTGGAGACGCTCGTCTCCCTCGGCGGAGGGGACGACCCGCGCACCGCCACCGCCCAGAAGCGGTCCTACCTCGCCACCTCCTCGCTGGTCGGGCGGGACGCCGAGCTCGCCCGCCTGCGCGCCTCCCTCGACGGCGCCCGCGAGGGGCGCGGCGGCGTCGTCCTCGTCTCCGGACCGGCCGGCGTGGGGAAGTCCCGGCTCCTCCGGGAGTTCCGCGTCGAGGCGCTCCTGCAGGGGGCGGCGTGGGCGGCGGGGGGCTGCCGCCCCCAGGGGGCCAGCCCGCTGCAGCCCGTCCTCGAGGCGATCGCGCCCTTCCTGCCGACCCTCGCGCGCGACGCCGACAGCAGCCTCCGCCGCCACGCGCCCGCCCTGCTCCCCGTCCTCCCCGCCCTCCAACGGGTCCTCGCGGGGATCGAGGCGGCGCCCCCGTTGCTCGATCCCGCGGCCGAGGCGGAGCGCCTCCTGGACGCCGCCATCGGCCTCCTCGAGGGCCTCGCCGAGCGGCAGCCGGTGGTCGTCGCGGTCGACGATCTGCAGTGGGCGGACGGGACGACGCTGCGGCTGGTGGAGCGCCTCCTGCGGTCCGCCGGCGGCAACGGCAAGGTCCTCCTGCTGGGGACGCTCCGGAGCGACGAGCTGGCCACCGCGCCCGCCCTCGCCGCGCTCGTCGACACCCACCGCCGGGCCGTGATGAAGCTCGCCGCGTTCGACTCCTCGATGATCCGGGCCCTCCTCGCGGAGCAGTTCGGCATCGACGACGTCGTCCCCGAGGTCGTCGACGCCCTGTGGCGCCGCACCGGCGGCAACGCCTTCTTCCTTCACGAGCTGCTCCGCTACATGGTCGACGAGGACCTCGTCCGCTTCAGCGCGGGGCGGTGGCGGATGCCCGAGTCGCTGCGCGGGGTCCCCCTGCCGTCTCAGCTGGAGGACATCCTGGAGCGCCGGCTGGACGCCCGGTCGCCCGCCGAGGTGGGCCTCCTGGAGGTGTTCGCGGCGGCGGCGCGACCGCTCGACCTGTGGCTCCTCGCGCGCCTCGCGGACCCCGAGCCGGCCGCCGAGGGGGACGCCCTCTTCGCCCGCGTCGACGCCCTCCGGGTGCACGACCTGATCGCCGTCGACGGGGAGGTGCTCGACGTCCGCCACGACCGGATCCTCGAGTTCGCCTACGACCGCATGCCCGCCCCCCGCCGCGCCGAGCTGCACGCCCGGATCGCCCGCGTGATGGCCGAGGCGAACACCTCCGACCCCGAGCGGTACGCCTTCCCCGACGGCGAGATCGGCCGCCAGTTCGTCGCCGGGGGGCTCCCCGCCGACGCCGCCGGCCACCTCCTCGCGGGGAGCGAGCGCGCCTTCCGGGTGCAGGCCCTGGACGAAGCGATCGGCCTGCTGGAGGACGCCGAGGAGACCCTCGTGGACCTCGGCGAGACCGCGATCGGGAGCCGGATGGACCGGGTCCAGGACCTCCTCCTGCGGTCCGTGTACGCGCTCTCCCCCACGCGGGCCGTCCCCATCGCCGAGCGGACGATCCAGCGGTACCGCGAGCTCGGCTGGATGGACCGGATCCCGACGCTGCGGCGGCGGTACGGCGTCCTCGGCCTGATCGCCGGCCTGGTCGCGTCGTTGATCGCCGCGCGCCGCCGCCACGGGCTCGGAAAGCGGGCCTTCCTCGACCTCTTCCGCCGCTTCCTCGTCGCCCAGACGTGGCGCAGCACGGGGCTGGCGTGGGCGTCGCGGCACGACGAGTCGATCGCGGCGGCCGAGGAGATCGCCCTGTACGTGCCCCCCCGCAGCGCCGGCTCGGTGGCCGCCCTCCTCGCCGCCAACGGCGCGCTCCTCTTCTCCGGCCGCCTCGCGGAGCAGCAGCGCCGCCTCAACGCCGCCTACGAGCTGCTGCGGGGCAAGGCGGGGGGCCAGTTCCCGCCCTTCGACCGGCGGGTGGCGGTCCGCGGCGCCGTCGGCGGCGGCCTCGCGATGGCGGCGGTGTGGGAGTCCGACCCCGACACCCTCCGTTGGCTCGAGCTCGAGGACGGCATCGAGGACGACATCGACCCGATCATCCTCGAGGGCGTGAGCGCGCTCGTGCGCGTGAGCTTCCACGCGACCCGCGGCGAGGCCCGCGCGATGGACGCCGAGTTCCGCCGCTACCTCGCCGGCCGCGCCCTCGTCCGCCCCGAGGAGCGGGAGGAGATGGAGCATTGGATCGCGTGGGCCGCGGTGGACCGGGGGGAGCACGAGCGGGCCCGGGATCTGGCCGGCGGCTTCGTCCACCGGGGGCCGCTGTCGGAGGCCTGGGCGGGGCTGATCCGAGCTCGCCTCCCGGGGGCCCCGCTGACGAGGATCGCGGCCGCCGAGGGGGCCGTCGCGGCGGCGACGCGGGCGGGGTCCGCGAGCGTCGCCGTCGCGTCCCTGGCCCGGCTGGTGCTCTCCGACGCCCACCGGGACGCGGGCGGCTCGGCCCGCGCCCGGGAGCTCGCCCAGGACGTCCTCGGCGTCTGCCGGGAGGAGGGCACGCGGCTGCCGCTCGTGGAGATGATGGCGATGCGGCGGGTGTCGCGGGGGTGGTTGGCGGAGGGGCACGCCGAGGGGGCCGCGACGGTGGCGACGGACGCGCTGGAGCTGGCCACCGCCCACAAGAACCCGATCGAGCGGGGGTTCGCGCTGCAGGCCCTCGCCGCGGCGGACGCCTCGGCGCTGCGGCACGCGGACGCGGACCGGTGGTGCACGGCGGCGGCGGTCGAGTTCGAGCAGCTCGACAACGAGCACCAGCTCCGGCGGCTCCGGGACCTCGCCCGGGACGCCGGCTTCACGGGGTCGCGGACGGCCACGTTCACCCTCGGCGGGGGGCTCGGAGAGCTGGCCGTCCTCCCTGCCGCGACCGCCCGCGCGCTGACCTCGTCGCTGGACGTCGAGGAGGTGGCGCAGGCGCTCCTCGACGTCCTCGAGACGCGCCTCGACGAGGTCCCTTGCGCGATCTTCCTCCGGGCCGCCGACCGGCGCGCCGTCCGCGTCCTCGCGCTGGACGAAGGGGGCGAGGTGCTCGACGCCCCCGAGGCGATCCCGCTGAGCGTGCTCCAGCTCTGCGACGACGAGGCGCGCACCCGCGCGGACCTGATCCCGCTGAAGGACGGGGGCTGGCTGCTCCCCCTCCGGACGTCCCGCAGCGACGACGAGGGGGCCGAGACGGCGGCGCCCTCGGCCGCGGTGTACGTCACCGGGGGCGAGGGCGCGGCGTCCGAGGGGAGCGTCCGGGATCTCCGGGGCGTGCTGGACGTCGGCGGCGCGGCGATCGGCAACGCGCTCCGCCACGAGGCCATCGCCCAGCGCGAGCATCGGCTCCTCCTCACGAACCAGCTCGCCCAGGTCCTCGGCGCGGTCCGCGACAGCAACGACCTGCTCACCGTGATCCTCGACCGGATGCTGGACCTCGGCCGGGCGGACCGGGCGTTCATCATGCTCCGGGACGCGGACACCGGGGAGCTGGAGTTCGAGGCGGCCCGCGACCTCGCCCGGCGGGACACCTCCCGGGGTCCGACTTCGCCGTCTCCCGCAAGCTGATCGACGAGGCCCTCGCCGAGGGGCGGACGATCCACGTCGCCGACGAGCTGGCGCTGGGGCGGCAGTCGTCGATCGCGGGCCTGTCGCTCAAGGCGGTCACGGTGGTCCCCCTCCGCTCGATCGTCGGCGCGCTGGCGACGGACAACGAGGAGGCCCAGATCCGGCAGCAGACGCTGCTCACGGTGGAGGCGTCCCAGCTCGGGGAGTTCCTCCGCGACACGGCCAGCGAGCGGGCCGAGGCGATCGGGGTGGTCTACCTGGAGTCGCGGGCGGCCCTCGCCGGGGAGCAGGACCGCGACCTCCTCCGGCTGCTCGCCGACCAGGCGGGGTTCGCGATCGACATCCGGCGCCTCCAGCAGCGGCTGGTCCAGGAGGCGGCCGAGCAGGAGCGGCTCAAGCAGCGCCAGGCCCAGCTCGCCCGGTACATGTCGGCGAACGTGGCCGAGGAGGTCATCGCCCGCCCCGAGCTCCTCCAGCTCGGCGGGGCGCGGCGACGGGTGACGATCCTCTTCAGCGACGTCCGCGGCTTCACGGCGTGGTCGGCGACCCGGTCGCCGGAGGAGACGGTCCTCGCCCTGAACCGGATCTTCAGCGTCCAGACGGCCGTCCTCTTCGAGCACGGGGGGACGCTGGACAAGTTCCTCGGCGACGGCCTGATGGCCATCTTCGGCGCCCCCATCCGGTCCGACGACCACGCCGCGCGGGCCGTCGCGGCGGCGGTGGAGATGCAGCGCCGGCTGGGGCCGATCCTCGACGAGCTGGCGGCGGCGGAGGCCGAGGTCACGACCGGAGGAGCGCCGGTGGATCGCCTCGCGGGGGTCGGCATCGGCGTCCACTGCGGCATCGCGGCGGTGGGCAACATCGGCAGCGAGGCGCGGATGGAGTACACGGCGATCGGCGACACGGTGAACCTCGCCGCCCGCCTCTGCGACCTCGCCGCCCCGGGGCAGGTCGTCCTCAGCCGGTCGACCGTGGACGACGCCCGGCTCTTCGACGTCGCCTGGCGCGACCTCGGGGAGGCGGCCGTGAAGGGGTTCTCCGACCCCGTGTCCATCGCCGAGGCCGTGGTGGGGGGCGGCTGATGACCCCCGAGGAGTTCGCCGCCGGCGGCCTCTCGTACCTCCGCGAGACGACGTTCCTGGCGCTGCTCGAGCCCGAGGAGCAGGACCGGCTCATCGAGGCCGGCCGCCAGCGCGTCTACCCGTCCCCCGGCGCGGAGCTGGTGGCGTTCGACGACGACCGCCCCGAGGGCATCTGGCTGATCGGCGCGGGGACCGTCTCGATCCAGGTCCGGGTGAACCGGACGACCGTCGAGGTCGAGCGCCGCGGCGCCGGCCAGCTCGTCGGCGCGAAGGAGCTGACGGACCCCGATCGGGTCCGCCGCCGGGTGGTCACGCTCAGCCCCGTGCAGGCGCTCTTCCTGTCCGCCGCCACCTTCGCGCGGCTCCGCGCCGGCGATCGCGGCTTCGCCGACTGGGTGGACAACCTCCGGAAGGTCCGGCGCCGGTCCGCGGAGCTGACGACGTCGATGGCGCAGACGCCGGTGCTGGCGTCCCTCGGCCGCCGCGCGCTGGGCCGGCTCCTCGACGCGGCCGAGCTCGACCGCCGGGACCGGAACGAGGACGTGGTCACCAGCGGGGGGGCGGCCGACAGCGTCTACCTCCTCCACCGGGGCCGGGTCGGCGTGTACGCGGACCCGAGCGCGGCGATGCCGCACATCGAGCTGGTGGCGCCGGCGCTGGTGGGGCACTTCGCCGTCGCCCGCGGGGAGCCCCACCGGCGGACGGTGCGGGCCCACCGGCGGTGCACGCTGCTCCGCATCCCCCGGGCGGCCTTCGAGGCGGCCCTCAAGAACGACCCCCGGGCGTGGGCGGCGCTCCGGGGGGAGGTGAGCCGGGCCGACGGGGACGAGCGCTGGGCCCTCGATCGGTCGACTCCCCGGCCGGCCCTGATCGTCACGGTCTACGCCGACGCGCCGAAGCGCGGCTCGACCACCCTCGCCTACGGGATGGCCGAACGGGTCGCGCGGCGCACCGGCCAGAAGGTCATCGTCCTCGACCTCCAGCTCGCCGACACCGCCGGCCGGCTGGGGTTCCCGATCGTGCCGGGGAAGACGGGACGGACCGCCCGTCCGGGGCTCGAGGTGCCGCCGTCGTGGCGGGTTCGGGAGGTCATCGGGGCGCCCGCGCGGGCCGACCTGCCGTCGTTCGTGGAGCGGCTGAAGGAGCACGCCGCGTGCGTGGTGGTGTCGGCCCTCCCGAGCTCGGCGACGCGGGCCGAGGTGGTCCAGGCGAGCGACGGGATCGTGTACGTGGTCGACGACCACGGCTGCACCTGGGATGACCCCAGCCCCCCCGGCCAGATCCGGGTCCGCGCGGTCCGCACGACGGGGAGCCGCGAGGACAGCCAGGGGCAGGTCCGGCACGTCGTCCGGGTGCCCCACGATCCGGAGACGGCGGACTCCTTCTGGGACCACCGGGACCTGCGCGCGCTGACGGTGAAGGAGCACCCCCTGGGGCGGGCCTGCCGGCGCCTCGCGCGGGTGTTCATGGGGCGGACGTTCGGCCTCGCCCTGGGGGGCGGGGGGGCGCTGGGGTTCGGCCACATCGGCCTGATCCGGGCGCTCCACGACCGCGGGCTGGAGGTCGACGTCGTGGCGGGGACGTCGTTCGGCGCGGTGGTGGCGGGGGTCTACGCCGCGTCCGGCCTGAAGGGGCTGGAGGAGCTGCTCCGGCGCGGGCTCCGGAACGTCCCCCCCGCGGCGATGGCGACGTTCACCAGCGCCGGGATCGGCGCGATCGTCGACGGCATCACGGATCACATGCCGGTCGTCGCCACCGAGATCCCCTTCATCCCCGTCAGCGCCGACATCACCCGCTCGGTCCGCTTCCAGTACGGCAGCGGGACGGTCGGGACCGCCGTCCGGAGCTCGGTCGGGGCGCCGGGGCTCTTCGCCCCCCTGATCGTCGAGGGCGGCGCGCGGCTGGTCGACGGCGGCGTCGTCAACAACGTCCCCGTGGAGGAGGTCCACGACGCGGGGGCGGACTTCGTGCTCGGCAGCTCGGTCATCCCGCGGCGGCCCGCCGAGGCCGGCCTCCTGTGGCGGGTGGCCGGACGGGTGCCGCTGGCGGGGCGGGCGGTGCGCCGCTCCGAGGACCTGATGCGGAGCCTCTACCTGCTGATGCACACGACCGGGTTCCAGCACGCGCAGCGGGAGATCGACTTCATCGTGGACCTCAGCCAGACGGAGATCGGCTTCATGGCGTTCCACCGCGGCCGCGCCATCTCCCGGCTCGCGGAGCGGACGGTGCGGGGGGACCTGATCGAGGAGATCGTCGACCGCTACGAGCACGACGAGATCTACTTCGCCGGCGCCGTCCGCCCCCTCCCGGCCTACGACCCCGGGGCCGACGCGTGAGCCCCGGCGCCGTGCGGGGGGTCGCGATCGCGGGGACGGGGGCGTTCCTGCCGGGCGCGCCGATCGGCAACGAGGAGCTCTGCGCGCGCTTCGACCTGCCCGTCACGCCGGGCTGGATCGAGGAGTGGACGGGCATCACGTCGCGGCACCGCTGCGGGCCCGACGACACGGCCGCGTCGATGGCGACGGAGGCGGCGCGGCGGGCGCTCGACGCGGCGGGGACGGCGCCCGGCGAGATCCGGCGGGTGCTCTTCGCGAGCAGCCTCGGCGGCGACCGGCCGCTGCCGGGGACGGGCTTCCTCGTCGCCGCTGCGCTGGGGCTGCGAGGCGCGGACGTGGCCGACATCCACGGCTCCTGCGTCTCCTGGCTGACCGCGCTGGACCTCGCCTGCCGGGGGGTCGCGACCGGCGTCGGACCCACGCTCGTCGTCGCGTCGGAGGCGGGGGCCGCCGTCCTCGATCCGGAGGACCGGCGCGCGTTCCCGCTCTTCGGGGAGGGAGCCGCGGCCGTCGTCGTGGTGCCCTCGCGGGGCGGGCGCGGCGGGATCGCGGCGGGCCGGTTCGTCGCCGACGGCGAGCACTGGCGCTACCTCTGGAAGCCGGGCCCCGGCGACCCCGAGGCGGCCGACGGAGGCGCGGTCCGGTTCGGCACGGGGGGACGCCACATCCGCCGGATCCTCCCCGAGATCCTCGGCTCGGTGGTCGGGCCTGCCCTCGCCGGCGCGGGCTGGGCGCCCGCCGATGTCGACCGCTTCGTCCCCCACCAGCCGAACGCCGCGTGGATGCCGGAGCTGGTCCGGCAGCTCGGGATCCCCGAGGGGCGCACCGACGTCTTCGTGGGGACGACCGGCACCATCCCGACGGCGATGATCCCGCTGGGGCTCGACCGGGCGTGGCGGTCGGACGCGCCGCCCCGCTCCGGGGAGCGGATCCTGATGGTCTCGATCGGCGCGGGCGTGGCCGCCGGCGCGGTCGCCTGGGAGGTCGCGTGAACGACTCCGCGACCGCCGCCGCCCCGCCCGGAGCCGCCACCGCGGCGGGGGCCGCCGAGGCCGTCGGCCCCCGCCCCCCGTCAGACCGCGTCCTCGACGCGTACGCCTCGCTGTGCGGCCTCCACGCCCGCTGGTTCCGCTACCGGGT
Source organism: uncultured Rickettsiales bacterium (assembly GCA_964344575.1). Lineage (GTDB taxonomy): Bacteria > Myxococcota_A > UBA796 > UBA9615 > UBA9615 > JAAESI01. Next base: position 4,987 of record CAYFOA010000151.1, on the reverse strand, counting down.
CGAGGGGTTCGCGCACCTCCCGGAGCGGTCGTCGCTGATCTGCGGCTACCACGGCCGCCCCGCCTACGACATGTTCATGCTGATGGCGCTGATCCGGCGCCGCCGGGGCCGCCACGTCTACGGGATCACGCACCGAGCGGTCATCGCCAACCCGCTCACGGCGTCGCTCTTCCGGGCCTTCGGGCTCTACGCCGGAGACGACGCGGAGACCGCCGAGATCGTCCGCCGCGGGGACCACGTCGCCGTCCTGCCGGGGGGGACGCGGGAGTGCTTCCGGTCGAGCCGGGTCCTGTACGAGGTCGACTGGGGGCGCCGCCGCGGCTACCTGAGGTTCGCCCTCCGCCACGGCCTCCCCATCGTCCCCGTGGCGAGCAGCGGCGTGGACGAGTTCTTCCGCATCTACGGCGACGGCTACCGCAACGGCATGCGGTTCTTCGGGACGGACCTGCTCCCCCTGTGCCTGCCGCTGGGCCTGGGGGGGCTGCCGTTCCCGCTGGGGGCGCCGCGGCCGGTCCACGTCCGCCAGCACGTGGGCGAGCCCATCGAGCTCGACGGCGACCCCGAGGACGACGACTTCCTCGACGCCGCGCACCTTCGCGTAACCTCCGCCGTCCAGGATCTGATCGAGGCCGCGAGGAGCGGTCGGGGAGGAGCACCGTGAGCAGCGTGAGGGATGGACGTAGAGGCAGCTGGGGGCTGATCCTGGGCTGCTCCCAGGGGACCGGCGCGTCGATCTGCCGGGCGATCGCGGCCGACGGGATGAACGTCATCGGGATCCACCGCGGCAACCACCCCGAGGCGGCGGCCCGGCTCGTCGCCGACGTGGAGGCCCACGGGGTCCGGTGCCAGCTCCTGACCGCCAACGCGGGGAAGCTCGAGGTCCTCGACGAGCTGGTCGCCGCGGTGGGCGCGATCGCGGGCCCCGGCGGCGTCGGGCTGATGGTCCACTCCCTGGCCGACGGCTCGGTCGGGCGCCTCGTCGACCCCGACGCCCCCGAGCAGGCGCTCGTCCCCAAGCAGATCCTCAAGACGTTCGACGTGATGGCCCACAGCTTCCTCTTCTGGACGCAGCGGCTCTTCGGCGGCGGCTGGCTCGGCGACGGGGCCCGGATCGTGGCGCTGCTCAACTACCTCGACGAGGCGGTCCTCCCCGGGGGCGGCGCGATCGGCCCGTCGAAGGCGGCGCTGACGACCTACGTCCGGTTCCTCGCGGGCGAGCTGGCCCCCCATGGCGTCCGCGTCAACGGGATCCGGTTCGGGGCGGCGGACACCTACGCCGCCTCGATGGTCCCCGACTTCGAGAAGGCGCTGGCGGCGTTCGCGGACATCAACCCGATGGGGCGGAACGTCAGCACCGACGACGTCGGCCGCTTCGTCGCGCTCCTCCTGGACGAGCGGGCGGACTTCCTCAACGGCGCGATCGTGTCGCTCGACGGCGGCGAGGAGCGGGCGATGATCCAGGGGATGTTCCGGCGATGACGGACGGGGCGCCGCGAAGCCGCACGCTGATCGCGGGGACCGGCTCCTGGGTCCCCGAGGCGGTGATGACGGCGGGGGAGATCGAGGCCGCGCGAGGGCTCAAGCCGGGGTTCGTGACGTCCCGCCTGGGGATCCCCGAGCGTCGTGTCGCGGCGCCCGAGGTGTTCACCTGGACGATGGGGGCGCGGGCGGCGACGGCGGCGCTGGAGGACGCGGACGTCGCGCCGGACGACGTCGACCTCGTCCTCTTCCACACCACCGCCCCCGAGACGCTGTACCCGACCCCCGGCGTGTGGGTGCAGCGGGCGATCGGCATCACCCGCGACGTCCCCGTCCTCGAGGTCAAGGCGGCGTGCGCGGCGTTCGTGGCGATGCTCCAGGTCGGGGACGCGATGATCCGGGCGGGATCGGCGTCGACCGTGCTCGTCGTCTGCGCCGAGAAGCTCTACCCCGTCGCGCCGCTGTACGAGGCGACGGCGCCGCTCTTCGGGGACGGGGCCGCCGCGGCGGTCCTGCGGGGCGGGGGAGGGGAGGACGGCCTGCTCTGGTCCCGCACCTGGACCGACGGCGACGGCGCGATGGCGTGCATGTCCACCACCCCCGTGCACGACCTCCGCGATCCGGCGGAGTTCCCCGGGGGCGGCGACCTGGATCCCGTCGTCGCCGAGTGGGCCGAGCGCGACCCCCCCGGCCGCGGGCTCCTCGCCCACTGGGACGGGATGAAGGTCTTCCGCTCCGCCGTCCGCCGGATGGGCGCCGCGATCGGTGAGGCGTTGGACGGGGCCGGCCTGACGTCCGACGACGTCGCCCACTTCCTCGTCCACCAGGCCAACGGGAAGATCCTCGCCTCGGTCCTCCGCCAGTACGACCTCCCCCCCGAGCGGACGCCCTCCAACATCGCCCGCTACGGCAACACGTCCTCCGCGACGGTCCCCATCCTCCTCGACGAGGGCCGCCGCGCGGGCCGCATCCGCCCCGGCGAGGTGGTGCTGATGGTGGCGTTCGGGGCAGGCTTCACGTGGGGCGCGGCAGTGTGCCGCGTCACGTGAGTGACGTCCGTGAGTGTCCGTGAGTGTCCGTGAGTGACGTACGCAGCATCGTCCTGAGCATCTTCGAGGACCTCTTCGGGGACCGTCCGGAGGCGGATCTGGCCGCCGTCACGGACGACGCCGACCTCCAGGCCGTCCTCGACCTCGACTCCATGGACGTGGTCGACATCGCGATGGAGCTGGAGAACCGGCTCGACGTCGCCATCGAGGGGAAGCCGTCCGAGATCCGGACCCTGCGCGCGCTGCTGGAGGCGATCGCCGGACAGCCGTAGCGTGTCGCACCATGAGGTGGGCACTGATTCTCGTCCTCGTCGCCGCGCCGGCCCCGGCGCTCGGCGGCTCCTTCTTCGACTCCTTCGACGACGGCGAGCTGTCGCCCTGGGTCTCGTACCACGGGACCAACACCGAGTCGGGGGGGAACCTGAACGGCTCCTCGTACAGCATCCACACGACCCCCAGCGCGGGGGTCGACCTGGGCCTAGACCCGTACCCCGAGGACCTCTACCTGGCGATGAACGTCACCCGCCTCGGGGGCGGCCCGGGGTTCTACTTCAAGCAGCGGCTCTCCACCGGCGACCACTGCGGCTTCCACATCTGGTCGAGCGGCACGCTGTACCTGACGTCGAAGTCCCCCCAGGAGGTCAACCAGGGGTCGGTGGGGTCGGTCCCCTACAACCAGTCGATCCTGGTCGAGGCGACGCTGGACTCGGCCAACTTCATGACGCTGTCGATCGACGGCGACGAGGTCTGGTCGGGCACCCACCCCTACTGCAACTTCGACGGCGACGGCGACGTCGGCGTGATGCACCACTCCGGCAGCAGCTCGACGTTCCACGACTTCACCGCGACCTGGTTCAGCGAGGACGACGACGGCGACGGCTACTGCTCCGACAGCGTCGCCTGCGTCGACTCCAGCCTGCTGCCCGGCGACTGCAACGACAGCGACTCGACCATCTACCCCGGCGCGGCGGTGGTCTGCGACGGGGTGGACGACGACTGCGACGGCCTCGTGGCGGACGGGTTCGCCGACCTCGACGGCGACGACCTCCCGGACTGCGCGGACGACGACGCCGACGGCGACACCTACCTCGCCTCGGTGGACGACTGCGACGACGCCGACCCGGCGATCAGCCCCGCCGGCGTGGAGCTGTGCGACTCCGTCGACTCGAACTGCGACGAGGACCTCGTCGACGGCTTCCCCAACCTCGACGGGGACGACCTCCCCGACTGCGTGGATCCGGACGTGGACGGCGACACCTTCGAGGGCGCGGTGGACGACTGCGACGACGCCGACGCCACCATCTTCCCGGGCGCGACCGAGGCCTGCGACGACGTGGACCAGGACTGCGACGGCGACCTCGTCGACGGGTTCGACGACTTCGACAACGACGGGAACCCCGACTGCAACGACGACGACGACGACGGCGACGGGCTGTCGGACGAGGACGAGGCGCTGGCGGGGTCCGACCCGCTGGACCCGGACACCGACGACGACGGCGTGGGCGACGCGCTGGAGGTGGGGGACGACCCGAGCGACCCGCCCGACAGCGACGGCGACGGGATCGACGACTACGCGGACGACGACGACGACGACGACGGGATCCCGACGTCCGACGAGGGGCTCTTCGACCCCGACGGCGACGGCGTCCCCAACTACCTCGACGAGGACAGCGACGGCGACGGCTTCTCCGACGCGGACGAAGGGGACGGCGACGCGGACAGCGACGGCACCCCGAACTACCTCGACACGGACAGCGACGGCGAGAACGGCAGCGACGACGAGGACGGCGACGGCGACAACGACGGCGACGGGATCCCCGACTACCTCGACGTCGACGACTTCGACGGCCCCGGGGCGGACCCCGACGGCGACGGGCTGACCAACGAGGAGGAGGCCGCGCTGGGGACGGACCCGCAGGACGCGGACAGCGACGGCGACGGGATCGACGACGCCGCCGAGGTGGGCGCGGACCTCGACAACCCGATCGACACGGACGGCGATCTGATCATCGACGCGCTGGACGGCGACGACGACGGCGACGGGATCTCGACCCTGAACGAGCGGACGGTGGACGCGGACGGCGACGGCGAGGCCGATCCCGACGCGGACGGCGACGGCGTGGACAACTACCTCGACGACGACAGCGACGACGACGGGCTGAGCGACCTGTTCGAGGGCGACGGCGACTTCGACGAGGACGGGATCCCCGACTACGTCGACCCCGACGCGGACGGCGACGGGATCTCCGACGCGGACGAGGGGGACGACGACGCGGACGGCGACGGGGCCCCCAACGCGTACGACCTGGACAGCGACGGCGACGGGCTGGACGACGAGCTCGAGGGCGACGGGGACGTCGACGAGGACGGCGTGCCGAACTACCTCGACGACGACGCCGACGGGGACGGCACGGACGACGCGACCGAGGGGGACGGCGACGTCGACGCGGACGGGACGC
>CAYFOA010000150.1:0-19187 GCA_964344575.1 uncultured Rickettsiales bacterium | reverse complement strand
CGTCGCTTTGGCGCGGGCTTCGTCGGTGCTTGCGCCCAGGGCGAGCGCGACACCGCCCAGGGCGAACTCGCCGCCCTCCAGTCGAAGCTCGACGAGCTCCAGGGCGCGATCGACGGCGCGTCGGACGCCGGCCAGGCCGCGATCGCCGAGCGCGACGCGGCCCGGGCCGAGCGCGACGAGGCGAAGGCCTCCCTCGAGGCCGCGGTCGCCGACCGGGACGAGGCCCGCGCCCAGCTCGAGGCGGCCCGCGAGGCGACCGAGCAGGCGATGGACGCGGACGCGATCCCGACCGTCGACAGCGCCGAGGTGGAGAAGCTCCGGGAGAAGCTCGAGGCCACCGAGGCCGAGCTCGCGGGCGTCCAGGCCCTCCTCGCCACCCGCAGCATCTCGGGCGACGTCCCCGCCACCCCGGCGGCGGCCCCCGCGGGCGACCTGGCCGGCCCCCTGGCCGAGCTCCAGGGCAAGGTCGAGGAGCACTGGGAGCAGGTCAGCTCGGGCCTCGACACGTGGAAGCGGGTCGAGGTGTCCGTCGGCAAGTCGGTCAACGACCTCCTCGCCGTCGCCATGCGCGATCCGACGCTCCAGACGACCCTCTTCCCGCTGCTGGAGAAGCTCCAGTCCGCGCTCGACGAGGGGAAGAGCATCGTCTCGGCCAGCCAGGACCTCTCGCAGCAGGAGCGGGACCTCATGGCTCGCGTCAGGGAGGCCGCCGGCGGCTGAGTGGTAGGCTCCTCGCCTTCGCGGAGGAGACGTCATGAGCATGGACAGCGCGACGATGGTGGAGCTGTGCCGCAAGCACACGCTCTTCACCTGGGCCAAGAGCGGCGCCGTGAACCCGCTCCCGATCGCCCGCGCCTCGGGGATCCACTTCTGGACGCCGGAGGGCAAGCGGTTCATCGACTGGAACAGCCAGCTGATGTGCACCAACATCGGCCACGGCCACCCCAAGGTGCTCGAGGCCATGAAGCGGGCGGTCGACGAGTACCCGCTGTACACCTTCCCGGCGTCGGCGACGGAGCCGCGCGCCCGCCTCGCCGAGCGCCTCGCGGGGCTCTTCCCCGACGATCTCAACACGTTCTTCTTCACGCTCGGCGGCGCCGAGGCGAACGAGAACGCGATCAAGTTCGCGCGGCTGTACACGGGACGGCACAAGATCCTCGCCCGCTACCGCAGCTACCACGGCGCCACGAACCTGTGCATGCAGCTGACGGGCGACCCCCGCCGGTGGGCGAACGAGCCCGGCAGCCCCGGCGTCGTCCACGTGATGGACCCCCAGCCGTACGACTACAGCTTCGGGGAGACCGAGGCGGAGCGGACGGCCAACAACCTGCGCTACCTCGAGGAGGTCATCCAGTACGAGGGCGGGCAGAACATCGCCGCGATGATCATCGAGCCGGTCACCGGCACCAACGGCATCCTCCCGCCCCCGGAGGGCTACCTCCAGGGGCTGCGCGACCTGCTCGACAAGCACGGGATCCTGCTGATCTGCGACGAGGTCATGGCCGGCTTCGGGCGCACCGGCAAGTGGTTCGCCTTCGAGCACGGCGACGTCGTCCCGGACATCGTCACGATGGCGAAGGGGCTGACGTCGGGGTACGTCCCCCTCGGCGCGGTGGCCGTCCGGGACGGGATCGCCGACCACTTCCGGGAGAACGTCTTCTGGGGCGGCCTGACCTACAACTCCCACGCGTTCGCGTGCGCGACGGCCCTGGCGGTCATCGACGTGATGGAGGAGGAGGACCTCCCGGGGCGGGCGGCGGCGCTGGAGCCGCTCGTGCGACGCCACATGGCCGAGCTGGCGGGCAATCATCCCTGCTTCAAGGCGTCCCGGAGCATCGGCCTGTTCGGGATGATCGACCTCCAGCGGGACTCCGCCGGCACGCCCGCGGCGCCCTACAACGGGACGTCCGAGGCGATGGGGGCGATGGCCGCGCACATCCGCGAGCGGGGGCTGTTCACGTTCCTTCGCTGGGGTCACGTGATGTGCAACCCGCCGCTGATCATCACCGAGGCGCAGCTGGACGAGGGGTACGAGATCATCGACGAGGGGCTGAGCAAGGTCGACGCGTTCTTCGATGGCTGAGCCGGTCCGGATCACCGGCGTCTCCCGCAGCTTCGGGGACCTGAAGGTCCTCGACGGCATCGACCTGGCGATCCCCGCGGGGAAGCTGGTCGCCCTGCTCGGCCCGTCCGGGGCGGGCAAGACGACGCTGGTGCGGATGATCGCAGGCGCGGACGTCGCCCCCGCCGGCGAGGTGCTCGTCCACGACCGTCGGATGCCGTCCCTCGAGCTGCTGCCGAAGATCGGCTACATGGCGCAGTCCGATTCGCTGTACATCGACCTGTCGGGGCGGGAGAACCTGGAGTTCTTCGGGGCGCTCCAGGGGCTCGGCGGCGCCGGCCTGAAGGCGGCGATCGACCGCTGCGCCGGGCTGGTCGACCTGACCCGCGCGCTCGACCGCCCCGTCCACCAGTACAGCGGCGGGATGAAGCGCCGGCTGTCGCTGGCGATCACGCTGCTGCACGACCCGGACGTGCTGATCCTGGACGAGCCCACCGTCGGGATGGACCCGGTCCTGAGGCGCGACGTCTGGGCGGAGTTCCGGAACCTCGCCGACGCCGGCAAGTCGGTCCTCGTCACCACCCACGTGATGGACGAGGCGGGGATGTGCGACTCCGTGTGCCTCCTCCGGAGCGGCCGGATCATCGCGCAGGACTCGCCCGCCGGCCTGATGGAGGCGGCGGGCGTCGGCTCGCTCCAGGAGGCGTTCCTCCACTACGCGACGGCGAGGGCGACGGCATGACCCGCGCGCTGGCCGTCACGAAGCGCGTCCTCCGCGGCTTCGGTCGGGACAAGCGGACGATCGGCCTGATGCTGGTGGCGCCGTGCCTCGTGCTGTCGCTGATCTGGCTGATCTTCGACAGCAGCCAGTACACCCCGAAGATCGCGGCGGTCGACCTCAACGAGCGGATCCTCGAGGCCCTGGACGAGCAGGACGCCGACGTCCGGGTGCTGGACGCGGACGCCGCCGTCGCCGCCATCGGGGCGGGCGAGGTCGACGCCGTCGTCTCCCTCGAGGGGGCCCGCCTCGCCGTCCAGGTGGAGGGGAGCGACCCGACGCGGACGTCAGAGGTGGTCGCGGTGCTGGCGAACGTCGGCTCGTCGCTGGGCCCCGCGGGGTTCGGCCTGGCCCGCCCCATGGGGCCGAAGGTCCAGCGCCTCCACGGCGACGACGACATGAGCCTCTTCGACAACTTCGGCCCGGTCCTCCTCGGCTTCCTGGTCTTCTTCTTCACGTTCGTCGTGTCCGGCGTGACGTTCGTGCAGGAGCGCCGCAGCGGCACGTTGGAGCGGATGCTGACGACCCCGCTCCGCCGCCACGAGCTCGTCCTCGGCTACGCGCTCGGGTTCGCGGCGGTCGTGTTCGTGCAGGTCTGCCTCGCGTCGGTGGTCTCGATCTACCTGCTCGGGATGATGCTCGAGGGGAGCTTCGTCTGGCTCCTCGCGACGGTCCTGCTGCTGGCGGGGACGGCGCTGGCGCTGGGGATGTTCGTGAGCGCGTTCGCCCGGAGCGAGTTCCAGGTGTTCCAGTTCATCCCGGTGGTGATCATCCCGCAGATCTTCTTCAGCGGCCTGTTCCCGCTCGACGGCATGGTCCCGTGGCTGCAGCGCGTGGGCGAGGTGCTGCCGCTGACGTACGGCGCGAACGCGCTGCGGGACGTGATGATCCGGGGGGCCGGCCTCGACGTCATCTGGACGGACCTCGTCGTCCTCGTCGGCTTCATGGTGCTGGCCCTGGGCGCGAACGTGCTGGCGTTGAAGCAGTACCGGAAGCTCTGAGGACGCCGGCGGCGAGCCGGCGGGCCTCTTCGACCTGGCCGGCGAAGTCCCCGAGGTTCCAGAACTTCGCCCCGGACCGCGGCGTCCGCACCACGGGGACGTCGCCGGGGACGGACGTGGGGGCTCCGGCGGAGCGGTCGACGAGGTGGACCAGGGGCGGCGCGGCGAGGCCGCGGTGGGCCGTCCAGTGGGGGAGGAAGAGCCGGTCGACGGCGCCCCCGTCGGCGAGGCGGCGGCCGCTCACGGGGACCTTGGCGAAGACGTACGGCACGGCGCAGGAGGCGGCGACCGCCTCCGGAAGCGGCCCCGACGTCACCAGCTCGCCCCGTCCGTCCGGGGTCAGCACCCCGACGCCGAAGGGCCGGTCGAGCTCCTCGAAGGTGGCCGGCAGCCACCCCCGCAGCCGCTCGACGACCCGCTCCAGCCCGAACACCCCCGACCAGACCGCCAGCCGCGGCCGCATCCACCGGATCGGCGCGTCGGCGCTGAGCTCGTCCGCGATCTGCGAGGCCGAGTACCCCGCCACCCAGAGCGACGCCACGAGCGCCCCCGAAGACGTCCCGCACGCCCCCGTCACCTCCACCCCCGCGTCCTCCACGGCAGCCAGGAACCCGCAGTGCCGGGCGAACGCGAGGAACCCGCTGCTGAGGACGACGTCCACGCCGGGAGGATGCCTCGATCGAGCCGCTTGGTTCGAGTAGCGTGCCCTCGATGCGTGATCTCCGTCGGGTCGCTGCCCTCGTCGGCGTCCTCACGCTGCTGCCCGGGGCAGCCGCGGCAGAGAGGACCCTCAGCGACGATCCGGGAGGCTGGGGATGGCCGCCCCCGGCCCCCACAATGACCGGGGAGGTCCACGTGATCGTCGATGATCGGCGACCACCGACCCGAAACGGGCACCGGTACGTCGGCAGCTACACGGAGATCAACAAGATGGCGTCCCTGTTCGCCGGGTTCCCGATCCCGGACAAGGAGGCCTGGGTCCTGCCGAACGAGACGGTCGTCGGACTCATCAGCAAGAGCGTGCGATACCGGCTGCATGCTCACGGGATCTGGGCGGTCGAGGCCGACGAGGACGCGTGGGGCGACCGGCTGTTCGTCGAGATCCGAGAGTTCTGGTGCAACGCTCCGTTCACCCCGGCCGAGCGCTGCTCGTTCGAGGTGAGGCTCAGCTACCAGCCGCTCAGCAGGGACACTCCGCTGTGGCGCGCGCAGTTCTCGGGGCCCGGCACGGGGAGCGACCCCTGGGGGATGATGCTGGAGGACCTGTCCTCGGAGCTCGATCTGGCCCTCGCCGAGGACGCGCGCCTCCGAGACGAGCTGACGAGCGCCAGCCCGCGGGGCGGGCCCACGGGGGAATCGATGCTGACCGGCGGCCGCCTGGTCAGCCACAAGGTGCCGGGGGACGCGGCGACGCTCGATCTCCTGTTCCCGGGCGTCCGCGGGGGTCTGTGCGCCTTTCGCGACGGGGTCATGGAGCCGTTCGAGTTCTTGCCGGACGAGCTCCTCTACGACGTTCCCCAGCGACCCGGCGGGCCCGCCGGCGCGAACTGGATCTTCGCGCTCCGTTCGGACGGCACCCTGCTCAGTGCCCCGGTGGCGGGCGAGACGGCCGGCGGCGCGGCGATCGTCGCCCGATCGCGGGTCGAGTTGCTGCCCGAGGCGGCCTTCGAGGCGGTCTGGACGGGGCCGTTGCCGGCGGACGAGGAGGTGTGCGGAGAGCCGGAGGAGGAGCTGGAGTTCTCCCTCGGGCCCTTCGCCTCGGGCCTGCCCGTCGAAGGACTGACCGATCTCCGGGTCGGCATCCCGGTGTTGGCGTTCGGCCAGGCCGCCGTCGAGGTCGAGGTGGCCGTCGCGGGGGACTACAACGACGCCGAGCTCTGGCTCTGGATCAACCCTCCCGGCGGTGGCTGGGACCGGGTCGCGATGACGCCTTCGGAGGACGGTGGGTTCGAAGCCGAAGCGCACGTCGAGGCCGAGACGGAGGGCCGCACCACCCTCTACGTCTACGTCTCGGGGACGGTCTGGAGCGACCGCCGGCGGCGGGTCTTCGCCGGGACGCGCCTGGTCCCGCTCAAGGTGACGTCCGAGGAGCGCCTCGACCTCGACTAGCCGTGCAGTCCAGCCAGGGAGGTCCCTGGTCCCCCTCTCGATCCGCTACCAGGGACTACTTCAGCCGGTCCCGCCAGTAGGCCGGCCCACGCCGAAGGTGGCCGATGGCGACGATCTCGGCGAGATCCTCCTCCAGTGTGTAGACAACCGCGTACGGGAACCGGCGCATGACGACGTAGCGGGTCTCCAGGCCGCCGACCGATCGAGCCCAGCGAGTGCCGCTGCGGGGGAAGGACTCCAGGCGATCGAGGACCGCCTCGAACGCCGAGGCAAACGCGCCGCCGTGGCCTTCACGCTCGCCCTCGTAGTAGAGCGCCGCGTCCTCGAGCTCCGCTCGGGCCGCGGCGTTGATGCGGACGATCAACGCTCGTTCAGGCGAGTCCGCAGCTCGGCGAGCGCTTCACGTGCGCCGACGCTCTCCAACTCCCCCGCTCGGGACGCTCGCACGCGCTCCTCCAGCTCCCCCGACCACGCCTCCATCCACTCGCGCGACGGATGCTCGTCCGGGTCCACGCTGCGGACCAGCCGCAACGCGAGGGCGACTCGCTCCGCCTCGGGGAGCTCGAGAGCCTGATCGTAGAGGTCGGCGACCGACATGGGGACAGTCTAGGTCCTCCCCTACGAGTCCACCACGAGGTTGTAGCCGGTCTCGGCAAGCCGCTGCTCGCGGGCGCGGGGACAGTTGGGTCTTGCCAACCCCAACAATCGGAGACACACTAGTACACACGGATACTTAGTCGTGTCGCGGAGGGATTGACATGGGGACCATGCACCGCTTGCTCGCGCTCTCGATCACCGGGCTCCTCGCGCTCGCCGGCTGCGAGACGCCGGCCGGCGGCCCGGGCGCCTCCGGCCTCGCCCCGGCGGCCCCCGCGGACGGCTCCTGGGGGCCGACCGTGGAGCTCGCCTCGCCCGATGCCTCGGGTCTGGACGCGGTGACCGACGCCGCCCCGGACGGGCCGGCGCAGATCGAGGCGTTCGTGGTGACCCCCGTGGAGCTGCCCGTCGGCGGCGGCGAGGTCGAGGTCGCCTGGGCCGCGATCGACGCGGTCCGCTGCGCGCTCCGGTTCGGCGACGGCGCCCCCGTCGAGGTCGACACCGAGGGGGAGGAGACGTTCGACGTCACCGCCGACGTCGAGGTCGAGCTGGAGTGCCTCGGCGAGGACGCGGGCGCGGCCGAGGCGACCGAGTCCGTCACCGTCGAGCCCACCCCCGAGCTGGACTTCGACCGGACCGCCCCGCTGGTGCCGCTGGCGGTGTGGGGCACCGTCGCGCTCGTCGGCGACTTCGACGAGGGCCCCGCCCAGTACCGGCTGGCGCTCGACGCCGAGTCGGTCCTCACCTTCTGGGGCAACGTGCTCCCCGTCGACGCGGACGCCATCGTGTGGCTCGCCGCGGACGCCGACGCCGACGGCCAGGCCGGCCCCTCGGGCGCGGTCGGCGCGGACGACCTCATCGACGGCGCGGTCCTCGACTGGAACGACCGCCTCACGGTGACGGTTCCCTCGGGCGACTACACCGTGTTCGTCGAGCCGCTCGGCGACCTCCCCGACAGCTTCGACCTGTCGATCGCCCGCTCCGAGGCGGGCCACGAGGACGGCGCCGGCTGGTAGGCCCCCGGCTGCCCCTCAGTACGAGTCCACCGCCAGGTCGTAGCCCTGCCCCGGGTCGCCGGGGTCGTCGTAGAGGTAGACGCGGAACCAGTGCGTGCCCGCGCCCGTCGCCGCGTAGGTGAGGGACTCGTCGTCGCTGCTGCTGTAGCTGCCCCACGCCCACAGCGCGTTGTGGTCGTAGATCTCGAGGTCGAGATCGCCCGCGTCGTCCTCGAAGAAGACGTCGATCTCGATGGTCTCCCCGGACGCGAGATCCCGCGAGTACCAGTCGACGTCGCCGTCGCACAGGCCCACGCCGTAGTCCGTCCACGCGAACGATCCCGTGGACGTCGCCGTGCCCGAGGACTCGTTCGGCTCGTACGCGTCGGGCTGGCAGCCGGGGGTGCCGATGACCAGGTCGTAGCTGTTGCCGGGGCTGCTGCCGTCGTCCGACCAGAGGTCCACCTTGACGATCCAGTCGCCCGACGCCGCCGTCGAGAAGGGCGCGATCGACTCGTCGTCGGAGACCGACAGCGACGACGCCACGTACGTCCCCGCGGGGTCGTACAGCCGCAGGTCGACGTCCCCCTCGGCGTCGCTGAAGGAGAGGTCGAACGTCACGCCCGTCCCCGCCCCGAGGTTCACCGCGTAGTAGTCGTCGTCGCCGTCGCAGACCTGGAGGCCGTAGTAGGCGCCGGTCGCGATCGAGGCCGCCGCCGCGTCCGTGTCGTTGTCCTCGTACCCGTCGTCGGCGCACGTCGGCGGGGGCGGGGTCGCGTCGTCGTCGTCCGTCGCGATGGTGTCGTCGTCGTCGAGGAACGTGTCGTCGTCGTCCACGAACGTGTCGTCATCGTCGGCGATCGTGTCGTCGTCGTCCGGTGCCGCGTCGTCGTCGTCCCCGGACGCGCAGTCCCCGCCGTCGAACGAGAAGGCGGCGCAGTCGAGCGAGGTGTCGCAGATCCCGTCGCCCACCCACGCCGCCAGGGTGCAGCCGCCGAGGCAGTCCTCGACCTCGTCGGCCGCGCAGCCGCCCGCGTCGTCGTCGTCGGCCGGCCCGGCGTCGTCGTCGTCGGACGGCCCCGCGTCGTCGTCGTCGCCTGCCGCGCAGTCCCCGTCGTCGAACGAGAACGCCGCGCAGTCGAGCGACGGGTCGCACACGCCGTCGCCGATCCAGCTCTCCAGGGTGCACCCCCCGAGGCAGTCCTCGACCTCGCCGAGGCCGCAGCCGCCGGCGTCGTCGTCGTCGGTCGGTCCGGACGCGTCGTCGTCGTCGGGGGCGAGGTCGTCGTCGTCGGACGGCCCGGACGCGTCGTCGTCGTCCGCGCTCGCGTCGTCGTCGTCCCCGCCGCTGAGGTCGTCGTCGTCCCCGAAGTCGTCGTCGTCGGTGGTGTCGTTCAGGTCGGGCAGCTCGTCGTCGCGCGGGTTGCTGTCGGGGAAGCCGATCGTGCAGCCGGCCAGCCAGACGGACGCAAAGACGAGGACGAAGCGCTCCATGCCCGCCGACGGTCTAGCACCGGTGGCGGACGCCACTTGTTGAGAGCCTTTGAAGGCTGCTAGACCGGCGCCGCATGGAGCGCCTCATCGAGCACATCCGCGAGTCGATCATCGGCTGCGACCAGGTCATCGACGGCCCCTACGGCGCCCGCCGGGTGACGTACGCGGACTACACGGCGTCGGGGCGGAGCCTGTCGTTCATCGAGGACTTCATCCGCGACGAGGTGCTGCCGCTGTACGCCAACACGCACACCCAGATGTCGGGGACGGGGCGGCAGACGACGCAGCTCCGGGAGGAGGCGCGGCGCATCATCAAGGAGGCGGTCGGGGGGACCGACGACGACGTCGTCATCTTCTGCGGCTCGGGGGCGACGGGGGCGATCAACAAGATCATCGACGTCCTCAACCTCCGGCTCCCCGCGGACCTCGACGCCGAGTTCGACCTGTCGTCGCACATCCCGCCGGAGCAGCGCCCGGTCGTCTTCATCGGCCCCTACGAGCACCACAGCAACGAGCTCCCGTGGCGGGAGTCGATCGCGGAGGTGGTGGTCATCGACGAGGACGCCGACGGCCGGCTCGACCTCGACCAGCTCGAGCGGGAGCTGCAGCGGTACGCGGACCGGCCGCTGAAGATCGGGAGCTTCTCGGCGGCGTCGAACGTCACCGGCATCGGCAGCAAGACGGGGCGGACGGCGATCCTGCTCCACCGCTACGGCGCGCTGTCGCTGTGGGACTTCGCCGCGGCGGGGCCGTACGTCCAGATCGAGATGAACATGGTGGAGGACGGCCCCGACGGGCACCTCGCGTACAAGGACGCCGTCTTCATCTCGCCGCACAAGTTCATCGGCGGCCCGGGCACGCCGGGCGTGCTCGTGGTGAAGCGGGCGGTCCTCATCAACCGCGTCCCCACGGCGCCAGGCGGCGGCACGGTGTCGTACGTCTCCCCGGTGGACGCCCGCTACAGCCGCGACCCCATCGAGCGGGAGGAGGGGGGCACGCCGGAGATCGTAGGGAGCATCCGCGCGGGGCTGGTGTTCCAGCTCAAGGAGGCGGTCGGCTGGGAGACGATCCGGGAGCGGGAGCATCGCTTCATCCGGCGGGCGATCGAGTCCTGGTCAGCGAACGACAACCTCCGCATCCTCGGCAACCCGGACGCGTGGCGGCTGTCGATCATCAGCTTCATGGTGGTCCACGGCGGCCGCTACCTGCACCACAACTTCGTGGTCGCGCTGCTGAACGACCTGTTCGGCATCCAGGCCCGCGGGGGCTGCTCCTGCGCGGGCCCGTACGGCCACCGCCTGCTGCAGATCGACCTGGTCCAGAGCAAGGAGTACGAGCGGGAGATCGTGCGCGGCTGCGAGGGGGTCAAGCCGGGGTGGGCGCGGGTGAACTTCAACTACTTCATCGGCGACGAGGAGTTCGAGTACCTCGTGGAGGCGGTGCACCTGGTGGCGAACGAGGGGTGGAAGCTGCTGCCGGACTACGAGTTCGTGCCGATGTCGGGCCGGTGGCAGCACCGCGACGGGGTGCCGGAGCCGTCGATGCGGCTGGCGGACGTGTCGTACCGCGGCGGCCGGATGGAGTACCCCCGCCGGCAGTTCACGGCGCCGCGGTGGGTGCTCCCGGACTACCTCGCAGAGGCCCGCCGCCGGTTCGACGAGGCGCGCCCGAAGCCGTGCGCGAGGCCGGAGCTGTCGGCGGACTTCCAGCAGCTCCGCTGGTTCCCCCTCCCCCACGAGATCGCCGCCGAGCTCGGCGGCTAGCGGTGCCGCCCCTCCTCGAGGGGGACGAGGTGGAGCCCGCGCTCGTCGTCGTGGTGGGAGTGCGCGCAGTCCCGCTCGCGGCAGACGCTGACCAGCACCACGGCCATGGGCCCGCCGCACAGCGGGCACGCCGTGTAGTGGAGCAGATCGACCAACTCTCCGCAGGATTGGCAGTGAAGGGCGGTCCGGTTGTCGTCGCGATCGGTCAGGGGCTCTTTCTCCGGCTCCATACCCCTTATCGGCGGTGCGGGCCCAGGCCGGACGAAGATTATCGGCACGGTCGACCAGATCCAAGTCCGGGAGGGTTGTCCGGGACCTTCCCCGGATCGGAGCTCCGCATCCCAGATCGCAGATCGCAGATCGGGCTTGACCCCTCACGCGCACGGCTGATAGAAGCCCGCCGCCCTCGGGGGAGAGGGCCGCCTCCCGGCGCTTTCGGAGCCTGCATGAACGACCGCCTCGTCCGCCTCTTCGGTCTGCTGACCGCCGCCCTGTTCACCGCCGCCTGCACCGTGCCGGTCTCGTCCGACGACGACGACGACGACGACGTCGACGAGGACCCGCTGCCGGCGTGGGCCGACGACTGCTTCGACGCCGTCAACGACACCCTCGAGACCGCCTCCGGCGTGGTCGCGGAGAACCGGTGGGAGCAGACCGGCGTCCGGCTCTGCGACGACGGCGACATCGACTACTACCGCATCGACGTCCCCCCCCAGAAGTGGGTCAGCGTCAAGATCACCATGCCCGGCGACGGCTCCGGCAGCGACGACCTCGACCTCGTCGAGGTGACCGAGGACGACGAGGCCGTCTGGTCCTCCGAGACCGCCCAGGATTACGAGCGGCTCGCCTGGTACAACCCGACCGGCGAGAAGTGGAGCCGGTACTTCCGCGTCCACGGCTGGAACGGCGCCGGGAGCGACTACGACCTCCTCGTCCGGGTCGCCTCGTGGCACGAGATGCGCGACTGCGACGACGCCTACCCCGACGAGGAGCCCACCTCCTCCGACGACGGCCCCTGCAACCGCATCATGCAGTTCCCCCAGGCGAACTACGACGAGGACGGCTACCTCGTCTACCACCAGCCCCACTACTCCAACCTCCGCCGCGAGGTGGCCTACCTCGTCCGCTGGGCGACCCAGGAGGTCAAGAAGGAGTGGCCCGACGCCGACACCCTCGGGCTGTTCGACATGAGCGAGGACGACGGCGACACGCCGGGGCGGATGGACGGCCAGCTGCGGCACCCCGAGGGGACGCACGTCAACGGCAACGACATCGACATCAGCTTCTACTACAACACCGGCCAGTCCATCGCCGGGTACGCCTGCAGCTCCTACAACTCGTACTTCTGCACCGGCCCCGCCGACAACCTCGACGGGGAGAAGACCGCGTTCTTCCTCGGCAAGCTGATGGAGTCCCCCAACGTCCGCGTCATCGGGGTCGATCCCGAGGTCGCGTACGTCGTGCAGGACGAGGCCGACGCGCTCCGCGACGAGGGGCTCATCAGCGATACGGCCCACTCCCGGCTGACCTACTCCCACCTCGCGTACGGCGACGGCTGGCCCTTCCACCACCACCACCTGCACTTCTCGTGGAACTGGGAGGACGGCTACGAGGGCCGCTCCGTCGCGCCCGACGGCTGCATCCTGAACAGCGACGTCGACTACGCGTTCTAGTGCCGGGGGCCTCGGTCCTGAATCCAGCCGAAGGGTTCCGGCGATTCGGCCCCTGGCCGGGTGCCCGGCGTCCGTCCGGGACACCGGGCAAGGCGCGAAGGCGCGAAGGGACGCGAAGGGCGGGGATCGCGTCCGTCCGGGACGCGCCGTCGGCTGGGAGATCGGGGTGTTGCAGGGAGGGCCTGCTGGTTCTCACCACGGGGACCCACGGAGGGCAGCGGAAACAAGCAGGGAGGGACAAACCGGCTCTCCGTGCCGATCTCCGTGGCCCTCCGTGTTGAATCCAAGGACGGTTCGGCCAACGGAGCCCGCCGCGGCATCGCCTCCCCCGATCCCGGCCCACCCTTCGCGAACCTTGCCCGCCGGACGCGGGCCCTTCGCGCCTTCGCGAGTCCAGGACGACGAGCCCGACAGGAGTCGCGAGCAGGACGCCGCCGATCTCGCGGCGATCGACCTACGGGAGCCGATCGCCCCCCCCCGCGTCTGTCCGACCGGCGGCCTCCCAAGCGCGCCTTCTTCCCCGTTCCTGAAGAAAGTCCGAAAAAGATCGAAAGGGCCCTGCTTCGTGGCTCCGTGAACCAACACGGAGCTTCCGATGCACGCCTTTCCTCGATTCCTCTCCCTGACGCTGCTCGCGCTGGCGCTGAGCGGCAACTCCATGTGTCTGCCCGTCGCAGAGGAGCCGGCGCCGGCCAAGGAGGACCAGCCGTCGGCCCCCGACTGCGACTGCGACGCCGACATCGACAAGTCCGTCGGTGAGCCCCTCAGCGCCGGCGGCAGCGGCAGCTACGTGCTGAACGTCGGCTACTTCGGCGACGAGCACTGCGACGGCGGCGCGCTCTGCATCCAGGACGTGCTCCCCGCGGGGCTGACGTACACCGGCTACGCGGGCTCGGCGTGGTCCTGCACGGCCACCGGCTCGGTCGTCGACTGCTGCCTCACGGGGCCGCTGCCGACGTCCCCCGTGTCGCTCGCGCCCGTCGAGATCTTCGTCAGCGTCGACCCCGCCCTGAGCGGCGAGGAGATCGAGAACTGCGCGACGATCGTGCAGAACGACGACACGTTCGTGGACGCGGACGACTCGAACAACGAGTCCTGCGTGACCTCGGCGATCGGCTGCGGCGACCTCGACGAGGACCTCTCCAGCGGCTTCAACGACGACGCGTCGGTCACGCTCGCGCCCGAGGACGACGAGGACGACTGGGTCCTCGTGTTCGACGGCACCGGCGGCGTCACCCCCCGCCCGCCGAAGGTCATCAACGCGCACGCCGCGTGGCAGCCGGCCATGCCCGACTCGATGTACATCGCCCCGACGTCCAACGGCTCCGGCGGCGCCGGCAGCACCTGGACGGTGGACACGTACACGTACGAGCGCTGCTTCTGCCTCGCGGACACGTTCAGCGATCCGTCGCTCCTGCTCGACGTGCGGGCGGACGACTCGATCCTCGCGGTCCGGCTCAACGGGACGACGCTGACGCCGTACGCCGGCACCGCGGGCGGCCACACCGATCCCGTCCCGCTTCGGTTCGAGGAGGACGATCCGGCGCGCTTCGTGGTCGGCGAGAACTGCGTCCAGATCGACGTGCGCGACGCCCACGCGGTCGTCACCGGGGTCAACATCAGCGGCTCGATCGACGCCCTCGACGGCCAGTGCTGCGAGCTCGAGCTCGACACCCACGACCTCGCCATCCGCAAGGAGAGCAACGACTTCAGCCTCGGCCTCGGGGACACGGGCAGCTACACCATCACGGTCACCAACGAAGGCTCGGTCCCCGAGGCCGGGTTCACGGTGATCGACCCGCTGTCCGTCGACCTGACGTTCGTCTCCAACACCAACCCCGACTGGTCCTGCACGGCGGCCCCCGCGATCCCGCCGCAGACGGTCAGCTGCGCCTACGTCGGGCTCCCGCTGGCCCCCGGCGACTCGACGTCCTTCGACCTCGTCGTCCAGGTGGCCGACGCCGACCGCTGGTCCGGCGAGGAGTGGGTGCTGAACTGCGCCGACGTGGTGGGCGCGACGGCGGACGACGACATGAGCGACAACAGCTCCTGCGTCGAGACCCCGATCGCCTGCGACGACCTCGACGAGGACCTGTCCACCGGCGCGGGGATCGCCCCCGGGACCGCGGACCCCTCGTGGCAGCTGATCGTCGACGCGTCCGGCGCCCCGGTGCCGAGCAGCCCCACCGCGGTCAACCCGTACCCCGGCTGGCTGGCGGCCTTCGCGGGCAGCCAGTGGATCACCAACGCGTGGGACGGCTCGCCGTCGGCGCGGGCGGTCCAGACGGCGGGCGGGATCTACACGTACGAGCGCTGCTGGTGCATGTCGGAGTTCGCCTCGGCGCCGTCGCTGAACCTGCAGGTCCGCGGGGACAACGAGATCAGCGCGGTCCGGCTCAACGGCGCGGCGCTGACGGCGGTCTCGGGCACGAACGGCGCGTTCAACGACCCCGACCCGCTGGTCTACGAGGTGCTCGACACGACGATGTTCCTGCCCGGCGAGAACTGCCTCGAGGTGGACCTCTACAACTGGGGCAACGTCGCCGGCCTGAACGTCAGCGGGACGATCGCGGCGGAGGACGGGCAGTGCTGCATCGTCGACGACGACGGTACCGACCCGACGGACGACCCGACCGACGACCCGACGGACGACCCGACCGACGATCCGGCGGACGACGCGGACGACGCGGACTCCCTGTCGGAGGACGCGCCGGAGTGATCCGGAAGGTGGCTGTCGGCTACGCTCCCGGCATCGTCGGGAGCGTAGCCGTGGCCGAAGAGCAGACCTGGGTCGCCCGGATCGCGGAGCACCGCTCCGGCCGGGCGGCCGCTTCGCGCGAGCTGCTGGACGCCTGCGACGGCGGGGTCCGAGCGGTGGCGCGGCGCTACCCCGGCGTCTACTTCGAGCTGGGGAGCCGAACGGAGGAGGCCATGGTCAGCCTGGTCCACCACGTGTTCGCCGACCTCGACGGCCGCCTCATCGGGCGGTTCCCCTTCTCGGAGCGGACGCCGTTCGACGCGTACGTCGAGGACGCGACGGCGGATCCCGAGGTCCGCTACCACAGCTTCTCGGCGCGGCTGTCGGTGACCCGCGAGCGACTCCGCCGTCAGTACGCGCACAACGTCCGGCGGCACCCGGCGTGGCTGCGGCGGGAGGAGCTGCACCGCGAGGTGGTGGCGGCGTGCAAGGAGGAGTGCGCGGCGTTCCCGGGGCGGCACCGGGACTGGCCCCGGTACGGGCTGCCGGCGTGGACGTCGGGGGCGCGGCCGGCGCGGGCGGACTGGAACGAGGACGAGGTGGTCCGGGTGCTCCGGCGGCGCGGCGGGTGGTCGGTGCCGGCGCGGGTGCAGCTGGTGCTCGCGAAGCACGGCGCGCCGATGTACCCGGGGGCGATCTCGCGGATCCTGCAGGACGCGGCGGTGGACGGGGCGGCGTTCGGTCCGGCGGACGACGTGGCGGCGAACGACCCCGGCGACGTGGCGGACCGGGCGGCGGTGCGGGCGGCGGCGGCCGAGGCGTGGGGGTCGCTGACGGAGGTGGAGCAGGCGCTGCTGCGGTTGCTGCTGGCGGGGCGGCCGTACAAGGAGGTACCCCAGGAGATCCCGGAGCTGGCGAACCCGACGGCGATCACGCGGGCGCTGGAGCGGATCTGCGACGGGTTCCTCCGCAAGGTGCTGACGCAGGTCGGCGCGACGCGGGACGAGGCGGCGGTGCTCCGTCCCAAGGCGGCATCCGAGCACCTGCTCGCGGTGCTCGTGACCATCCCCGGCGTCCGCGACGAGCTGCTCGCGGCGGAGACCACCGGCGCAGCGGACGCGGCCGACCCGGCGGAGGGGGCGGGCCGATGACGCGGGACCCGACCCTCCTGCGCGCCGGCGCCGCCGAACCGACCGACGACGCGCTCCTCGACGCCGATCCCACCGGCGCCTGGGGCACGCTGGTCCGCCTCCGCCGCGACGCCGTCGATGACGCCCCGGCCGCGCACCCCGTCCCCGACCTGCCCGCCATCGAGCGGTGGGCAGGCGGCGCGGAGGACGACGCGGTCGCGTGGCACGCGGAGCGATCCGTGCTCCTCGCCGAGATCGTCGAGGCGGCCCTGGACGCGCTCCCCGCGGACGCCCACCGCGAACTCGCGGCGGCCCCCGCGACGACCGAGGTCGCCGACCCGTGGCCGGCCCGGTACGGGGGGGACGGCTGGGTGGTCGTCCTCGGCGTGGACGAGGCGGGGTGGCTCTACTGGGCGATCGAGGCGACGCCCGCCGGCGCCGAAACGGGCGACGGCGAGCTCGTCCTGGACGACGTCGGCCTCACGGTCCCGGTCCGCCTCGTCCCCGGCGCGGCGGGCGGCATCGAGCCGGCGGCGGACCTGTTCGGCGCGGACGACGTCAACCCCGTCCGCACCATCCAGATCGGCGGCGCTCGCCTGTCGAGGTCCGGCCGATGACCGCTCCCCGCCCCGGCCCAGTCGACCACCCACGCCGTCGCACGGGGAGACCCGCGGCGGGCCCGCTCGCGGGGCTGGTGGGGTTCGCGCTGGCGCTCCTCCTCTCGGGTCCGGCGGCGGCGGCGGAGGCGTACGGGACCATCACCCTCGTGCAGGAGCGGCGGGCGGGGTTCCTCGAGGAGACGACGAAGCCGGCCCGCGAGGTCTGGGTCGTGCGCGGGGGCGCCGAGCCGCGGCCGGCGGAGCGCGGCGCCGCCGTGTTCGAGGGGGACGTCATCAACACCGGGCGGGGCGCCTGCGTCGTGACGACGTCCGAGGGCTGGAGCGTCACCATCGGCGAGCACTCGACCGTCGAGATCCGGACGACGTGGACGCAGCGGCTGGGGACCGCGATCTACCGGGTGAAGGCGTCGTTCGGCGTGCGCGTCGAGCGGGTCGAGGTGCTCGTCGAGGGGACCGTGTTCGCGGTGACGTGGGACGGCGCCGCCGGCGAGGTCGCGGTCACGGAGGGGGCGGTCCGCGTGCGCGCGCTCCCGTCGCCCGACGGCGGGGCGATCCAGGCGGGACGCGAGGTCCTCGTCGAGGCCGGCGAGCGGGTGACGTTCACCGCCGGCGCGCCCGGGGAGGTCGAGCGGATGACGTCGCAGGACCGCCGCCGCTTCGGGCGGCAGGCGCGGCTGCTAGGCACCGCCAACGCGGGCGCAGTGAGCCGATCGGACCGCCTCCGCGTCGGCCTCGGCGGCGGCACGGCGACCGCGCAGGACCGGAGCTGGGGCACCGTCCAGCTCCGCGCCCGGCTGCGGCTCGCCGGACCCATCTGGGCGTCGCTCTCCGGCGGCGCGATGATGCGCCCCCTCAACCCCACCGACCGCCGGCTCACCCTCGCCTTCCCCGCCGCGCTGGGGCTGCACGGCCTCACCGACCTCCCCGGCAACGCCACCATCAGCCTCGGCGGCAGCTTCGACGTGCTCCTCGGCGAACGCTGCGTCGAACCGATCGCCTGCGAACGGGTGGTCGCCGCCGAGCCCGGCGCGACCGTGGACGCCTCGGTCGGCGTGATGCTCGGCCGCCGCCTCGCCCTGTCCGCGCAGGCCCGCGTCGGCGCCGCCCTCCGCCACGAGTACGGCCCCACCTTCACCCTCGCCCCCACCCTCGTCGTCGCCCCCCGCGTCGACCTCGCCGCGTGGCTGGAGCTGAGGCTGTGAGGCTCGCCGTCCTGGCGCGCCCCGCCACGGGCGCGACGGCCCGCGTCCGGCGGGCGCGACGATCGCGACGCTGGTGCGCGAGCGCCGCGATCGCTGCGGCGACGTTGTTCTCCTTCGGCCATGCCGCCGCGCAGACCTGCAACGGGCAGGCCGAAGACGCCGTGGTCCTGCAGACGAGCGCGCCCGCCGGCACACCCGCCGCGGACCTCCTGACTGCGACCGGGGCGACCGTCAGCGTTCTCGCGCCGGCGGCGCTCGCCACCGCCGACCTGTCCGACGTCACCCGGATCGTCGTGTCGTCCGCGCAGGACGGCGCCTTCTACGCCGACCTCGCCGCCCAGCAGGCGACCATCGACGCCTGGCTCGCGGGCGCCTGCTGCCGGGTCCTGCAGTGGCACGGCCACAGCGGCCCGGACCTCGATCTCCCGACCTGGACGTCCGCGCCCGCGGGGCTGACCCACACGCTCCCCGACGTCCTCTACGACCTCGGCTTCGTGGCCGACCCGTCCAGCGATCTCGCGACCGGCGTGGCCACCCCGATGGCGTTCACGCCGCCCGCGCTGCCGGCCCGGGGCTCGCCCGCGACGACGTACGCGTCCTCCGCCGTCGTCGCCGAGCCGGCCACCCTGACCGACCTCCTCATCGACTTCGAGGCCGGCCCCTCCCGCGTCGTCGCGACCACGACCCACGTCGAGGCGTACTACGCCGTCGACCCCGCGCTGCTCGACAACCTCGTCGCCGCCCAGGCCGACGACCGGTTCTGCCCGGCGGGGGACGACGACGACTCCGGAGACGACGACGACTCCGGAGACGACGACGACTCCGCGGACGACGACGACTCCGTGGACGACGACGACGACACCACCGGCATCACGCCGCTCGACGACGACGACCCCGCCGAGGCCTACGAGCGCTGCACCACCCGCGACGAGTTCGGCGTCATCTGCGGCGAGCCCGCCGAGCCCGGCGGCGTCGCCGGCGCGCTGCTCCTCGTCGTCGCCGGCAGCCGCCTCCGCCGCCGGGAGGAGCGTTGAGCGAGGCCGGGCCGCTCGTCGCCGAGCTCGC
>CAYFOA010000149.1:0-19305 GCA_964344575.1 uncultured Rickettsiales bacterium | reverse complement strand
CCGGCAACTACGACGGCAACGCCGAGGTCTGCGACGGTCAGGACAACGACTGCGACGCGGCGCTGGGCGGCGACGAGATCGACGACGACGGGGACGGGCAGACCGAGTGCGACGGGGACTGCGACGACGCCGACGCCGGCAACTTCGACGGCAACGCCGAGGTCTGCGACGGTCAGGACAACGACTGCGACACCGTCGCCGACGCCGGAACCCCCGGGGGCGACGCCCTCTGCGCCGCCGTCGACTGCCTCGACGTCCTCGCCCAGGACCCGAGCGCGCTGAGCGGCACCTACACCATCGAGCCGACCGGCGACCCGACCGCGACCCCCTTCGAGGTCTCCTGCGACATGGACTCGGGGACCGGCGGCTGGATCGTCTTCCAGCGCCGCGAGGACGGCGCCACCGACTTCTACCGGGGCTGGGCCGACTACGCCGCCGGGTTCGGCGACGTGGACGCCGAGCACTGGCTCGGGCTCGACACGATCCACCTGCTCACGGAGAACGTCGCCTCGGAGCTCCGCGTCGACCTCACCCGCGCCGACGGGACGACGTACTACGCCGAGTACACGACCTTCTCCATCAGCGACGCGGCGTCGCTGTACACGCTGACCGTCGACGGCTTCAGCGGGACCACCCCGGACTGCGCCGGCGGCTCGGGGATGTACTACCACTCGGGGATGCCGTTCTCGACGTGGGACGCCGACAACGACACCTACTCCATCGACAACTGCGCGGTGCTGTTCCAGGGCGCGTGGTGGTACCGCAGCTGCCACTACAACAACCTCAACGGCTTCTACTACGGCGGCCCCCACGCCTCGTACGCCGACGGGATCGACTGGTACTGCGTCGCCGGGTACTACGAGTCGATGATCTTCAGCGAGATGAAGATGCGCTGAGCGGCCCCGGGGCGGCCCCGATCCCGGTAGACAGGCCCCAGGGCGGTCGCTAGTGTCCGGCCGCTTTGCCCCGGAGCCCCGAATGACCGACGTCTCGTCCGCGTTTTCCGAACTCGACATCTACGACCTCGACGAGCTCCTCAGCGACGAGGAGCGGATGGTCCGCGACATGGTCCGCCGCTTCGTCGACGAGCAGTTCCTCCCCATCGTCGAGGAGCACCACCGCGCGGGGACGTTCCCCCGGCCCCTGCTCAAGACCCTCGGCGAGCTCGGCCTGTACGGCATCCCCCTGGAGGGGTACGGCTGCCCGGGGCTGTCCAACGTCGCGTACGGCGTCGCCATGATGGAGCTCGAGCGGGGCGACTCCGGGCTCCGCTCCGCCGCGTCGGTCCAGGGGTCGCTCGTCATGTGGCCCATCCACGCCTACGGCTCCGAGGAGCAGAAGCAGCGCTGGCTGCCGAAGCTCGCGTCCGGCGACTTCATCGGCTGCTTCGGCCTGACCGAGCCCGACCACGGCTCCAACCCCGGCGGGATGATCACCCGCGCCACGCGGACGTCCGACGGCTGGGTGCTCCACGGCGCCAAGATGTGGATCACCAACTCCCCCGTCGCCGACCTCGCCATCGTCTGGGCCAAGGTCCGCGAGGACGACGGCCACGACACCATCCGCGGGTTCGTCGTCGAGGCCGGCACCCCCGGCTACTCCGCCCCCGAGATCCACGGCAAGTGGTCGCTCCGCGCGTCGCTGACCGGCGAGCTCGTGTTCGACGAGGTCAAGCTCCCCCACGACGCGCTCCTGGCCCACTCCCCGAAGAACCTCAAGGGGCCGCTGTCCTGCCTCACGCAGGCCCGCTACGGCATCTGCTGGGGGGCCATCGGCGCGGCCCAGGCGTGCTTCGACTCGGCCCGCCGCTACAGCCTCGAGCGGACCCAGTTCGGCAAGCCCATCGGCGCCTTCCAGCTGACGCAGAAGAAGCTCGCCGAGATGGCCGTCGAGATCACGAAGGCGCAGATGCTCGCGTGGCGTCTCGGCAAGCTGAAGGACGCCAAGCGGATGACCCCCATCCAGGTGTCCGTGGCGAAGCTCAACAACGTCGGTATCGCGCTGGACTGCGCCCGCGTCAGCCGCGAGATCCACGGCGCCATGGGGATCATCGACGAGTACCCCATCATGCGGCACATGATGAACCTCGAGTCGGTCAAGACCTACGAGGGGACGAACGACATCCACACCCTTGCGATCGGGCGGCACGTCACGGGGCTGAGCGCCTTCGAGTAGCCGTCAGAAGCGGCCCGTCACCCCCGTCGGGGTGAACGCGATCCAGCCCCTCGGTCTCGCCTTTCCCCCCCGGTCTGCGGTCGGGTCGCGCTTGTAGGGCCAGTCGATCCTGTGGGCGAGGCCGGCGACGATCAGCGCCGTCCCCGTCCACTCCGCCAGCGCGCAGATGATCGCGAGCGGGAACTGCGCGTTCGTCCACACCGCGAGCGTGATGTTGCCGACGATCGGGATCGCCGTGACCCACGCGCTGTAGTGCGGCACCGCGTCGGGGAACGTCAGCGTCAGCAGCCCCGCGTGCGCGAAGCCGATCGCGTACCCCGACGACAGCGCGATGATCCCGCCCGCGAGGAGGTTCCGCCGGTTCTTCGTCCGCTCCTCCCACTGCCGGTACAGCCGGATGCGGGCCCGCTTCGCCGACCGCGCGCGCCGCTCCGCGAGGAGGCGCTCCTCTTCCTCCGGGCTCAGCGGCTTGACCGCCGGGGGCTGCCCGCCGGGGTCCGTCGCCGGCCGCTTCTCGACCACCGCGTCGTTGCCGCTCCGGGGGGGGGGCGTCACCACCGGAGGCTGCGTCGCGGCCCCCGTGTCGGCCGGATCCTGCGGCCGGATGCGGAGCGGCACGGCCACCTCGAAGGGGACCCGCCGCCCCGGCGTGTGCAGCCGGATCGCCTCGCTCACCGCCGCGTCGATCCGGGCCAGGGAGACCCCGTCGAGGAGCAGCAGCCGGATCGACTCGACGCCGTTGTCGAGCTCCCCCGGCGTCGGCTCCTGGCCGATCCCCGCGTAGTACTGGAGCACCGTGCCGAGCATCCGCTGGGTGAGGACGTCCGGCTTGGAGGGCCCCTCGCCGTCGTCGATGACCTCGTTCTCGTCCTCGTCCTCGTTCTCGTTCTCGTTCTCGTTCTCGTTCTCGTTCTCGTTCTCGCCCTGGGCGAGCGCGGGGACGGGCGCGAGGACCAGCATCAGCGTCAGCCACCACCACCTCATGCCTCGCCTCCAAACAGCTCCGACAGCCCCTCCTCCAGCGGCCGCGGGTCCCACGCGAGCTCGCGCCGCGCGGGCTGGATGTCCACCTCGGTGTCCTGCAGGAACGCCATCACCTGGTCGACGTTGATGAACGGGTGCTTCTGCAGCCGGCCGAGGACGCGCGCGCCGCCGATGGCCAGCGCCGCGGGGACGTGGAAGGCGCGCGCGTTCACCCCCTGGGCGCGGCCGAGGACGTAGATGAAGTCATCGAAGCTGAGCGGCTCGGGCCCGGCCACGTCGAACGTCATGCCGACCGCCTGCTCCCGGTCGAGGACGCGGAGCACGAGGTCGACGAAGTCCTGCACGAACACCGGCCGCAGCAGCGCCTTCCCCCGCCCCGGGATCGGCACCCGCGGGAACTTCGCCACCACCTGGGCGAAGAGGTCGAACTCCTTGCTGCCGTGGCCGTAGATCATCGTCGGTCGCAGGTGCGTGACGCGGAGGCCGTCCCGGGCGAACTCGGCTTCGGCCTCGAGCTTGGTGCGTCCGTAGGCGTCCTGGAGCTTCCTTCCCGCGCACGTCGAGGAGATGTTCACGATCCGGTCGACCCCCGCCTCGACGCAGGCGTCCACCAGGTTCCGGCTCCCGCCCACGTTGACCGCGACGTTCAGCTCCTCGTCCGAGCTGTCCGCCACCGCCGCGAGGTGGACGACCGCCGTGCACCCCTTCAAGGCCCGTACCAGCGTGCGGGGCTCCAGCAGGTCCCCGACCACGAGCTCGGCGCCGGCCTGCTTCAGCGGCTTGCCCCGGTCCGCGCGGCGGCAGAAGGCGTTGACCTCGTTCCCCCGCTCCAGCAGCGCGGGGACGAGGTACGCCCCCACGAACCCCGTCGACCCCGTGACCGCGACGCGCCCCTTCAACATCAGCCCAGTCCCCGCTCGTGGAGGTCGTCCTCGTCCAGCCCGAGGAAGTGCCCGATCTCGTGGTGGAGCGTGATCCGGACCTGCTCCGCCATGGCCCGGCTGTCCGCGCAGACCCGCTCCAGGTTGCGCTGGTACAGGTACACGTGAGGGCTGCTCTGGACGCCCATCATCGAGTCCGTGGCCCGCAGCTCGGCCCACGTGGGGCCGTCGAACAGCCCGAGCAGGCGCGGGTCCCAGGGGGCGTCCTCGAGGATCCACCGGTCGGGGTAGTCCTGGACGAAGATGGGGACGTCCCGGGACGCGTCGAGCACGTCCCCCGGCAGCGTCTGCATCGCCCGCTCGGCCCACTTGTTGATCTGCTCCTCGGCGTACCGGAGCGGCGGCCGGCCGGGGTCCGTGTCGATGTCGTAGACCTCGCCGAACGCCTGCCTCATGCCGGCGACGTCCCCCGTCAGCTCGCGCGCGACGCCGAGGTCGTACCAGGCGTCGGCGAAGTCCTGGTCGAGGAAGCAGGCCTCCTCCAGGAAGCCGCACGCCGACGCCGCCTCGCCGAGCTCCAGCAGGGTCCAGCCGAGGGCGTGGTGGAGGTCGGCGCTCGACGGGAACTTCTCGACCGCGCGCTGGGCCGCCTTGAGCGCCGCCTCGAGGTCGTCGTCGACCGTCGCGAGGCGCCAGCGGGCGAACGCGGCGTCCGCGTCATCGTGCTTCGACTCGATCTTCGTGAGCAGCCGGCTGGCCCGACGCACGTCCCCGTGGTCCACCGAGGCGTGGAACCGCTCGAGCAGTCGGTCGCGTTGCGGCTGGGGCTTCACTTGGGGGAACTCATGGGCTAATCAGAGGGGCCTGCTCGGCGACCGCCGCAGCGGAATCACCCTCCAGCCTAGCGTACCGACCGTGACCCGACCGAGCCTCCGCGACGACCCCGTCCGCTTCGACGGCCGCATCCTCTTCCTCACGGACGACGCGGACCTCCTCCGCGCGCAGCTGGACGGGCAGGACCTGGACGCGACCCCCGAGCTCGACGCCCTCGTGGACAACATCTCGACCGACGAGATCACCCCCGGCTGGGTCTGCTTCTACTACGACGAGACGCTCGGTCACTACAGCCTCGTGGGGCTGCGGGGCGGCACCGTCAAGCCCGGGGACCTGAAGGGCGGCGGGTTCAGCGTCGTCGTGTCGGGGCTGTCCAAGGGCTGCGGGAGCTCCCGCGAGACGGCGCCGTACAGCGAGCTGTGGGCCGGCGTGGACCTCGTCATCGCGCGCTCCATCGAGAAGATCTACGGCCAGAACAGCCAGAACATCGGGCTCCTGACGTCGACGGACTTCGGCCTCGTCGACCGCATCAAGGCGGGAGAGGCCATCGACCTCGCGGAGTTCACCCGCGGCCTCGACCCCATCGCCACGGACATCGTCCGGTACGGCGGCCTCTTCAACTACAACCGGGCGCGGCTCGCCGGGGACGTCACCCCGCCCGCGATCACGACGCCCGCGCGGCCGATGAACCTCGCCGAGAAGATCCTCGCCCGCAAGGCCGTCACCGACGCCGCCACGGGGACGCTCGGCCTCGACGCGGTCCAGCCCGGCGACGCGTTCTTCGTCCGCGCGGACATCCGCTTCAGCCACGACTACACGACCGCGATGGGCGAGTCGCTCTTCCTACAGGCCCTCGGCGCCGACGCGAAGGTGACCGACCCCGAGTCGGTGTACGCCTTCCGCGACCACCTCACGTTCCTCGGCGACGTGATGGCCCCGAAGCACCGCAAGCTGGGGCTGCTGGAGCGCGCCGACGGCCTCGCCCAGACGCAGCGCGAGTTCGCCGCGAAGCAGGGCGTCCGCATCTACGACGAGATCCGGAACCCGGACGGCACGAAGGGGTCCGAGGCGATCTGCCACAACGCCGTCCTCGAGGACCTCGCCCTGCCCGGCGACGTGGTCGTGGGGACCGACTCCCACACCTGCACCGCTGGCGTCCTGGGGACGTTCGCGTTCGGCGTGGGGACGACGGACATGGCCAACGCCTGGTACGCCAAGGACGTCCGCGTCCGCGTGCCCGAGAGCGTCCGCTTCGAGCTGACCGGCGCGCCGTCCGAGGACATCACCGCCAAGGACGTCATCCTCCACATCATGGCCCTCCCCTACATCCGGGAGAGCAAGGCCATCGGCCAGGTCCTCGAGTTCGCGGGGCCGGGGCTGCAGCACCTCAACTTCGACGAGCGGGCGACGCTGACGAACATGGCCGTCGAGGCGGGGGCGTTCACGGGGGTCATCGAGCCCGACGAGGAGGTCGTCCGCTACCTCCAGTCGGTCCGCCCGGGCCTGAGCCGCGAGACGATCGAGGCCGGCTTCCTGAAGTCCGACCCGGGGGCGTCGTACGCGGCGACGTTCACGATCGACCTGTCCGCGATCGTCCCCATGGTGGCGACGCCGGGCGATCCGCGGAACGGCGTCCCGCTCGTGGACCTGCCCGACCGCGTCGCCATCGACATCGCCTACGGCGGCTCCTGCACGGGCGGCAAGATGACCGACATGGACCTGTACGCGTCGGTGCTCGGGCCTGCCGTCGAGAAGGGGATGACGGTCGCCGACGGGGTGGACGCCTGGATCCAGTTCGGCTCCCAGAAGATCAAGGAGTACGCGATCGCGAAGGGCTACACGGAGATCTTCGCGAAGGCGGGCGTGCAGACCATCGACCCCTCCTGCGGCGCTTGCATCAACGCCGGCCCCGGCGTCAGCGACACGTCCGAGCGGGTCACCGTCTCGGCGATCAACCGGAACTTCCCCGGCCGCAGCGGCCCCGGGCAGGTCTACCTCGCGAGCCCCCTGGTGGTCGCGGCGTCGGCGCTCGCGGGGTACATCGTGCGGCCCGACGATCTGTTCGACGGGGACGCTACACTCGGTGAGTGCGCGCCGCCCTCGCAGTCGTCCTCTGCGCCTGCTCTCTGAGCGGGTGCGACCTCCTCTTCCCCCCTGACGGCCCCGACGACCTCGATCGCGACGGCGTCCCCGAGGGCGAGGACTGCGACGACACCGACTCGGCCACGTACCCCGGCGCGGGCGAGCTCTGCGACGGCCGCGACAACGACTGCGACGGTGTCGTCGACGAGGGCTACGACGAGGACGCCGACGGCTACAACACGTGCGGCGCGGACCGCGACTGCGACGACCTCGACCCGACCGTCTACCCGTCGGCGCTGGAGGAGTGCGACGGCGTCGACAACAACTGCGACGGGGTGACGGACGAGGGGTGCGCCCCGGTCGACGCGGACGGCGACGGCTACGCCACCCCGGAGGACTGCGACGACACGACGATCCTCGTCCACCCCGGCGCGCAGGAGTACTGCAACGCGATCGACGACGACTGCGACGGGACGATCGACGAGGGGTTCGACCAGGACGCCGACGGCTGGCCCGACGGCAGCGACGGCGGCTGCGCGGCGTCGTACGACGAGGTCGACTGCGACGACCACGACCCCGCCCGCAACCCCGGCGCGGCGGAGGAGTGCGACAACGAGGACGACGACTGCGACGGCGGGATCGACGAAGACTTCGACCTCGACGGCGACTCGTGGACGACGTGCAAGGTCCAACCGGACTGCGACGACAGCGACCCGCTCGTCTACCCCTACGCGCCGGAGCAGTGCAACGACCAGGACGACGACTGCGACGGGGTCATCGACGAGGACACGACCGACGACGGCGACGGCGACGGGGTGACGGCCTGCGAGGGGGACTGCGACGACGGCGACCCCGACGTCTTCCCCGGCGCGGTGGAGCTCCCCAACGGCGTCGACGACGACTGCAGCGGCGCGGCGGACGACGGCTACGGGGGGGCGATGGGGGCGGGCCTCTTCCAGCCGGCGCTGGGCGGCGACTCCACCCAGGCGCGGCAGGGGGACCAGCTGTCGTCGGGGGGCGCCTTCAACCTCGACCCCTACGGCGACTTCGTGGCCGGCAGCGGCACCTACGGGGGCGGCATCGGGCGGGCCACCGTCGTCCTCGGTCAGTCCTTCAGCACGGCGTCGCCGCCGTCGGCGATGACGGTGTTCGCGACGGTCACGGGGGGGGCGGGGGAGTACCTCGGCTCGTCGGTGGACCTCGGCGACGTCAACGGCGACGGGTACGACGACGTCATCGTCGGCGCCCCGGAGCTCAACACGTCGACCCCGCCGAACGGGAACGTCTACGTCTGGTTCGGCGGCCCCGCGGTCGGCGGCGGGGCGTGGCCGACGGCCTCGGCGGACGTGGTCATCACCGGCGGCTTCTCGACGGAGCAGTGCGGCACGGCGGTGGCGGTGGTGGGGGACGTCGACGGCGACGGGCTCGGCGAGCTGGCGGTCGGCTGCCCCTGGTACGACCCGGGGACGGGCAGCCTGCGGGGCCGGACGGTGGTGTTCGACGGGCGGGTGATCTGGCCGTCGTCGCTGACGTCCGACGACGCCGAGGCGGAGATCGTCGGCAGCACCGGCGACGTCGAGTCGGGCTCGGTGCTCGCCGGGGGCTTCGACTTCAACGGCGACACCTACGCCGATCTCGCGGTCGGGGTGCCCCTGTCGCAGATCGACGAGGGCCGCGTGGGGGTCTTCTTCGGCGGCCCCGGGGGGCTGGCCGCGAGCACCGAGGTGGCGAACGCGAACCGGCTGTACACGGGCGCGGCGGGGGACGGCCTGGGCTCGTTCGTGGTCGCGGCCGAGGCGACGGGGGACGGCTACGACGACCTGCTGCTGGGGGCGCCGGGCCGGTCCTCGGGGACGGGCGCGCTGTGGGTGGTGTTCGGCGGGAGCAACCCGCCGGCGGACGGGGCGGCGTCGCTGGTGGCGGACTTCGGCGTCGTCGGGGTGACCACCACGGAGCAGGCGGGGTGGGCCGCCGGGGTGGTCGACCTGGACGCGGACGGGGCCCCGGATCTGCTCGCCCCGACCCCCGGCTGGGACGGTTCCGGGGGCGGCGATCAGGGCTCGCTTCAAATCTTCTACGGCCCGCTGACGTCCTATTCGGGGACGGTCACCGCCACGGCGTACGACGCGCAGATCCGCGGGTCGGCGGGCGGCGACTTCTTCGGAGGCGCGATCGGTGTGGTGCCGGACTTCAACGGGGACGGGAGCGACGACGTCATCGTCGCGGCGCCGTACCACGACACCGGCGGCGGCAACGCAGGGCGCATCTACTTCGTCCCCGGATTCTGATAGAGGTTCTCGCATGCGAACGACAGCGGTATGGGGCGCCCTCGCCCTGGTGATGGTGGGCTGCGGCCCGATCCTGGACGACGACGACGGCGAGCCGGCGGTGGTGGCGACCAACACGGGCGCCGTGCAGCGGATCGGCGCGGCCGAGGAGCTGGTCTCGGTGCTCTGGTCGGGGACGATCGACGCGTCCTCCAGCGTCTCGATCCTGGCCGACGGGAGCGACGTGTTCGTCGGCAGCGGGCAGGAGGTCCGCGCGTTCGACGACGGCGACGGCGGCAACGAGGTGTGGGACCCGCCGGTCTCCTTCGCGACGGAGGTCGTGGCCCTGGCGGGGCCGGGCGGGGGGAACCTGTTCGTGCTCACGATCGACTCGCTGGTGGCGCTGAACGTGGCGGACGGCAGCGAGGTGTGGCGGCAGGACCTCTTCGACCTGGGAGACCCGGCCAACGACGCGCTGGCGTTCGGGGCGGGGGCGGTGTTCCTCGGCGGGGACCCGATCTCGCGGCTCGACCCGGCGACGGGCGACGTCACCCACACGGCGGACGGGACGTCGCAGATCAGCGACGTGGTGGTGGACGGCAACAGCGTCTTCGTCGGCGGCCCCGACGGCGTCACGGCGTTCGGCGCGACCAGCCTGGGCGAGTCCTGGCACCACCCCACCTCGGGGGACGTGGACGCCCTCGCGGTGGGCAACGGGACGGTGCTCTACTCGGTGTTCGGCGGCGACGGCGGGATGGGCGCGCTGACGTCCTCGGGCAACCCGATCGGCGAGGCGGAGCCGGGCGAGGTGTTCCAGACGGTCGCGGTGGCGGGCAGCCTCCTCCTCGGCGCCCGCGCCGACGGCACGCTGGTGGCGTTGGACGCGGCGGACCTCGGCGAGGTCTGGACGGCCCCCGGAGACTCGACGGTGTGGGGCCTGTCGACGAACGCGCAGACGGTCTTCTACGCGACGGGCGGCGCGCTCGACGGCCTCAACCTCGACGACGGCAGCCAGCTCTGGGACTTCGCGGGCAACGGCGACATCGTCGAGGCGCTGGCGCTGTAGGCCGCCTCGGGTCCGCGAAACCCCGCTCCCGAACCCGTTCCCGGGACCTCTCAATTCGGTCAGGGTGCCGGGCGCGGCGCCGATGGGATCGGGTGCAGGCGCCGATCGGTTCGAACCGCGCTGCCTGCGTGCCGGACCCGCTCGGCGCCCGCGAGGTGCATGGCCGGAGATCCGATCGAACTGCCCCGCGTGCTCGTCGTCCAGGCGGCCGCCGAGGAGCCCAGCGAGCTCGTCGCGTTGCTGCGCGAGCTGGCCTACGACGCCGTGCTCGCGACCACCGGGGCGCGGGCGCTGGAGCTCATGCGGGCGACCCGCTTCACCGCCGTCCTCACCGACCGCGACCTCCCCGACTTCGGCGCCGTGGGGCTCCTCCGGACCGTGCGGCGGCTCCGGATCGAGACGCCTGTCCTCGTCGTCCTGAACGCCCCGTCCGTCGACGACGTCCTCCACCTCGTCCGCGAAGGGTGCGCCGACGTGCTGCCGCTGCCGCTGTCCCTGCACGACGTCGCCGACGCCATCGATCGCGTCGACGACCGGCCGCGCCGCCGCCGGCCCCCCAAGCCCAAGGCGCCGTCGCGCGATCCCGGGTCCGCGCCGTGGCCCCTGTCCGCCGTCTCCAAGGAGTCCCCCACCGACATCAGCATCACCCGCGAGGACGCCGCCCCCGAGCCCCCCCCGAAACCCGCGCCCGTGCCCGAGCCCGTGCCCGTGCCCGAGCCCGAGGCCGAGGCCGAGTCCGACCCCCCGGAGGCCTCGCGCCGCTCCGACCCCCGCCTCCGCCGGGCCGTCGCCGCCAAGCTCCGCGCCCGCCTCGACGCCGGCGACCTCGACCTCCCCGCCATCGGCCCCCTGACCGCCGAGATCCAGCAGCTCCTCGCCAACCCCGCCTGCTCCGCCGCCGAGGTCGCCCAGCTCATCCTCCGCGAGCCGACCATCGTCAGCGCCATCCTCCGCCGGGCCAACAGCAGCTACTACCGCGGTGGCCAGGCCGTCACCGATCTGAAGACCGCCTGCACCCGCCTCGGCAACCGCCGCGTCCTCGTCCTCGCCCAGGAGGCGCTCGTCAAGACCGCCTTCGACTGCCCCCCCGGGCCGTTGCGCGACGTCCTCGAGGCGATGTGGCGCAACGTCATCGTCACCGCCCGCGCCGGCCGCGAGCTCGCCGCCCGGACGGGGCTGCGGGATCCCGACGAGGTGGAGGTCGCGGCCATGCTCCACAACGTCGGCGAGCTCGTCCTCCTCCGCCTCGCCCCCGCCGTCGGCGTCGAGCTCCGGCCCGGCTGCACCGTCCCCCACGATCTCGCCGAGGTCGTCATGCGGAGCCACGAGCAGGCCGGCCGGGACGTCCTCCGGAAGTGGAAGATGCCCGCCTCCCTCGTCCAGCTCGCGGGTGCCCACCACAAGCGGCCCTCGTCCCCCGAGTCGCGCGACGCCACGGCGCTGCGGCGCCTCGTCGGGCTCGCCTGGATGGCGGCCTGCGAGGCCGGCTACACCTACCTGCCGTGGCAGGACCGGGCCGACCCGAGCGCCTACCTCGCCAAGCTCGACGTCGATCGGGAGACCCTGGACGCGATCCTCGCCGACGCGCCGAAGTGGATCGGCGAGGCCAACGGCGGGGGCTGACGGCGACCGCCGCCCGCGCTACTCCGGCTTCGGCCAGTTGGACGTCGACGGGTCGACCGTGAACCGCCCCGCGAGGACGTCCCGGCCCAGCCGGAGCCCCCGCTCGGCGCGCTCCACCGTCAGCGCGGCGCGCACCTCCAGGACGTGGCCCGCGACCTCCACCTCGAGCGCCACGCGGGGCTCGTGGGGGGCCGTCGTCTCCAGCTCGATCGCGTCCCCGTCGTCCGTCAGCCGGACCCGGACGCGGCGGCCGCCGGGCTCCTCCTCGACCAGCTCCCAGGCGGCGACCAGGAGCTGCGTGGTCTCCTGCGTGACGTCCGCGACGTACAGCTGATCGGGCAGCGTCGGGGACTGCACCACCGCCGTCCCCCGCCACGGCAGCCGCGGCTCGGCGCCCGCCGTCGCCGCGGGGCGCGCGGGGGGCGGGGCGTGCTCACCCGAGTCCTCCAGGAGCACCGACACCGGCGGCGGCAGCTCCAGCCGAGGCGGCGACGGGACCGCCAGCGCCGCCTGCATCGCCTCGGCGTCGGCTTTGGGATCCACCGGCCCCCAGGGATCGCGGATCACCTCCTCCGTCGCCTCGATCGCGAGGTCCGGGAGGTCGGCGTCCTGCACCGGACCCCAGCGGTCGTCGTCGGTCAGCGGCTCCTCGGTCTCGATCAGCTCCAGGTCGGGCTCGCCCTCGTCCGTGATCGGCTCCCAGTGGACCGACGTCCCCGCCTCGTCGGCCGCGGGATCGGGCGTCTCCACGTCCGCGTCGGTGTCCGAGCCGCTCCCCGGCGCCGACGGGAGGTTCGCCGAGCTGATGATCGCCGCGATCGCGGCCGAGCTGCTCGTCTCGCTGACCTCGTCGTCGCCGATCAGCAGGTCCAGCTCCGCGTCCCCGTCGTCGTCGTCCGCCAGCGCCTCGTCGAGCACCGCCGCCATCTCCTCGGGGGAGAGCGACTCGTCCTTGCCCGGCTTCTTCTTCTTCGCCATCAGGCCGTCCAGCGCTCGTCCAGGCGGGCGAGCACGCGCCGGACGAAGACCGCCACCATCTTGCGGCGGTACTTGGGGTCCAGGGGGACGTTCCGGTAGGCGACCGACGCCTTCGTCGCGGCCGCCCCGATCTCCGCCGCGAGGTCCGCCGACGGCGTCCGCCCGAGGAACCCGGCGAGGGCCTCGTCCAGCGGATCGGGCCGGCTCCGGAGCGCCGTCGTGCAGACGTGCAGCCGCCGCAGCGCGCCCCCGTCGTCCAGCGCGTAGCCGACCGCCACGCCGAGCGAGGGGAAGTCGATCGAGTCGCGGATCCGGAGCTTCGCGTAGCCGGCGGTCAGCTCGGTGGCGTCCGCCGGGAGATCGACGCCGACGACCAGCTCGCCGGGCCGGCGGTCCTTGAACCGGACGATCCCCTCGTCCTCGAAGAAGTCCGCCAGGAGCACGGTCCGCGAGCCGTCCGCCGACTGCAGCTCGATCGACGCGCCGAGCACGATCAGCGCCGCCGCCAGCTCCCCGCTGTACGTCGCGTAGCAGTGGTCGTTGCTGTTCGGCACGACCAGGCAGCTGCCCCCCTCCGCCTTGAGGCAGAAGTTCTTCGAGCGGCGCCACATCGGGGCCTGGTTGAAGAAGTAGCAGCGCGTGTCGAGCATCAGGTTGCCGCCCACGGTGCCGTGCTCGCGCAGGGGCGGGCTGCTGATCGCGGCGGCCGTCTCGACGAGCACGGGGAGCGCCGCGGCGAGCTCGGCGGACCGCTCGATCTCCACCAGCCGGGTCAGCGCCCCCAGCCGCGACGTCGTGCACTCGCGCAGCCCCGCCACCCCCGCCAGGGAGACGACGTGGCCCTTGTTGTTGAGCCGGTTCTTGTAGTTCGGGAGGAGGTCCGTCCCCCCCGCGACGACGTCGGCGTCGTCCCCGTACTCGGCCAGGAGCGCGGCCGCCTCGCTCGCCGAGGACGGCCGGTGGTACTCGAACGCAGGCAGCTCCATCAGGCCGACCTCTTCGGCGCGGGCGCGGCCTTCGCCGCCTTCGCCGCCTTGCGGTCCGCGCGGGCCTTCTTCTCGATCGCCGCGAGCATGACGTCCGGCGTCAGCGGCAGCTTCCGGACCCGCACCCCGATCGCGTCGTACACGGCGTTGGCGACCGCGGGGAGGATCGGCGCCAGCCCGCCCTCGCCGCACTCCTTCGCCCCGAACGGCCCCTCGGGGTCGATCGACTCCACCAGCGTGACGTCCAGCTCCGGCATCTGCGTCGGCGTCGGCGTCCGGTAGTCGAGCAGGTTGGCGTTGGACAGGTTCGGCCCGAGGTAGTCCATCTCCTCGGTCAGCACCTGGCCGAGCCCCATGTGGATCGAGCCCTCGATCTGCCCCTCGACCGACAGCGGGTTCAGCGCCCGCCCGCAGTCGTGCGCGGCCCACACCTTGATGGGCTGGACGAACCCCGTCTCGACGTCGATCTCGAGCTCGCAGACGTAGGCCGTGTACGAGTACGTCGGCGACAGCCCCGCGCCGGCGCCCTTGTAGGTGGTCACCCCCATCGGCGGCGACGTGTAGCTCCCCGACACGGTCAGCGCGCCGGTGCCCGCGAGCGCCTCCTCCAGCGCGTCCTCGTAGCGGACCGACGCCTCCGGCCAGTGCCGGTTGTAGACCCACCCTTCGCGCATGTCGAAGGACTCCGGGGCGTACCCCGAGATGCGGGACGCGGCCGCGACGAGGTGCTCCCGCAGCGCCTCCGCGGCGCGCTTCGCGGCGAGCCCGTTCATGAACGTCACCCGCGAGCTGTAGGACCCCAGGTCGATGGGGCTCATGTCGGTGTCGACGGCGTAGACGCGGAACATCGACATCGGCAGGCCGAGCACCTCGGCGGCGCACTGGGCGGTCATCGTGTCCGACCCCTGGCCGATGTCGGCGGCGCCGGTGTGGACCGTGATCCCGCCGTCCATGTCGACCTTGAGGTGGACCGTCGAGTGGGGGAGCCGCGACTTGTGGATCTGCAGCGCCGACCCCGAGATGTAGAAGCCGCACCCGATCCCGATGCCGCGGCCGTACGGCAGCTGCCGGTACTTGCTCTTGAACTCCGACCTCCGCGCCACCGTCTCGATGCACTCCGGCATGCCGTTGGACGTGATCCGGAAGCCGTTGATCAGCGTCGAGAACTCCGGCAGCAGGTTCTGCAGGCGGACGTCGATGGGGTCGAGGCCGGCCTGCTCGCACAGCTCGTCGAGCAGCACCTCGGTGCACATCCGGGAGTTGACGCTGCCGTGGCCGCGCATGGCGCCGCTGACGGGGCGGTTCGAGTAGACGCGCGTCCCCTGGTACTTGAACGCAGGGAGCCGGTACGGGCCGTGGGACAGGACGCCGTTGTAGTAGGACGTCACCACCCCGAAGCTGCCGAACGCGCCGCCGTCGATGAGGGCGTCGATGTCCAGCGCCTGGATGGCGCCGTCCTCGCCCAGCGCCATCTTCGCGGTGGTCGTCGTCGGGTGGCGGCCGTGGTTGGAGAAGAAGACCTCCTCGCGGTCGAAGAGGATCTTCACCGGGCGGCCCGTCTTGCGGGCGAGGTGGGCGACGACCATCTCGTGGGGGAAGGGGTCGGACTTGCCGCCGAAGCCGCCGCCGACGGCGGGCTTGATGACGCGGATGCGGTGCATCGGCAGCTCGAGGACCTTCGCCAGCGCGAGGTGCGTGTAGTGCGGCACCTGCTGGGACGTCCACATCACGAGCCGCTCGTCGGGCGTCCAGTGGGCGATGGCGGCGATGGGCTCGGTGAAGCCGTGGGTCACGCCCTTGAACTCGAACGTCCCCTCGGCCACGTAGTCGGCCGCCGCGAACGCCTCCTCGGGGCCGCCGAACGACTGCTTCACCCGCTTGTGGATGTTGTTCTCGAAGCGGATGTGGTCGTGGATCTTCTCCTCGCCCTCGCGGAGGTCGCGGACCGAGTCCTGCTTCCTCAGGAACGGGGACAGCTCGGTGACGTCCACCTCGATGAGGTCGAGCGCGGCGACGGCGGTGGCCTCGTCGACGGCGGCGACGGCGACGACCCCCTCGCCGAGGTGGCGGACCTTGTCCACCGCGAGCGCGGTCTCGTCCTGGGAGATCGGCAGCACGCCGAACTTGTTGGGGAGCTCGCTGCCGACCATGACGCCGACGACGCCGGGGAGCGCCTCGGCCTTGCTCG
Organism: uncultured Rickettsiales bacterium; assembly: GCA_964344575.1. Taxonomy (GTDB): domain Bacteria; phylum Myxococcota_A; class UBA796; order UBA9615; family UBA9615; genus JAAESI01. Next base: position 3,241 of record CAYFOA010000149.1, on the reverse strand, counting down.
TGTCGATCGACTCGATCCGCGCGTACGCCCAGGGCGACCGCCAGATCTTGCAGATCAGCATCCCCGGGAGCTGGATGTCGTCGGTGTAGACGGCCTGCCCCGTGACCTTGCCGCGCGCGTCCACGAGGGGCAGCCGCTTGCCGATGATGTTGAACCCGTCGGGCGGATCCGGGCGGCGCTTGTCGGCCGGCGGAGCGGGCAGTCCCTCGGCTCGGCGGGCGGCTTTTTCGTCCTGGTAGGCCATCGGGCTCGGAATCTAGCAGCGGTCTCGCGTAACGTCCCCCGGCGGCAGGCTTCGCCCACCGCGGAGAGGCCCCATGCGAATCAAGCTGATCACCCCCGCCTTCCACAGCCGCTATTTCTGGGACTTCCGGAAGCTCAGCGAGATGATGGGGCGCAAGGCGAACAACCTCCTCCTCGCGCTCCCCACGGTGGCGTCGCTGACGCCCGAGGAGCACGACGTCGTCCTCGTCGACGACAACATCCACGAGATCGACTACGACGACGAGGTCGACCTCGTCGGCATCACCGCGATGACCTGCTACGTCAACCGCGCCTTCGAGATCGCCGACGAGTTCCGCCGCCGCGGCGTCCCCGTGGTGATGGGCGGGCCGCACGCCACGCTGGCGCCCTACGAGGCGCTCGAGCACGTGGACTGCGTGGTCATCGGCGAGGCCGAGAACGTCTGGGCGACGCTGCTCGAGGACTTCGCCGCGGGCTGCATGAAGGAGGTCTACCGGGGCGTCGACGCCAAGCCCACGATGGAGGACAACCCGCCGCCCGCGTGGGGCCTCGTCGGTCCCAAGGACTACCTCTTCCATGGGGTCGAGGCGACGCGGGGCTGCCCCTTCGACTGCCACTTCTGCTCGATCAAGCAGATCTACGGGAACGACTTCCGCGTCCGCACCCCGGACGAGGTCATCGCCGAGATCGACGCCGCCCCGGGCAACCAGATCTTCTTCACCGACGACAACCTCATCGGCAACAAGCCGTTCGCCAAGGAGCTGTTCACGAAGCTCAAGGGGAAGGGCGTCGCGTGGGGCTGTCAGATGTCCATCAACGTCGCGTTCATGCCGAAGATGCTGACGCTGATGAAGGAGGCGGGCTGCATGTTCGTCTTCATCGGCCTGGAGACGCTCGACAAGGACGCTGTCGTGGAGATGAACAAGCCCGTCAACAAGATGGACTACTACCAGGCGGTCGAGAACATCCAGGGCATGGGGATGTTCGTCATCGGCTCGTTCATCATCGGCACCGACCGCGAGACCCCCGAGACCGTCCGCGACATCGCCGAGTACGTCCGGGTCAGCAAGCAGAGCTGGATCATGGTCAACATCATGAACAGCCCGCCGGGGACGAAGTTCCTCCGCATGATGGAGGAGGAGGGGCGGAACGTCGTCTACTCCTACGACGAGCTCGACGGCGCCCACGCGACCGTCACACACCCGACCATGACCCGCGAGGAGACCGAGGAGGCCTTCCGGTGGCTGTACCGGGAGGTCTACGACTGGGACAACATGCGCGAGCGGATGGTCCACAACCTGAAGCAGGGGACGTGGACCCAGATCGAGCACGCGATGAGCTTCGCCGAGCAGGGCGCCATGTTCGCGAAGATGCTGTGGGAGTTCCTCGTCGTGGGGCCGTGGGCGAAGAAGCGCTTCTTCCTCGCGATCTTCGCGTTCCTCCTGAGCCCCCGGGTCAACCGCGCGACCGTGTTCAACGTGCTCCTCCTGGGGCTGACGTGGAACGAGTTCGCGTCGTCGCTGAAGCCCTACGAGCGGGATCCCGCAGCGGAGCCGATCGTGTTCCGGCGCGAGTACATGGTCCCCGTCGAGGAGCAGACCCTGGGGCGCGCCGAGCACCCCGACAGCGGCGTGGAGCGGGCGATCCCGCGGATGCAGGGCCACCGCTCGCTGCCCGTGATCCGGAGAGCCTCCGGGATGTAGCCACCGGGGCGGTACCATGCCGCATGCGCCGGGTCGGCCTGATGCTCCTGGGGGTGCTCCTCGCCGGCTGCCCGTCGGCGGACGATCCCGACGCCCTCGACCCCGACCGCTTCACCGACGAGGTGTGCTCCCCCGAGGGGCGCACGCGGTGCCTCGAGGGGGGGATGTTCCAGAGCTGCGAGCAGGGGCTCTGGTACGACGCCGACCAGTGCAACGCGGTCTGCTCGATCGAGCTCGGCTGCGTGGACTGCGACCCGCTGCTGGGGCGGGCCTGCGTCGGTGACAACGTGGTCACCTGCACGGCCGACGGGCGGTTCGGGAACGTCCTCCAGACGTGCGGCCTAGGCGGCTGCGTCCTCGGCCAGTGCGAAGACGAGTGCGGGGACGGGACGGACCTGATCTACGTCGTCGACCGCGACGATCGCTTCCTGTCCTTCGACCCGCGGGACGACGCGTTCGTCTTCACCGAGCTGGGGACGTTGAACTGCCCCGCCGCGAACAACCAGCCGGGGTGGGGGAGCCCGTCGAACCAGGGGACGCCGTTCAGCATGTCGCTCGACCGCGACGGCGTCGCGTGGGTGCTCTACACGTCCGGCGAGATCTTCCATGTCCCCGTCAACAACGTCGACAACTGCCAGCCGACGCCGTGGCAGGTCGGGTCGGAGAGCTTCGAGCTGTTCGGGATGGGGTTCGTCTCGGACGAGGCGGGGGGCACGACGGAGACGCTGTTCATCGCCGGCGGGACGACCGCCGAGCTGCAGGCCCACAGCACCGGGCGGTTGGGCGCGATCGACCCGGAGACGGTGCAGGTCGAGCTGATCGGGAGCCTCACGCCGTCGGAGCTGGGGCCCGAGCTGACGGGGACCGGGGCGGCGGAGCTGTGGGCGTTCTTCCCCGGGGTGGCGAGCGCGACCGTGGCGAACGTGAACAAGGCGACGGGGCAGAACGCGCAGGAGTGGGCCGTCCCGCCGCTGCCCGGCCCGCTGAGGGCGTGGGCGTTCGCGCACTGGGGCGACCGCTTCTACCAGTTCGTCACGTGGCAGGACGACGACGGCACCCAGGTGCCGCAGGTCCACCGGTTCGACCGGTACTCGGGGGAGTCGGAGATCGTGGTCGACGAGCACGCCTACCGCATCGTCGGGGCGGGGGTCTCGACGTGCGCCCCGTTCGTGTTCCAGTAGGCCCCACCCGATTGATTTCGTTGGCTTCTTGGCCCTCGCGGGGTCCCCTCGTAGCGTGCACCTGCCTATGCCGATGACTTGTATGACCTCTGCGGAGATGGAGATGTCCTCCAC
>CAYFOA010000148.1:0-19373 GCA_964344575.1 uncultured Rickettsiales bacterium | reverse complement strand
GCCCACCGATCCCCCCGCGGCATCACCTCCCCGATCCCCTCCCCCCCTTCGCGAACCTTGCCCGCCGGACGCGGGCCCTTCGCGCCTTCAGCGAGTCAGGAGGACGAGCCCCGTCAGGACTCGCGAGCAGGACGCCGCGGATCTCGCGGCGATCGATCCCCCGGGAGCCGATCGTCCCCCCCGCGTCCGTTCGCCGCGCGCCCGCCCCCCAGGTAGGATGCTCAGCCATGAAGCAGGCCGCGCAGCGACTCAAGCGGAACCCCGATCTCGCGATGCTCACGGACGACGAGGCCGTCTCGTTGCTCCGCCGCGCCGGGGAGCTCCGATTCGACAAGGGGGCCGTCGTGCTCCGGGAGGGGGACGTCGGGGAGTCGATGATCGTCATCGACGAGGGCACCGTCGACGTCAAGCAGGGGGAGCGGCTCATCGCGACGCTGCAGCCCGGGGCGACCATCGGCGAGATGGCGCTGCTGGACCCCGCGCCGCGCTCCGCCACCGTGATCGCCACCTCGTCGGTCGTCGCGTACGAGATCCCCCGGGCCGCCCTCTGGGACCTCCTCGCCACCGGCGACACCGGCGCCACGAAGATGCTCCAGGGGCTCACCGCGACGGTCTGCGCTCGCCTCGAGAACGTGAACAAGCTCGTGCAGGACGAGGTCGTCCGCCCCAAGGGGAACGTCTTCAGCCGCATCTGGAAGAAGGTCTCCACCCGGGGGAGGAAGTAGCCATGTCCGCCGATCCGGCACTGCTCACGAACTTCGAGGCGCTGGACGACTTCAGCGACCGCGACCGCGCCGACCTCGCGCGCAACCTCCGCCACGACAAGTTCCGGGCGGGCGCCCAGCTCTGCCGCGAGGGGGACGAGGGCGACGGCTGCTACTTCCTCGTCGCCGGCGACGTGGCCGTCACCAAGGGGCTCCCCGACGGCCGCCGCGTCCACCTCGCGACGCTCCCTCCGGGCACGTTCTTCGGCCAGTCCGGGCTCGTCCCCGCCCAGCGCCGCACCGCCGACGTGAAGGCCGAGACCAACGTCGAGCTCCTCACCATGACCCGGCGCACGCTCGAGTGGGGGCTCCGCAACGGCGAGGGGTGGGCCGTCGCGCTCCAGGCCATCGTCGCCGTCTCCCTCGTCCGCCAGCTCCGCACCGCGCTGGACCGGCTCGCCGCCCTCGCCGCCGACGAGGACATGAAGGAGGCCGCCGTCGAGGGGCGGACGCGCGACACGATCGTCCAGCCGCAGAGCGTCGACGTCACCTTCAAGAGCAAGCCCAAGCCGGCGCCTGCGCCGCCGCCGAAGGCCGCGGCCCCCGCCGAGGACAGCTACCAGCCGCTCCCCCCGATCCCGGACGACGACACCGCGATGTCCCAGAACGGGCTGCTCTCGCTCCTCGCCGAGACCGAGTCGTCGCTGGCCTCCGTCGGCGTGGAGCTGGACGCGATCGAGTTCGTGATGGACGAGGACCAGCGCCGCACCGCCGACGCCCGCGGCCTGGGGCGCTGAGGGGCCGCTACTTCCGGACCACGTACTCGGGGTGGTTCAGGGCGTACCGGATCTGCCCCGGCATCACGCGCTTCACGTTGTTCCCGAACCCGCGGTCCTGGACCAGGATCTCCCCGATCCGGTTGACGATGTAGAAGTGCGGGACGTTCTGCTTCCGGCCGAGCCACGCCCGGATCGTGTCCACCGACGGGTCCAGCAGCGGCGCCTCGAGGCCTGACGCCTCCACCACCTCGACGTGCTTCGCCTTCGCGTCGACCGTCGCGTCCATCGTCACGAGGACCACCTCGAGCCTTCCGGCGTGCTCCTCCTTCATCTGCTGGAGGTACGGGTAGGACTGCTTGCAGGGGCCGCACCACGACGCCGTGAAGCCGACGACCAGCGCGTCGTAGGGGGCCTCCGCGGTGGGCCCGGTCCAGTCGGACAGCTTGAAGGGCTCGCCCGTGCGGAGGTCCGTGTGGGCCATCTCGGGGGTGAAGGCGCCGTTGACGAGCCCCTTGGGGGTGTCCGGGAACGTCGCCGGATCGGGGAGGACGTCGATCGAGGGGAGGTCCTCCCCCGTCGTCAGCTTCTGGACCGGCGGCGGCGTCGCGGCCTCGGGCGTCGTCGCCTCGGGCGTCGCCTCGGGCGTCGCCTCGGGCGTCGCCTCGGCGGCGGGCTCCGGCGTGACCTCGGGTTCGACTTCCGGTTCGGCGGCGCAACCCACCAGGATCGCGAGCAGAACGGCGAGCCGCTTCACAGCAGCTCCTCCACCTGGGCCATCACCTTCGGCAGCTTCTCCTCCGTCTGCCCCCAGCCGATCACCTTCTCGAGGACCGTGCCGTCCCGCCCGATGATGTACGTCGTCGGCATCGAGCCCACGTCGAACAGCCCCAGGATCTCGTTCTTGGGGTCGAGGATGACCGGGTAGGTCGCGTTGTACTTCTGCGCCATCCGGCGCGACTTCTCCGGGTCCGTGTCCACCCCCACGGCGACCACCTGGAACCCCTGGGGCTCGTACTTGTCGTGCAGCTCGTTGAGCGCCGGCAGCTCCCGCCGGCAGGGGCCGCACCAGGCCGCGTAGAAGCTCAGGTAGGTCACCTTCCCCTTCCAGTCGGCCGGGCCCGCCGTGCCGCCGTCCGCCAGGGCCCCCTCGAACGCGGGGACCTTCTTGCCGATCATCGACGTCGGCGCGCTGTGGTCCGTCGGCGTGCCGCTCGTCGCCACCGCCTCGTCGCTGCAGCAGCGGAACCCCATGCGCGTGTTCTTGTGGCCCGGCCCCCAGGTCGGGTTCGGCCGGAAGCAGCCGGTCTTGTCCTTGGCGCGGTAGTCGCCGCCGAGCAGCACCGCGTCCTTCTCGGAAGCGCCGACCCACTCGGCCACGTTGCCGGACAGGTCGAAGATGCCGTCGGCCGTCGCGCACCGCTGCTTCCGCCCCGTCGTCGTCGGCGCGCCCGTCTTGATCAGCGCCCCCGTCTCGGGGTTCCGCTGGTCGACGTCGGCGTCGTGGCAGTAGCCGCCGATGTAGTAGTCCGCGTAGGGGAACTGGTTCCCCTCGATGTAGTCGTCCGCGAACGAGCCCGACCCGTCGTCGTCCACGCCCGCCGCGCCCTGGCACGCCGTCACCCACTCGTACGTCGTGCAGAGCCGCTTCCCCGACGCCTCGCAGGCCGCCTTCGCCTCGTACCAGGTGGCGTTCGCGGGGGCCACGCCGTGCATCGTCAGCGCCTTGTCGGACGCGTCCATCGACGCCTCGAACGTGTCGATCCAGAAGTCCGACCCGCCGTGCGTGACGTGGACCTGCGGCGGCGCCTCGGCGGGCTTGACGTCCGTCGGCGACGCGGCGGCGATGCGCTGCGGCTTCTCCCCCTCGGGCCGCTGCCCCAGCGCCTGCTCGATGATGTGCTCCAGCGTCTCCGCGGCGAGCGCCCCCTTGAGGTACCGGCCGTTGACGAACGTCCGCGGCGTCGCCTTCACGTCCACCGCCCACCCGACGTTGGCGTCGTCCACCACCTTCTGCTTCGTCGCGGGGTCCCGCATGCACGTGTTGAACGCGCCCATGTCGATGCCGACCTGCTTCGCGTAGTAGTCGAGGTCCGGCCGCTTCAGCTTGTGCTGGTTCTTGAACATCAGGTCGTGCAGCGGCCAGAACTTGTCCTGCTGCTCGGCGCAGACCCCCGCGTACGCCGCCTCGCACGCGTACCGGTGCTTGTTCCGGGTGACGTTCTCGTTGCACGTCGTGGACATCGGGTAGTTCTTGAAGATGAACCGCACATCTCCACTGTCCCCATACTTTTTCTTCACGTGGGACATGGAGTAGAAGAGCTTCTTGCAGTAGCCGCACTCGAAGTCGGCGAACTCGACGACGGTGACCTTCGCGTCGGCGGGGCCGTAGACCGGGTCGGTCGGGGCGATCGGAAACTCGTACCAGCCCTGCTTGATCTTCCGGGGCTCGACGTCGGCCTCCGCGGTGGCGGCGCGGACGGGCCGGCCGCCGACCTCGACGGCGCCGGGCGCGTCGTCCCCCGCGACCTGGGCGTCGAGCGCGGCGTTGGTCGCCTCCAGGAGGCTCGACTTGCGGACCTGGAACCCGCCGATGAGCAGCACGCAGGCGACCGCCCCGACGGGGACGGCGAGCTTCAGCGCGGTCCCCAGGTCGGCGTCCCCGGACGCCTTCCGGAGCGCCAGGAGCGACACGACGAACGTCACGATCGCGGCGGCGTCCATCGTCAGGCAGTACTGGCACCCCGTCCCCACGCGGAAGATCATCACGTAGACGAGGAACGCCCCGTACGCGATGGCGCCGCCGCTGCCGAACACGAGCAGCTTCAGCGCGCCCCGCCCGACGTCGTCGCCGCGCCGGCTGGCGATCCAGGCGAGGAACGCGAACGCGAGGTAGGTCGCGATCGCGAAGACCGTGATGGGGATCCCGGCGATCTTCCCGTACTCGGAGGTGTTCAGCGCGTCGCAGTCGAACGTCTCGCTGACCTTGCACGCGGACTCGAACCCGGCGGGGCCGAACTCGAGCATCGTGAACGCGTAGAAGAGGTACCCGGCCGCGACGGTGGCGACGGCGAGGAACGCCCAGATCACCATCGCGGCGTAGGGGTGCAGCGGCGGCGCCGCGTCGGGCGCGCCGGCGGCCGGCGACTCGGCGGGCTCGGGCGCGGCCTCCGTGGGCGCGGCGGGCGTCGGCGCCTTCGCGGGCGTCTGCTTGCGGCTCTTGTTCGACTTGTTCTTCTTCTTCGCCATGGGGTCCCCGGATCGGCGCGAGCGTATAGCATCGCGCGCCTATGAACACCTTCGAGCAGGCAGTCCGCGAGGGGATCCCCCGAGTCCTCCCCGAGATTCCCGACGCCGATCCGTCCGTCGACCGGGCCCCCCGCCGGAACCCCACGCTCACCCCCGCCGAGGAGCGGCTCGCGCTCCGAAACGCCCTCCGCTACCTCCCCCCGGCCTGGCACGCGGAGCTCGCCCCGGAGCTGGCCGCCGAGCTGCGCGACCACGGCCACGTCTACATGCACCGCCTCCGCCCCGCCTACGCGATGCACGCCCGCCCGCTCGACGCCTACCCCGCCCGGTCCCGCCAGGCCGCCGCGATCATGCTGATGATCCAGAACAACCTGGACCCCGCCGTCGCCCAGCACCCCTACGAGCTCGTCACCTACGGCGGCAACGGCGCCGCGTTCAGCAACTGGGCGCAGTACCTCCTGACGATGAAGTACCTGTCCGAGATGACGGACGAGCAGACGCTGGTGCTCTACAGCGGCCACCCCCTGGGGCTCTTCCCGTCGCACCCGGACGCCCCCCGCGTCGTCCTCACCAACGGGATGATGATCCCCGAGCACTCGACGCTCGACGAGCTGGAGCGGCTCAACGCCCTCGGCGTCACCCAGTACGGCCAGATGACGGCCGGCTCGTTCATGTACATCGGCCCCCAGGGGATCGTCCACGGCACCACGATCACGCTCCTGAACGCGGGCCGCCTCTACCTCAAGACCGGCGACGAGGGGCTCCGCGGCAGGGTCTACGTGACGTCGGGCCTCGGCGGCATGAGCGGCGCGCAGGCCAAGGCGGCCGTCATCGCGGGGGCCATCGGGGTCATCGCGGAGATCAACCCCACCGCGCTGCGGAAGCGGCACGAGCAGGGGTGGCTGCAGGAGGTGGAGACGGACCTGGACGGCGTCCTCCGCCGGATCGAGCGCGCGCGGCGGGACGGCGAGGCGCTCAGCCTCGGCTACCTCGGCAACGTCGTCGACCTCTGGGAGCGGCTCGCGACCTCCGACGTCGCCGTCGAGCTGGGGTCGGACCAGACGTCGCTCCACAACCCCTACGGAGGCGGCTACTACCCCGCCTCGATGACGTTCGAGGAGGCCCGCGTCGCCATGACGGCCGACCCCGACGGCTTCCGCGAGGCCGTCCACGACTCGCTCCGGTGCCAGGTCGCCGCGATCAACGCCCTCGCCGAGCGCGGGCTCTCCTTCTGGGACTACGGCAACGCGTTCCTGGTCCGCGCCGCCGAGGCCGGCGCGGCGGTCGACGGCCCCGGGGGCGCGGACTATCGCTACCCGTCCTACGTCGAGGACATCATGGGGCCCATGTGCTTCGACTACGGCTTCGGCCCGTTCCGCTGGGTGTGCACGTCCGGCGACCCCGACGACCTCCGCCGCTCCGACGCCATCGCCGCCGGCGTCATCCGCCGCCAGGCCGCCGCCGCGCCCCCCGAGATCCGCCAGCAGATGATCGACAACCTCCGCTGGATCGAGCAGGCCGAGGCCAACGCGATGGTCGTCGGGTCCCAGGCCCGCATCCTGTACGCGGACCACGAGGGTCGCCGCGCGATCGCCGCCGCGTTCAACGCCGCCATCGCCGACGGCACGATCGCCGCCCCGATCGTCCTCGGCCGGGACCACCACGACGTCAGCGGGACCGACTCGCCCTGGCGCGAGACCGCCAACGTCCGCGACGGCAGCCGCTTCACCGCCGACATGGCGGTCCACAACTTCGTCGGCGACGCGATGCGGGGCGCGACCTTGGTGTCCCTCCACAACGGCGGCGGCGTCGGCTGGGGGCGCGTGATCAACGGCGGCTTCGGGCTGGTCCTCGACGGCTCCGCGGACGCCGCCCGCCGCGCCGAGGCGATGCTGGACTGGGACGTCGCCAACGGCCTCGCCCGCCGCGCGTGGGCCCGCAACGAAGGCGCCCGCTTCGCCGTCGCCCGCGCCATGGAGGCCGATCCCCGGCTCCACGTCACGGCCGCCCACGACGCCGACGACGCTGTCATCGAGGCGGCCTTCGTTTCTCGATGACCCTTGCCGGACGCGGCTCGAGGCCGGAGGCGGTCACGCGGTCCGGCTCGCGTATTCGAGCAGGTCGAGCTGTCCCTCCGATCGGCCCGAACCTCGCGGCGGGGGAAGACCCTCTGCTGCCGCGACGAGGGCCGGGGCGAACCGCTCGACGAGCAGGGGTGGTACCGCGTTCCCGATCTGCCAACTCTTGTTGTGGTTCGTTCCAGCGAACTCGAAGTCGTCGCTGAAGCTCTGCAGGCGCGCGGCTTCACGAATGGTCAGGAGTCGGGGCTCTACGGGGTGTCCGAAGCGCCCACTCCCGGGGTGGAAGACCCACCTCGTGATGGTCGGCGCCACCATCTGCCTCGTCAAGCGTCCGTACGCGCCGCTGTAGCCTCCCTTCGTCTGCAGCTCCAAGGGAAGATCGCGCAGCCCCTCGCCCGGCCCGAGAGCGTCGTATCTGGCTTGCTGCTTGGCCGCCAACGGTCGTTCCCGGTGGTCGGTCAGCGCGGCTCGCTCACGCCTCATCCGTCGCTGGTAGTCGGTGAAGGGATCGCACGAGTACTCGTCCGGCCGGGCCGCAGGCCCCCGCACCGCCGCCAGGTCGCCGATGGCCTCCCACACCCCCACGGTTCCCGGGGGACGGTCGGGGTTCTTGTGGGTGCCTGACCGATTCGGCAACGAGCAGGCCGCGGCCGGCAGGCCGACCGGCTGACCGGTTCGACTCGCGACGAAGACCACGCGGCGTCGCCGCTGAGGAACGCCGTGCTCGGCCGCGTTGTGCACCTCGTAGCTGGCCTGGTAGCCGCGCTCCGAGAAGAAGCGCAGGAGCTCTCTGCGAAAGGCGCCCTCGAACGCGTTCGCCATCTCCGCGACGTTCTCCAGGAGCACGACCTTGGGTCGGAACTCGTCCACGGCCTGCATGAAGGAGCGAACCAGGAGGTTCTTGGGATCGTCGAGAAACCGTCCCGAGCGCGGGACGTTCTTCGAGAACCCCTGGCACGGAGGTCCGCCGGCCAGCAGATCGAGTTCACCGTGACCCAGACCCAGTCGTTCTCTCAAGCCTCGGGCACCATCCCCCGCCAGGTCGTGATGGACCGCCGCATCACTCCCGAAGTTCCGGGCGAAGGTCTCGAGCGCAGGCGGATCGATGTCGACGCCCGCGAGTACCTCGAAGCCTCCCCCCCTCAGGCCCCAGGAGATGCCGCCGCAACCACAGAAGAGGTCGACCGCGGTTGGGCGAGGTCCCGGCGTGGAACTACGGGCAGCCAAGGTCTACTGGTCTCCGGCTCGAGATGACGACTTCGAGTATCACGCCGGTGTTCCTCCTTCAAGCCCGAGACGACGGAGGCCGGCCCGAGCGCGAACGCCCGAGCCGGCCTCCTGGCTGACTTCAGTCCCTGGTCCGGTGCGGGGGTCCCCTTCGAAGACCCGCCTCGACGAGCTCCGGGCGTCTGCCCGAGCCGCGCTCGCGGAGTTGACCTGTCCTTCAGAGTGTTGTCACGGCGACGGGTAGGGGCCTGTCTGGTTCGGCCTCCCCGCCCTCGACCTCAGGCCTCTCGGCCCGGTCCTCGGCGTCTTCCCCGGTCGCCGCGCGCTGCGGGGTCAGGTCCGCAGCGTCGATCCTCTCGTGGACTTCGGTCCCTCCCTCAGCGCTCCTCGTCTCGGCGTCGGCGGCGCGGCGCGCACCCCCGACGGCCTCCCGTGAGGTTCTCCGCCCCTTCGACGCTTCCGGTGCCGGCGATCGCCACACGAGGGAGGCAGCTTCCACCCTGCCTCCGGGCTCCGTCTCCGCCGTTTCTCACGGCCCTGACGGCTTGCTCCCGCCGGTCCTTCCGGCGTTTTTCAGCCGGTAACGCCCCTGGGGTTCGGGGCCTGCGAGGATGGTCCCGGCTCCACACCGTGTCCGGTGAGGTCGCCGATGCGTCACCGCCGCCTCACCGTGTCCGGAGAAGCGGGGCCGAGGCCTCGCAGGCGTTTGTTGGACCCGCACTGTCAAAGAGCGCCAGCGGGAAGGACGCTAGAAAGGCCCGGGAGCCCGGTCAACGGACCCGTCGGGGCCGATCGCTGCGTAGTGCGAAGCACCGCCCGGAACCCGTCCTGTCCGCCCGATGTTTTTTGTCGGTTTCTTTTCCGCGGCGCATTTCTACGCAAACTCTCCTCCCCCCAAACCCAGTGGTTTCACGTACTTGAGTGAGACCTCCACAGGTTGTCCACACTGTGGATAACCGCGGGCTGGGGGTCGAGGTGGGATCGATCTAGCCGGAATGACTGGCGGATCCGACTGCAGAGGTTCCCGCTGGCTTTTCCAGCTTCGCTGTGTGATCGGCGATCGAGAGCGCGTAGTAGCGGACCAGCTCCTCGCGCCCGGGGACCGCCCGGATCGTCACCCCGTCGTCGATCAGCGCCCCCCGCCGGGACAGCACCCCCGCGGCGAACCGGCGCAGCGCGGCCGCCTCGTCCGCCCCGATGAGGTCCTCCTCCAGCCCCAGGAGCCCCCGCGGCGCCCCCGCCGCCCCCGACGTCGCCGCCGCCCGCTCGGCGTCGAGATCGCCGAAGGACTCGCCGAGCATGATCGGCGCCCCGTTGCCGCGCAGCGACGTCAACATCTCCCGGATCTCGGTGGTCAGCGCGTCGACCGTCACCGCCGCCCCGTCGAGGCAGCCGATCCGCTCCAGCGCGGCGCAGTACACCGGCACCGCCGTCACGGGGACGCGGACCGCGATCCGGCGGGTCAGCTCCTCCCCGAAGGCCAGCAGCTCGGCCTTGCGGTCGTGCCGGTCCATCTTCAGGACGTCGTCGAGCCGGTCCCCGAAGAACTCCCGCATCCCCAGGCCCGGCCCCGCGTGGACGGCCGCCACGCCGAACCCGAGGTGCCCCCGCCGCGCGTACCGCCACGCCCCCCGGAGCACGCGCGTCCCCCGCCCCGCCACCACCGGGGGGAGCGTCCGGAGCAGCGCGACGGCGGACCGCAGCTTGTCCCGCAGCCGCGGCTTGACGGGCTTGCCCCGGTTCTCCGCGAGGAGCCGGTCGTCCTCGAGGACGCGGTCGAAGTTCAGCCCCACCGGGACGAACCGGATGTCGCCCTCGAAGCCGTGCTCGAACACCCCGATCAGGTTGTCGAGGAGCCCCAGCTTGGGCGGGTTCATCGCCCCCGTCCGGGTCAGCTTCCCCTCGATGAAGAACCCCTGCGCGAGCCCCCCGATCGTGACCGTCTGGATGTAGCGGCGGAGCACCTGGTGGTAGAGCGGGTCGCGCTCCCCGCGCCGCACGAAGTAGCTCCCGAAGCTCTTGAAGAGCGACTCCAGCGGCCACACCCGGGCCCACTCCCCGACCGCGTACGACAGCGCCACCTGGCGGCTCATGCAGAGGGCGAAGAGGACGTAGTCCGCGTTGCTCCGGTGGTTGATCACGAACACCGTGGCGTCCTTGTCTTCGGACCCGGACCACGCGGCGCGGAGGTTTTCGGGGCTGTAGGCTACGTCGTACAGCGCGCCCATCAGCGGTCGCGCGATCCCGAACCCCAGCTTGTAGTAGGACACGAGGTTGAAGAACGGGACGATCTCCTCGATGTACGTCTCGGTGCGGTGGCGCAGCTCCTCGATGGGCGTGCCGTCGGCGCGGGACTGCTCGAGCATGAACTCGGCCAGCACCCGGTCGTTCATCAACGCCTCGCGGATGTAGTGCTTTTGGACGAACTTGAACCGATCGAGGTGGACCCGGTGGCGGGCGAGGTAGCCGCTGGCCGACCGCTGCATGCGGAGCATGAGCCGGCGCAGCACGGACGCCCGCAAGAGCTCGTACACGAGGATCGTCCCGGCGATGAGGCCGAGCGTCTTCAGCCAGGGCAGCAGCGCCTCCACCGCCTCGCAGCTTCGCGCCTCGCCGTGGGGGTCTGTCAAGCGGCGGTGCTGTTGCTGATCGCCGCGACCCTCCTGCCGGGCTGCCGTCGCCGCGTCGTCGTCAGCGACATCGACCGCGCCTCGTGCACCCAGCAGGTGACCGACGCGTTCGGCGATCAGGACATGACCCTCATCGCGGTCCGGCCCGTCGACCGGGGGCTGCTCTTCCGGCCGCCGATCCTGGAGGCGCTGGACCGCGTCTGCCGGGCGTTCGAGGACGTCATGACGGACGACCTCATCTCCATGAAGTGCCTCACGTCGCTGCCGATCATGGACGCCCGCCCCGCCGCCGCGAAGGTCGTCGTGGCGCGGGACGAGCTCCCCATGACGGTGGAGGACGCCCTCGCCTTCCAGCGCCTCGTGCTCCAGCTGGAGTTCGCCACGGGGGACGTCGTGGACGCGGCGGGGAGCTCCAAGGCGTTCATCCACCTCCCCGCGCCGTCCTTCGAGGGCGTCGACCTCCGGGCCGTCTACGAGGAGGCCGCGAGGGCCGAGGAGGACGTCCTCGAGATGGCGTTCGACGGCGGCGGGGCGGGCGACCTCGCGGCCTACCGGGCGTTCGCCGGGGAGGGGCCGTCGAGCCGCTACTTCGTCGGCATCTTCGACAGCGGCGTCTCCGGCGGCATCAAGGAGCCGGCCAACCTCAAGGCCCTGGAGCGGTTCCAGAAGGCCGCCGAGACGGTGGGCAAGGTCGCGCAGACGTTCAGCGTCGCCGACGATCTCAAGGTGGTCCGCCGCGGCCTCCACCGGGGCGACCCCACCGCCGCGGTCATCCCCGGCAAGCGGGCGGAGGTGGCGCAGCTGCTCCTGGCGCTGTCGATGGCGCCGTCGGGCAACGCGTTCGGGCCGCGGATCGACTCGGAGGAGCGGATCGCGCTGGTGCGGGTGAACCTCGCCGCCGTCAACGGCGACCCCTTCACCCGGATCGGCCGCCGCCTCGACGGCATGCTCGGCGCCGAGGCCCCCGAGGGGGGGCGCGCGTTCCTCTGCCTGGAGTGACCGCCCCTATTCGTCGTCGTCCATCGCGTTCGTCGTCCGGAGCACGGCGTAGCTCCGCTGCAGGTCGGACGCGAGGATCTCGTACGACGCCAGCCCGACGTCCCGCGCCCAGACCTCGGTGTGGACGGTCGTCAGCGGGTCCTCGGGGTTGCCGTTGATGTCGTAGTTGGTGACCTCGACGGTCCGCGTGACGGTCACGCAGTCCTCGAACTCGCCCGCCGACGTCGCCACCGGCTCGGTGCACGTCGCCATCTCGACGGTGTGCTCGAAGTCCGACCCGCCGGGCTCGCCCGTCTCGTAGTCCCAGCCGTCGGACCAGTCCTTCGCGGAGCCGGGCTGGCGGAGGAAGTACTCCTCCCGCTCCCCCTCCTCCTGGAGCACCCACCGGTAGTCCCACCCGATCGACACCGGCTCGGACCCGGTGAGGTCCTGCACGTGGCGGACGTTGAAGCGGCGCTGCTCGAGGACCTGGTCGGTCCCGGGGCCGAGGCCGTCGGGGATCGTCCGCGTGAGGCGGAAGTAGATGTCGCCCCGGCCGGACTCGGTGTTCTCGTCGGCGTCGAGCGCCTGGACCGTCCAGAACTCGCCGTCCTCGCCCCCCTCGAGCAGGTAGAACTCCCACGTGTAGCCGACCGCGAGGTTGAAGTAGTCCTCGTTGCTCGTCGGCGGGCAGGCGGCCAGGAGGAGCGCCAGGCAGGGCAGGACGAGGGCGCGCATCAGTAGTCCTTGGGCTTGAACTTGAACGGGTACTCGACGTCCGTCGGCGACTCCGCCTTGGGGAACCGCCACCCTCGGATGGCGGCCGTGATGCAGCTCTGCATCGACCGGTTGCCGGTGGTGTTCTGAACGACGCGGGGGCTGCGGACCTTGCCGTCGGCGCCGACCGTCCACGACACCTTGACCTTGCCCCGGAGCGCCGCGTTGCTCTTGAGCTCGCGCTCGTAGCACTGCTTCACCTGGCCCTGGTTGAGCTGGATGGTGGACAGGATCTGGTCGGAGGTGATCGTCTCGCCGCCGATGACGCCGAGCCCCTTGTCGACCGGCCGGGGCTTCGGGGTGGGCTCGGCGGAGATCGCGGGGACGGACTCGTCGGCGGGGTTGCCCAGGGTGAGGGCGGCGAGCTGGTTGTCGACGTCCTCGCCGATCGTCAGCTCCTCGGTGGCGGCGCCGAGCGAGATCGTCGACTCGTCCTCGGGGACCGGCTCGGGCTCACCGCCGCTCGCCGCGACCTCCGCGGGCGTCGGCTCGTCGGCCGGCGCCGGCTCGCCGCACGCCGCCAGGACCAGGGGGAGGAGCAGCACGTTCAGGACTCTCGGGGGACTCATCGGTCGCCCATCATCGATACAATCGCGCACCATGTCCACCGCCCGCACGGCAGCGCTGGTGATCATCGGCAACGAGATCCTCAGCGGGAAGGTCGCCGACACCAACGGACCGTTCCTGCTGCGGCGGCTCCGGCAGCTCGGGATCCGGTGCCTCGGGGTGGTCGTGGTCCCCGACGAGGTGGACCGGATCGCCGCTGCCGTGCGCGAGGCCGCGGACCGGGCGGACGTCGTGTTCACCACCGGCGGCGTGGGGCCGACCCACGACGACTGCACGATGGCGGGGGTCGCGGCCGCGTTCGGGCTCGCGCTGATCGAGCACCCCGCGCTGGTCCACCTCCTCGTCGAGGTGTGGAAGGCCCCCCCGACGCCGGCGCGGATGCGGATGGCGCTGGTCCCCGAGGGGTCCGAGGTGACCGCCGGCCACCGCTTCCCCCAGGTCCGGTGCGAGAACGTCTGGATCCTGCCCGGCGTCCCGCAGCTGATGCGGAGCAAGTTCGACGCGATCGTCGAGGCCTGGGAGGGGATGCGGCCGGCGTGCGCGGCGCTCAAGACGCAGCAGCGGGAGAGCGAGATCGCCGAGCACCTGGAGGCGGTGGACGAGCGGTTCGCCGAGATCGAGATCGGCAGCTACCCCCGCTGGGACACCGACGAGTACAGGGTGCTGGTCACGCTGGAGGGGCCCGACGCGGGCCGCGTCGCGGCGGCGTTGGCCGATCTCGCGGGTCGTCTGGACCCCGCCCGGCTGGCCGGCACGATCGCCGAGTACCATCCCGAGGACGCCACCGCCTGACTGCGCCCCCCGGGTCGGCCCGGACCTTGCACACCGCCTCAGATGTTGAGGCGATGTGGCCTTCGGAGCCGGGCATTTCCCTTGCTGGACTTCAGACCCGTCGCTTATATAGTTCCAGCCGCGCGCGATGGGGCACCCGTGCGCCAACGGCTTGAAGGAGACCTCTCGATGAAGCGTCCGTTCCTCTTGCTCTTCGCCGCCGCCGGCCTCGTCCTCCCCGGGACCGCCGCCGCGGAGCAGCCGATCGAGGCCGTGATGGCCGCGATGGAGCTCGACATGGAGTTGATCCCGAGCTCGTCGATCGACACCCAGGGCAGCTCGGCGACGATGTTCGACGTGCGCAGCTCCCTCGGCGTCATCAGCCCCTACAACGCCCCCACGTTCGGGCTGATGTCCACCGGCAACGTCAACAACATCGAGGCGCTGGAGGACTACGACTACCCCGGCAGCGGCCCCGACACGTCCGCCGGCGACCGGGCCGCGTTCTCGTTCGACATCGAGGTCCCCGAGTACGCCAACAGCTTCAGCTTCAACTTCTACTTCCTGTCGCGCGAGTACCCCGAGTGGGTCGGCTCCGCGTACAACGACACGTTCGAGGTGCACCTCCAGAGCGAGGCCTACAACGGCCAGATCGTGTTCGACGCGTTCGGCAACCCGGTGACGGTGAACAACGCGCTCTTCACCGTGACGGACGCCGCCTCGCTGTCGGGGACCGGCTTCGACGCCGACGGCGGCACCGGCTGGGTCACGACGATCGCCCCGTGCAGCGGCGGCGAGACGATGCACATCGAGTTCGAGATCTACGACGTCGCCGACGGCGTGTGGGACTCGAGCGTCCTCGTGGACAACTTCCAGTTCTCCGAGGACGACCCGCCCAACGACGGCCCCTGGACCGGTGACGACACCCCCGACGTGCCCATCGAGGTCGCGTTCCTGAGCCCAAAGGAGGGCGACCTGGAGGGCGGCTACGAGGTGCTCGTCCACGGCAGCGGCTTCGACAACACGACGTCGATCGAGATCGCGGGCGTGACCCACGACCCGAACTCGGTGACGGTCGGCACGGGCGGCGAGACGCTCGTCGTCGAGGACTGGCCCAGCGCGGACGCCGAGGGCAGCGTCGACATCGTCATCCGCAAGGGGCTGGAGCAGGTCGCGCTGGCCAACGGCTTCACCTACTGGGACGAGTCGGGCGGGTCGATCCCGCCGCGCGTCACCGCGGTCATGCCGAGCGAGGCGCTCCCCGACGCGCCGACCGAGCTGACCATCCGGGGCGTCGGCCTCGACAGCGACGCGACGGTCGTCTTCCGGAAGGACGGCGAGGACATCCCCGCGACGGACGTCAGCGTCCACGACATCGAGGGCGGCCAGGAGATCTTCGCCACCACGCCGGAGACCACCGGCGGCTGGGCGGACCTCATCGTCGTCAACAACGACGGGCTCGAGAGCGACCCCGGGTACCCGTTCCTCTTCACCGAGGACGCGGCCCCGCCGCCGGCCACCGGCGGCACGCAGCGCGGCCCCTGCAACCAGGGCACCGGGGGCGTCGCGGCGCCTCTGACCCTCCTCTTCGGCCTGTTCGGCATCGCCGCCGTCGCGCGTCGCCGGGAGTAAGCACATGCACGTTCGACTGACCTCCCTCGCCGTGGGGGCGGCGTCCTTCGGGATGCTCCTGACGGGCTGCCCCGACAACACCCTCCGCGCGCTCCCGAACCGGCCGCCGGTGGCCCAGGCGCTCGTCGACAGCGGCGACGACAACACGGCCGACCAGCGGCTCGGCTACGTCATCAGCGGCGGCATCGCGGCCTTCGACGGGTCGCAGTCGGCGGATCCGGACGACAGCCGGGTCGACCTCCTGACGTTCGTCTGGAGCTTCGACTCGATCCCCGAGGACAGCTCGTTCTGGACGACGAACGAGGACGGCGAGGCGGTCCCGGACGCGTCGGTGATCACGGTCCCCGAGGACGACCCGGAGACCGAGGAGGTCAACGAGGCGGCCTACCCGACGTTCGAGCCGGACGCGCTGGGGACGTACCGCGTGCAGCTGGTGGTGATCGACGACGACGGGGCGGAGAGCCTGCCGTCGATCGCGGTGATCCAGGCGGTCCCGCCGTCGGACCTGTCGATCCACCTGGAGTGGTCGGACACGCGCGCGGACCTCGACCTGCACCTGATCGGCCCCGACGGGACGTACTTCGGCGAGGGCGACTGCTTCAGCTGGGAGCCGAACCCGGACTGGGGCGACTCGGCGCTGGCGACGGACAACCCCCAGCTGGACAGCGACGCCGACGGCGAGGGGAGCGGCCCGTACCGCGAGATCATCGAGCTCGAGGAGCCCGTCGAGGGCGACTACGACGTGTGGGTCCACTACTACAGCGACCACAGCGCGGAGCTGGGCGGCACGCCCGTGCCGGCGACGGCGGAGGTCGAGGTGCGCGTGTTCGACGAGCTGATCGACGGGAGCTCGCTGGAGAGCGATCCAATCTCCGCGGGCGCGGTCTGGAAGGTCGGCGTCCTGAGCTGGCCGGAGCGGTCGTTCGCGCCGCTGAACCAGTACTCGGATCACACGACCGAGGGCGGTCCGACCTACAACCAGTAGTCAGCGCGCGGCGCGCTGCCGCAGCATGTGATCGACCAGGACCAGGGCGACCATCGCCTCGACGATGGGGACCGCCCGCGGCACCACGCAGGGGTCGTGGCGGCCGCGGGGCTTCAGGGTCGTCGCCTCGCCGTCCGTCGTGATCGTCTGCTGCTCCACGAAGATCGTCGAGACCGGCTTGAACGCGACGCGCGTCCGGATGGGCATGCCGTTGCTGATGCCCCCCTGGACGCCCCCGGAGTGGTTCGTGGACGTCGTCCCGCCCGGCTCGAAGGGGTCGTTGTGAGCCGAGCCCCGCATCGGGATCGACGCGAAGCCGCTGCCGATCTCGAAGCCGCGGGTCGCGGGGAGGGACATCAGCGCCTTGGCGAGGTCGGCGTGGAGCTTGTCGAAGACCGGCTCGCCCCACCCTGCGGGGACGCCCCGGGCGACGCAGCGGACCGCCCCGCCGACCGTGTCGCCGGCCTTGCGGACGTCCCGGATCAGCGCCTCCATCGCCGCCGCCGCCTCCGGATCGGGGCAGCGCACGGGGTTGCCGTCGACGTCCGCCTCGGACACCGTCGCCTCGTCGACCTCCCCCGCGACGACGTCTCCCACCTGGTCCACCCAGGCCACGATCTCCACGCCGTGCGCCGCGAGCACCTGCCGGGCGATCGCGCCCGCCGCCACCCGCCCCACCGTCTCGCGCGCCGAGGCCCGCCCGCCGCCGCTCGACGCGCGGATCCCGTACTTCATGTCGTACGTGAAGTCTGCGTGCGAAGGCCGGTAGACCTTCAGCATTTCTTCGTACGCACCCGGCCGCGCGTCCTTGTTGGTCACGACCATCGCGATCGGCGTCCCCAGGGTCGTCGACCCCTCCAGCCCGGACAGGATCGTGACCTCGTCGGGCTCCTTGCGCTGGGACACGATCTCGCTCTGGCCGGGCCGCCGGCGCCGCATCTGCGCCTGGATCGCGGCGACGTCCAGCTCGACTCCGGCGGGGCAGCCGTCGACGACGCACCCCACGGCGCCGCCGTGCGACTCCCCGAAGGTCGTCACGACGAAGAGCGTCCCCGTGGTGCTACCGGCCATTGCGCTCGAACAAGACTACCCAGTACCCGTAGTTCAGCCGGGGCCAGGCCTTCACGTAGTGGAAGTTGTCGTTGAACCGGTCGTCCCGGTGGAGGTGGTGGGAGTGACCCCGGGCGAGGTACGGCCGGAGCATCTTCTCCTGCTCGGCGAGGTCGTCCCGGTCGGTCTTCTTCCACTTCCGCTTCAGCGACCGCCGCTTGTTCTTCGGGACGTAGGCGATGTACGCGATCCACTCCGGGTCCTGGGCGAGGAAGTAGTCGCGGAGCCGCTCGTCCATCGCCCGCAGCGCCTGCCGGCCGCCCGGCTCGGACATCTTGCGGGAGCGCAGGAAGGGGTTGACGCCCTCCTTCTTGAGCTCGGTGGCGACGGTCTTGTCGAGGATCCCGATCGTGTCCACCCAACGGAGGTCGCCCGCCGCGAAGGGGGCCGCGCCCATGTCCTGGAACACGACGACGTCCCCCGGCTCCGACCGCTCCCGGACGTACCGCCCCATCGCCTGGAAGCTGTCCTCGGACCACCGCAGGTACTTGCTGTGGCGGTCGGCGTGCTTGAGGTTCCCCTCCATCGACAGCGTCCACACCGGGTACAGCGCCGCGACCGTGACGGCCGTCGCCAGCGCGGGTCCGAGCACGGGCCGGAGCTTCGTGAACGGCGCGTCGGAGAGCAGGGCGCCGAGCCGCCGCAGCCCGTCCGTCGCCAGCGCCAGGGCCAGCGGGTAGACGGGGAGGTACAGCCGGAACCACTTCATCTCGTCGCGCCCCACCTTGACGAGGTAGGCGACGAACGCGGCCACGAGCAGGAACGCCAGCCCGCGAGCGAAGCGCTGCTCCCGCACGAACAGCCCCCACACCAGCGCCAGCACGCACAGCGCGAACACGCCGGGGTTGGCCTGGAAGACGAGCAGCTCGCCGGCGAACTTCATGCCCGCATCGACGTCCAGCGCGCCGCTCTTGGCGAGGTACGTGTTGGGCACCAGGCCGCCGAAGTAAAGGTAGCGCCAGAGGTGGTAGGGGGCCATCACGGCGGTCATCAGCGCAGCCATCTTCAGCCAGGGCCTTGGGAGCCGCCCGTGTCGAGCTGCGCTCACGACTCCAACAAGCGTCGCAACAAGATGCCGCCAGAAGAGGGCGGGCTCCATCACCAGGCGAAACAGCTCCGCTGTAGACCTCAACAACCGCGAGGGCAATTCCTGGGTCCTAGCGACCTCGGCCAGGCCGACCCCCGCAGCGACGAGCAAGAAGAGGTGCCCCTCGGGGCGGCATAGCGCTCCGGCGATCAGGAGAAGCCCCCCCCAGAGCCAGTCGCGACCGGCATCGTCTTTCCGTTCCCAGAGGCGCATCAGGAAGAGGACACCGCCGCTGCAGAAGACGGCCATCGCGGTCGGCTCCATGCCCGCCATCGACCACAGGCAGACGGTCCCCGAGACGGCCCACACGCCGGCCCCGAAGAGCGCGTACGGCGTGACCTTGCCGCCGGCGAGGTGGCGGCTGATCTCCCAGGTGACGAGCAGCCCGAGCTGGCCGAAGGCGCACGCCAGGGCCTTGACCCAGACGACCGGGTCGACGCCGAGCCAGAACGCGGGCGCGGACATCACGATCCAGAGGAAGTCGGTGTAGCCCTCCAGGCGCTGGCCGTAGTTGAAGACCATCCCGTGCCCCTCGGCGAGGTTCCGGGCGTAGCGGAGGGCGATGTAGGTGTCGTCCTTGATGTAGCCCGCGTAGCGGTACTGGAGGTAGCCCAGCATCGCGGCGAAGGGGAGCAGCAGGAGGAGGTCGGCACGCTTCCGCACGGCGGCGGCAGGGTACAGTCTCGGGCGTGCGGAGTCGCCTCCCCTTGCCCGTCGTCGTGCTCCTGATCGCGGCGGCGTGCGGCCCCCAGCGGCGGGAGGGGCGGGGCGACGACGACGACTCGGGAGCGGCGGACGA
>CAYFOA010000147.1:0-19474 GCA_964344575.1 uncultured Rickettsiales bacterium | reverse complement strand
GAGGCCTGGATCCGGCACTGCGGCTACTGCGGTCAAGAAAGGTGATCCGCGCGATCAGACGGGTGCGGAGTCTCGAATCGCCGACCAGGCTGTTCGCAGATGGAGTTGTCGCCGGACTGCTTCGCAGACCCGCTCGTCCGGCGGAGTCTGCCGGAGGCGTTTCAGGGATCGCGGATGCATGCTGAGGTGCCCTGGCGCCGTCCCCGGGGGACAGACCTCTGGCGCCACATGCGCCACCGCCGCCCGCGCATCCGCGGCTGCGGGGAAACGGGACACCAGCTTGTCGATGCAGACCGCGGCGGCAGCAGAGTCGGCAAGGAGGGAGGGGTCCGCGATGCTCGTGCTCGCCCCCACCGGCAGGTGCGCCTCCAGCTCCTCCCGGCTCACCCTCGGGAGGTTCGCCCTCACGTGCGGAACCGTCCACCGCCCCGTCACCCGCATCCCCAGCAGGTCCGGCAGGTTGCTGGCCTCGAACAGCGGATCCAGCGACGTCCCGTGCTTCTTCTCCTGCCGGAAGATGTAGTGAAACGTGTTCGCCAGGTGCCGCTGCGACCGCACGGGCTCCACGTGCACGTGAGCGAACCGCACGCCCGGCTTCAGCCGCTTCGACAGCGAGATCTCCACCCGCCGCCCGAACTCCGTCACCGTCGCACCGCCCCCCATCACCAGCGCGTGCAGGTGGTTGTCCACCAACCGCCACGCCAACAACTCGAACGGACGCCCAACCTTGAACACCCCCCGCGCCACGTGCCGCAACGAGAGCACGTCCGACGCGATCACCCGACGGTCCGCAAGGTGACAGACCGCGTGCCCCGCCAACTGTCCCCCGGTCACCACCCCGACTCCGGCAGACCGTCCCACCCCGTCGCGCCCGCCGCCTCGATCGCCTCGTACAGATCGTCGCACCGCTCGATCCACGGCTCCGCGTCCGGCTCCCCCTCGAGGAACGCCACCTCCCCCCGCAGCTGCACCGCCCGGTCCGCCGCCACCTCCAGGAACGTCTGCCGCACCCGCGGCGTTGGGTCCGCCAACGCCAGCGCCAGCGCCTCCGCCGTCAGCCCCGCCAGCATCTGACCGTGGTCCGCAGCCCGACGGTCCGACCACGACCGCTCCACCCGCAACCACCGCCGCACCACCTGGCACATCGCCATCGCGTCCAGCAGCTCCTCCGGCATCAGCGCGACCCGCGCAGAGCCCGCGCCGCCCCCCGCGCGCTCGCCCACGACGTCCCCTCCCCCGGAGCCGCCGCCGGCTCGAACAGCCCCAGCTCCGCCATCGACGCGTACCGGCCGTCGCCCACGATCACGTGGTCCGTCACCGCCAGCCCCAGCAGCTCCGCTGCCGCCGCCATCCGCTGCGTCAGCGCCACGTCCTGCTCGCTCGGCGCGGGGTCCCCGGACGGGTGGTTGTGCACCAGGATCACCGCCGACGCACCCTCCCGCAGCGCCGGCTCCAACACGTCCCGCGGCAACACCGACACCGCGTTCCGCCCCCCGCGACACAGCTCCACCTCCCGCAGCTTCCGCATCCGCCCGTCCAGCAGGATCGCCGCGAACACCTCCGTCCGCGCCTTCCCCAGCCCCCCCCCCCCCCCCCCGTCCACCCCCCCAGCGCCGCCACCGCCACCACCCGCCGCGCCCGCACGGGACCGATCCCCGGCCCCCCCACCAGCCCCCCCTCCCCCATCGCCGCCAGCCGCGGCAGGTCCCCCGCCGCCTCCAACAACCTCCGCGCCGTGTCCAACGCTTGCTGCCCCGGCGCGCCGCCGCGCGTGAGGAGGAACGACAACAGCTCCGCGTCCCCCAACGAGCAGGGGCCCGACGTCGCCAACCGAGTGTCCGGGCCTTCGTACATGACCCCCCCCCCGAAGCACGCCCCGTGCCAGACCCGCGATCGATGGACGTCGAGCCTACGAAACGTCGCCGCGGCCCGCCCCGCCGGACGATCCGTCCGAAACCGTCCGAAACTGTCCGAAATCGTCCGAATCTGTCCGGCCGCCCCGGAGTAGACTCCGCCGCCCATGACCCCCGAACGCCGCTTCGGGCTGTGGATGACCGTCTCCGCCGTCCTGTACGGCGCCGGCGCCGCCGCCTTCGCCCTCTTCCCCGCCCTCGCCCACGGCCTCCCCGACGCCGCCTACCGCCTGCTTCCGCCGTTCTCCGACTGGGACCCGCTGCCCGAGACCCTCGCCTACAACTGGCACGGCCTCGCCGTCAGCATGATGGTCACCATCACCGTCTGCTCCGTCTTCGCCGCCCGCGACCCCGTCCGCAACCGCGACTTCGCCGTCCCCGTCATGTTCAGCAAGGTCACCTCGTCGGTCCTCGGCATCGCCGCCCTCCTGCTGCACCACCAGTACGCCTTCTACGTCTGCATCTTCTTCACCGACTTCCCCCTCTTCGTCGTCACGTACCTGCTCTGGCGGAAGGTCCCGAAGCCCTCATGACCGACTACTCCTTCGCCCCCTTCCTCGACGCCCTCGGCGACGACTTCTGCGCCGACGACGACGACTTCCGGACCCTCCTCGACTTCCACGGCGTCGCCGGGTCAAACGACCTCCGCAGCCGCATCGCCGCCCACGGCAAGTTCGTCGCCCGGTCCGCCCTGACCGCCGCCGACGAGGCCGACCGCCCCGACGCCCTCCCCCGCCTCCGCCCCCACGACGCCTACGGCAACCCCGACCCCGTCGGCGTCGACGTCCATCCCGCCTCCCGCCGCGGCGTCGCCGCCGCGCTCCGCGCCGGGGTCGCCTTCCACGAAGACGTCTGGACCCGCTACGCCCTCGCCTACCTCCAGGCCCAGACCGGCGAGTCCGGCGTCATCTGCTCCCTCGCCTGCACCGACGGCCTCGTCCGCTCCCTCCAGCAGCTCGACGGCCCCCCCCGCAACGCCGAGATCCTCGACCACATCCTCACCCAGGCCCCCGGCGGACCCGTCCACGGCGCCCAGTTCGTCACCGAGATCCAGGGCGGCTCCGACGCCGCCACCAACGCCGTCCTCGCCCGGCCCCGCGGCGACGGCTCCTACACGCTCCACGGCAACAAGTTCTTCTGCTCCAACCTCTGGGCCCAGTACTGGGCCGTCACCGCCCGCCCCGAAGGCGCCCCCGCCGGACCCCGCGGCGTCGCCATGTTCGTCGTCCCGCGCACCACCGACGGACGCAACGCCGGCTGGCGCATCAACCGCCTCAAGGACAAGCTCGGCACCCGCGCCCTCCCCACCGGCGAGATCGACCTCGACGGAGCCGTCGGCTGGCCCGTCGGCGAGCTGAACCAGGGCCTCTCGAACATGGTCGCCATCGTCCTGACGACCTCCCGCTGGTGGAACGTCCTCGCCGGCGCGTCGTCCGTCCGCGCCTCCGAGCGCATCGCCCACGCCTACGCGAACTTCCGCCACGCCTTCGGCGGACCCATCGCCCAGTTCCCCCTCGTCCGCGCCAAGCTCGACCTCCTCACCCGCGAGCGGAAGTCCCTCACCGCCGCCGCCTTCGCCCTCCTCCGGGCCTGGACCGACGCCGAGGCCGCCGACGCGTCCCGCGACGCCCGCGCCCGCCTCCGCGTCCTCATGATGCTCGCCAAGACCTGCGCCACGAAGCGGTCCACCGAGCTCGTCCACGAGGCGATGATGCTCCTCGGCGGCAACGGCATCGAAGAACGCTTCAGCGCCCTCCCCCGCCTCTGGCGCGACGGCGCCATCCTCGAGACCTGGGAGGGCCCCCACGGCCTCCTCCTCGCCCGCTCGCTGCAGGACCTCCTCAAGTTCGGCGCCGCCGACGATCCCGTCGCCTGGACCCGCCTCCTCCTCGGCTCCCCCGCGAGCGACGCCCAGGTCGCGACGCTGGGTGATCGGTTGGGGGCGATCACCCGGAGCGACGATCCCGTCCGCCAGGCCGTCGACTTCGAGTCCTGGGCAGACGACCTGTACAGCGTTTTCGGGACGACTTCGGGAGAAGCCGCAGGCCTCTGATCCCACGGCCCCCGGAACCTGTTAGAAGACTCGTCGTGCCGGTCGTCTCACCGTCCTGCTACGAACTCCTCGGGGTCCCCGTGGACGCCCCCCGCCGCACCCTCAGCCGGGCCTGGGCCGAGCGCCGCCGCGCCGCCGTGGACCGCGCCGACGCCCTCGACGAGGCCGACGTCGACGCCCTGACGGCCCGCCTCGACGAGGCGTTCCGCATCCTCGCCGACCCCGAAGCGGCGCGCCGCTACCGGATGTACCGCGACCACGTCGAATCCGGCCGGTCGTTCGTCAGCCCCCACGACTTCGCCAGCCTCGCCCCCGACGAGGTCGTCACCCACCCCGGCGTCCGGCTCCCCGCCGAGATCGCCGCGCTGGACGCCGACCTCGAGGACACCCTCCACGAGCCCGTCGAGGCCGACGCCGCCACCGCCGCCGCCGCCGCCACCGACCCCGCGGCGGTCACCACCCCCGCCGCCGCCGCTCCCGCCGCCGACGCCGACCCCGCGCTGGACGTCGCCGATCCCGACGAGATCACCGACGAGTGGGAGCTCCCCCCCGACCCCGACGACGGCTGGGACGTCGTCACCCCGCTGGACGACGAGGACGACAACGAGGTCTCCCGCACCGACGCGATGGCCCCCGCGTTCCCCGGCGGGCTCGGCCTCCTCGCCGACGTCGTGCTCGCCGTCCCCGCCTCCTTCGCTTCGCCGGCCGACGAAGCGGCTCCCCCGCGCCGCCACCTCCGGGCCCCCCTCCCCCCGTGGGCGTTGGATCCCCCCGAGCCCGACTCGATGCAGCCGCCCGTGCACGCGACGACCCGCCCCTCCGGCGAGCCGCCCCGCCGCCACCAACTCACCGCCCGGACCAACCCCGGCGCCGACCGTCCCCCCTGGGAGCGCTGACCCCATGACCCGCCTCGACCTCGATGCCATTGCTGTGGGCCCCGGCCGAACTTCCGGTGAGGCATCGGCGTCGTCCGTCGTCGACGACCCGAGGAGGCGTACCGAACGTACGTCGACGAGGGGCGGCGGCGTCGGCGGCGTCGAGGGCCAGCGGAAGCCGGCCCGCGGCCCGCGGCGACGGCATCTCAGCCCCGCGCTGCTGCTGGGGCCGGCCCTCCTGTTCGCCACCGGCTGCCCCCCCGACCCCGTCGACGGTCCGCCGGTGGACGACGACGACGACGACGCGGCCGTCGACTGCGCGGTGCAGGGCGAGCTGACGCCCGGCGGCGGCGAGGTCGCCGGCGACACCACCCTGGAGACCAACGAGCACACCGCCTCGTGCGTGACCAACCCCCAGGCCGAGGCCGTCTTCGTGCTCGAGGCGCCTGCCGACGCCACCTACAACGTCTCCACCGCGACGGTCGCCACGGGCGACTTCGACACCGTCCTGTACGCCTTCAGCGACTGCGACGACGCCGCCGCCACCGAGCTCGCGTGCAACGACGACGCCGCCCCCGGGGCGGGCGTGTTCGCCTCGGAGATCGTCCTCGACCTCGCCGCCGGGGAGGTCGTCTACGTGGCCGTCGAGGGCTACGACGCCGAGGGCGCCTTCGGCATCGTCGTGGACGAGGTCGTCTGCGGCGACGGCAACCTCGCCGCCACCGAGGACTGCGACGACGGCAACACCGAGGACGGCGACGGCTGCGACAGCGCCTGCGCGTGGGAGTGCGACGACGAGGACGCCAACGAGGACGACGACGTCGTCGGCCAGGCCCCCGCGCTTGACCTCCCCGGCGAGTTCGACGGCTTCCTCTGCCCCACCGACGTCTCCGAGGAGTACGGCGTCTTCGGCGACTTCTGGGCCGTCACGATCGACGAGGACGACGCCGACGCGTACCTCGCCGTGGAGGCGACCGGCGGCGCAGAGTGGACCCCCGAGTGCGCCGACCAGACCCTCGCCGCCGTCATCCTCGACGCCGAGGTCCAGATCCTCGGCTACGGCGACTCCACCGAGGGCGAGTGCGCCCGCGCGGTCGCCGAGCCCGGCGCCGGCACCTTCTACGTGGGCGTCTTCTGGGACGACCCGTCCGTCGGCCCGCAGGACTACCACCTCGCCGTCACCTCGGCTGTCAGCGTCTGCGGCGACGGCACCCTGGAGGGCCTCGAGGAGTGCGACGACGGCGGCACCGAGCCGGGCGACGGCTGCACCCCCGACTGCGTGGTGGAGGACGAGTGCGTCCTCGAAGACGGCGACCTCGCCGACATCCTCGACGCCGAGGGCGACGACGCGTCGGTCACCGGCGCCACCGAGGAGGACGGCCCCAACCTCCATGAGCCGTCGTGCGCGACCGGCGGCAGCCCCGACGTCACCTACCTCTTCACCGCCGCCGCCGACGGGCCGGTCGTCTTCAGCCTCGACAACGCGGGCACCGACTACGACACCGTCCTCCACATCCGGAGCGTCTGCGAGGACCCCGGCGCGGAGGTCGCGTGCAACGACGACATCGACGGCGCCAACGGCGTCCGCACCTCCTGGGCCGGCGTCGAAGCCGAGGCGGGCGCGAGCTACGCGGTCATCGTGGACGGCTGGGGCGGCGACTTCGGCGCCCACGAGCTGACCGTCTTCACCCCCGAGTGCGGCGACGCGACCGTCCAGCCCACCGAGGAGTGCGACGACGGCAACGACGAGGACGGCGACGGCTGCGAGACGGACTGCACCGCCACCCCCGCCTGCGACTCGACCCTCGACGAAGACGCGGGCACGCTCGCGTCGGCCACCCCCGTCACCGTCACCGTCGCGACGACCGGCGACGACGTCACCGACGCGCTCTGCTCCGCGGCAGGCGGGGGCGACGCCCTCGTCGGCTTCACCCTCGACGCGGCCGCTGCCGTGACCGTCGACGTGTCCCTCACCGACGGCGTCGACGCCCAGTTCGAGCTGTGGGGCCCCGGCGACGCCTGCGAGCGCCTCGCGGACTCCTGCTTCGACCCCTACCCGGAGCTGACCGGCAGCTTCACCACGGAGCTCGACGCGGGCGCGTGGTTCCTCGTCGTGGACGCCTGGTCGGCGGACTTCGAGGGCGAGGTCGAGGTCACGCTCTCGATTCCCTGAGCGCTGCGTTCGGGGCAACCCACACGAGCGGCTCGATCGTCGGCCGGACGATCGCCTCCGCGGCTGAAACGTCCTGCCCTCCCTTGTTCTCACGCAAAGGCGCAGAGCCGCAAAGGAGGATGACCCTCGCGAGCGCTCCGCTCGATGGCCGATGGGTCGTCTCCGCGGGGATGGAGTTTCAGGCTGCCGATCTTGGGCTCGCGCCCGTCGGAACCTTTGCGCCTTCGCGGCTTTGCGCGAGGAATCAGGCCCAGAACCACGCCGTCGCCCGCGGCGGTGTCGGTCGGTCCAGATCGATCCCCCCCGCGTCTGTTCGACCTCGGCTGACCGATCAGACCGTCAGGTTCGGACTTCCCCCCGCGATCCGTCCGTCGCATACTCGACCCACGATCCGCAACGGTCAGGGTGGGTCGAAGCGAGCAAGGCGGAAGTGGACACCCTGAGAATCCTCCTGGTCGACGACCGGGCCGAACGACGTGAACTGCTGAAGATCGTCCTCGATGCGGCGGTCGACGGCTGCTACGTCGACGTCGTCGGCGATCCCGTGAGCCTCGGGGAGGTCCTCCGCTCCGGCCCCCCGTCCGCCGTCGTCGTGGGCCACCCGACCGGCTGGCTCGACGGGTTCGAGCTCGTCGACCGCCTCCGCACCGCGTTCCCCGACCGCCCCCTCGTCCTCGTCGTCGACGCCGCCGGCGAGGCCGTCGCCAGCGCGGCCCTCCGGCTCGGCGCCGCCGACCTCGTGGTCCACGACGACAGCGCCCCCCTCCGCGTCCGCGACGCCGTCGCCCGCGTCCTCGCCGAGGCCGGCCTCCTGGACCGCCGCCGGGAGGACCGGCGCGGCGCTCCCCCCGAGGGACGTCGCCGCACCCGCAGCCTCGCCCCGCCGCCCGGTCCCCGGAGCGTCCCCGGCGACGATCCGACCGCCACCGCGACCGCCGTCCTCACCGACCGGAACCGCGGCCTCCGCGCCACCCGCCGCGGCGCCCGCCCCCGGATCCCCCCCGCCGGCCTCGACCCCGAGCCCCTCCCCCCGACCACGCCGGGGACCCCGACCCCGATGCCGATCCCCGCGGCCACCCTCCGGAGCGCCCCCGACCCCACCGACGTCCCCACCGCCGCCATGACCGCGCTGGACCGCAAGCTCGTCGAGGCCCCCACCGAGGTCGGCCGGCCCGGGCTCAAGGAGCTGGTGGAGAAGGCCGCCGTGGGCTGGTTCCGGTGCGACCCCGACGGCATCGTCGTCGACGCCAACGACGCGTTCCTCGCCATCATGGAGGCCAAGCGCGGCGACGTCCGCCTCAGCCGCCTGGGCCTCACGAAGACCCGGTGGAAGGGCCTCGTGAAGGAGATCCGGAAGTCCGGCGCCGCGTCGGAGAGCGGGCTCGAGCTGAAGTCCGTCCTCGGCACCCGGCGCGTCGGCTCGCTGACCTTGCGGGGCGCCTCGCTGGGCAAGGACAAGCCGGTCGTCGACGGCCTCCTCGTCGACACCACCGACCTCGAGACCGCCCGCGGCGACCGGGGCGACGTCATCGAGCTGGACACCCGCCGCAAGAAGGCCGAGGCGGACGCCGTGGAGGAGGCCACGATGATCGAGCGGGACCGCCTCATCGGCCTCTCGCACGACCTCCAGGAGCCGCTCCGGACCGTCCGCATCTACGCCGATCTGCTCGAGGAGAAGCACTCCGACTCGCTCACGGACGAGGCCAAGCAGATGCTCCAGCGCTCCCGCGAGGCCGCCCAGCGGATGGAGGAGATGGTCTCCGACCTCGTCGAGGAGGCCACCCTGGAGCTCCGCCCCGAGGCGCGGACCGCCGACTGCGCGCGTGTCCTCACCGGCGTCCTCGGCAACCTCGCCGCCGCCGTCGACGACTCCGGCGCCGAGATCTCCCACGACGAGCTCCCCGTCGTCGCGCTCCCCCCGTCGCAGATGGCGCAGCTCCTCCAGAACCTCGTCGGCAACGCGATCAAGTACCGCTCCGACGACCCGCCGAAGATCCACGTCGGCGCCGAGCGCGGCAACGGCGAGTGGATCTTCTCCGTGACCGACAACGGCATGGGCATCCCCGACGAGTTCCAGGCCCGGGTATTCGAGATGTTCGAGCGGGGGACCGACGCCGAGAGCCTCCCGGGGTCCGGCATCGGGCTGGCCGTCTGCCGCCGCGTGGTCGAGTCCCACGGCGGCCGGATCTGGGTCGAGTCCACCCCCGGCGACGGCTCCACCTTCCAGTTCACCGTCCCCGCGGCCGCCTCCGCCGCCGAGGAGACGGCCTAGTGGTAAGTCACGCCAAATTTGACACAGTTGGCTGCGCCCGCTCTTATGGGTTGTCGTGACCGCGCTCCGCGTCCTGTTGCTGGAAGACTCCGAAGCGGACGCGCTCCGCATCAAGCACTGGCTCGAGCAGGACGAGTTCGGTGACTACGACGTCGAGCACGTCTCCGTCCTCTTCGAGGCGACCGACCTCCTCCGCGCCGAGTCGTTCGACGTCGTCCTCCTCGACCTGACCGTCCCCGACAGCGACGGCATCGCCACCTTCCAGGCCGCCCACGCGGCCGACCCCGCGGTCCCCATCATCGTCCAGAGCGCGCTCCAGCAGGAGGTCATCGCCATCGGCGCGCTGAGCCAGGGGGCGCAGGACTACCTGCTGAAGCGGGAGCTGACGGCGCGGATGCTGACCCGCGCCATCCGCTATGCCATCGAGCGGTCCCGGACCGACGCCGCGCTGCGGGCCAGCGAGGAGCGGTACAAGCTGGCGCTCCAGGGGGCCAACGACGGCATCTGGGACTGGGACCTCAAGTCCAACCGGCTCCACTTGTCCCCGCGTTGGAAGGCGCTGCTCGGGCACGCGCCCGACGGGGTCGGGGACACACCGCAGGACTGGTTCGGCCTCGTCCACCCCGACGACCTCCACCAGCTCGCCGCCGCCATCAACCGGCACGTCGACGGCATCACCCCCCACTTCCAGCACGAGCACCGGATGCGGCACGCCGCCGGCGAGTGGCGCTGGTGCCTCAGCCGCGGCCTCGCCGTCCGCGACCGGACCGGGACCGCCTACCGAATGGCGGGCTCGATGACGGACATCACCGCCCGCAAGGAGGCCGAGCACCGGCTCATGCGGCTGGCGCTGTACGACGACCTCACGGGGCTCGCCAACCGCGCCCTCTTCGTCAGCCGCCTCAGCCACGTCATCCGCCGGACGCGCCGCGCGGCGACGTACCGGTTCGCGGTCCTCTTCGTCGACCTCGACCGCTTCAGGCTGGTCAACGACAGCCTCGGCCACGTCGCCGGCGACGAGCTCCTCATCGCCGTCGCGCAGCGGCTCGAGGCGGCCGTCCGCCCCGGCGACACCGTGGCGCGCATCGGCGGCGACGAGTTCGCCATCCTGCTCGACGACCTCGACAGCCCCGACGGCGCCCGCGCCGCCGCCGCCCGCATCCACGAGGCCCTCGGCTTCCCCGTCTCGCTCCGCGGCCAGGAAGTGTTCACGTCCGCGTCCATCGGCATCGCCGAGGGCGGCGGCGAGCGAGACACCCCCGAGGAGCTCCTCCGCAAGGCCGACCTCGCCATGTACCGGGCCAAGCGGCAGGGGCGCGCCCGCTCCGAGGAGTTCCAGGCCCACCTCCACAGCGACGTCCTCGGCCAGCTCCAGCTCGAGACCGACCTCCGCCGGGCGATGGAGCAGGACGAGTTCGTCGTCCACTACCAGCCCATCGTCGACCTCGCCGCGGGCCGCGTGTGCGGGTTCGAGGCTCTGGCGCGGTGGGACCGGCCGTCCGAGGGGCTCGTCGAGCCGGGCGCGTTCATCCCCTTCGCGGAGGACCGCGGGCTGATGGGAGAGCTGGGGATGCAGCTCATCGAGCGCGCCTGCCGGGACGCCGCCACCCTCGACGCGCTCACGTCCGACTACCCGGACCTGTCCGTCAGCATCAACCTGAGCGGCCGCCAGTTCCGGGAGCGGGACCTCGTCGAGCGGATCACCGACATCGTCGGCCGGACCGGGGTCAACCCCCACCGCCTCGTCCTCGAGCTGACGGAGACCGCCCTGCTCGAGAACCCGGAGGTCGCCGCGGGGATGCTGACCCGCCTCCGCGCCCTCGGGATCCGCATCCACCTCGACGACTTCGGGACCGGCTTCAGCTCGCTCAGCTACCTCCAGCGGTTCCCCATCGACTGCCTCAAGATCGACCAGTCGTTCGTGGGCGGGCTGAGCGACTCGGTCTCCGACCAGGCCATCGTCCACGCCATCCTCAGCCTCGCCCGGAGCCTCGACATGTGCGTCGTCGCGGAGGGGATCGAGAACGCCAACCAGCTCGACCGCCTCCGCCTCATGGGCTGCCAGCACGGCCAGGGCTTCTACTTCTCCCAGGCCGTCGACTTCGCCGAGGCGCGGCGGCTGGTGGGGGCACGATTCGAGCCGCGCGAAGCGGTCGTCGTCCACGCATAGTCCCGGGGCATGCGCTCCGTCCTGCTGACCCTCACCGTCCTCGCGACGTGCCCCGTCCCCGGGCCGGACCTCGACGACGACGACGCGACGGTCGACGACGACGACCCCACCGCGCCCTGGTACTGCGCCGAGACCGCCCCGGGGACGCGGTACGACCTCTACGCCGAGATCGACGCGGCCGAGGCGGACGAGATCGCGACGATGCTGGAGGCCGCGTTCGACGCGTACGCCGCGTGGTGGGGCGTCGATCCGGCGGACGTCGGCCCCACCCCCTTCCGGGTCGAGCTCTACGCCGACGCGCAGGCCTTCTACGACGCCGTCGAGGCCGACGGCCTGGAGCCTCCCGTCGGCGCCGGAGGCTACTTCCACAGCAGCACCGGCATCGCCTACCTCTACGCCCAGCCGACCGTCTGGTTCACCCGCGTTCTCGCCCTGCACGAGGTCGCCCACCAGTTCCACCACGCGGTCCGCGCGGACGGCCACTTCACCCCCGGCTGGTACAGCGAGGGACTCGCCGAGTACCTCAGCCTCCACGACTGGGACGACGGCTGCCTCCGCGTGGGTCGCCTGCCGATGCTCAGCCTCGAGGACCTCCCCCGCCGGGCGCTGGACGCGGTCGACGCGGGGGAGCTCGACCTGGCCGCCCACCTCGGTCAGGACGGGTCGCTGTCGCGGCCGCTGGAGTGGGGGCTGTTCGGGTTCCTGGACGACGTCCACCACGCCGAGTTCGTGACCTGGCGGGACGCGATGGACGCCGGCGACGTCGCCTTCGAGGACGTCTTCGGCCACGGCCCGGGGCTGTTCGACGCGCCCCTGGCGAGCTGGATCGAGGACCACCAGCAGCCGATGACGCCGACGTACCTCCAGTGGATCCACCGCCAACCGGGGACGGTCTACGGGTGGGCCGACGGCGTGATGACGATCGCGCCGGTGAAGGAGTCGGTGACGCGGTTCGAGGCCACCTTCGACTTCCCCCCGCCGGGCACGGATCGCGGGATCGTGCTCGGCTTCGACGACCCCTCGAACTACCTCGCCCTGCTGATGAACAGCACCGGCGCGTGGAGCGCGTTCACGGTGACGGACGGGAACGTGACGTGGCCGTCGGTGGGGGCGACGTCGGAGGACTACGGCGGCCGGGTCACGGTGTCGGTCGTCCACGGGCCGGACAGCTCGACGATCTCGGCCCAGACGGAGGACTTCGTCGTCGACCGCCCCTTCACGGGCGCGGGCGGGGCGGCGATCTACGACGGAGACGGACGCTTCGAGGACATCGCGTACGAGTGACCGGCGGGGTAGGCTCCGCCGCCATGCACGTCCTCGTCGTCAACTGTGGGTCCACGTCGCTGAAGGCGGCGATCGTCGATGTCAGCACCGGAGCGGCCGCGGCCCGGGCCAAGGTCCAGCGGATCGGCCCCGACGACGACGGCGGCCCCCCGGACCACGCGACGGCGCTGCACGAGGCGCTCCCCGGGCTGCTCGCCGAGGCGGGCGAGGGCGTCACCGTCGGCGCCGTCGGGCACCGCGTCGTCCACGGCGCGGACCGCTTCACCGAGCCCGTCCTCATCGACGACGCCGTCCTCGGGACCATCGCCGACCTCGCTCCTCTGGCGCCGCTCCACACCCCGGCCAACGCCGCCGGCATCGCCGCCGCCCGCGAGCTCCTCCCCGACGTCCCCCACGTCGCCGTCTTCGACACCGCGTTCCACTCGACGCTGCCGAACCGGGCGAAGCGGTACGCGCTGCCGCAGGAGCTGGCCGACAAGCACGGCATCCGCCGCTACGGCTTCCACGGACCGTCGCACCGGTACGTGGCCGGGCGGGCCGCCGCCCACCTCGGAGCGGACCTGCGCGAGCTGCGGCTGATCACCTGCCACCTCGGGGGCGGCTGCAGCGTGGCGGCGATCGAGTACGGCCGGTCGGTGGAGACGTCGATGGGGCTGACGCCGCTGGAGGGGCTCGTGATGGGGACCCGCAGCGGCGACGTCGACCCCGGCGCGCTGCTCTGGCTGGCCCGCGAGGAGGGTCTCGACCTCGACGGCCTGGACCGCGTCCTCAACCGCGAGTCGGGGCTCGCCGGGCTGTCCGGCGTCGGCCCCGACATGCGCGACATCGAGGAGCGGGCGGCCGACGGGGACGAGCGGTGCCGGGCCGCCGTCCACGCCTTCTGCCACCGTCTCCGGAAGTACATCGGCGCCTACGCGGCGGTGATGGGCGGGGTCGACGGGATCGTCTTCACCGCGGGCATCGGGGAGAACTCGGCGCTCGTCCGGCACCGCGTCGCGCAGCGGCTGGACTTCCTCGGGGCGCGGCTGGACGAGGACCGCAACCGCGACTGCCGCGTCGGCCCCGAGCGCCCCGTCGCCGAGATCTCGCAGCCCCACTCCCGCTGCCGCCTCCTCGTCGTCGCGACGGACGAGCAGCACGCGATCGCGGAGGCCGCCGCGCGCGTGGCCCAGGGGCTGTCGGAGGTCCCCGAGGCGCCGCCGATCCCGATCTCGATCAGCGCCCGCCACGTCCACCTCACGCAGGAGCACGTCGAGGCGCTGTACGGCCCCGGCGCCCAGCTGGAGCCCCGGGCGGAGCTGACCCAGCCGGGGCAGTTCGCCGCGCAGCAGCGCGTCACGCTGATCGGCCCGAAGCGGTCGATCGAGCGGGTGACGGTGGTGGGGCCGACGCGCGGCAAGACGCAGGTGGAGATCTCCCGCACCGACGAGTTCCACCTCGGCCTCGACGCCCCCATCCGCTGCAGCGGCGACCTCGACAACACGCCCGGCCTGACGCTGGAGGGGACGCACGGCCGGGTGACCCTGAAGGAGGGGGTCATCCAGTCGCAGCGGCACATCCACATGACCCCGGAGGACGCCGAGATCTACGGCGTCAGCGACCGGGACATCGTGGAGGTGGCGGTCGACAGCAGCGGGCGCGACATGGTGTTCGGCGACGTCATCGTCCGGGTCAAGGCGAGCTACCACCTCGACATGCACCTCGACACCGACGAGGGGAACGCCGCCAACCTCGGGCGCGGCTCGACGGGCGTGCTCGCCGGGACCGCCGGCTCGGTCCGCGTGCTCCGGCGCAAGGCGACTCACGACCGCGTGGAGTGATCCGATAAGGGGCGGCATGACCCGCGCCACGCCTCTGTTCGCCCTGCTCGCCTCGCTGACCCTCGTCGCCGGGACCGCCCTGGCCGCGGACTTCTACGCCAAGAAGGACTGGTCGGCGAAGATGCAGCAGACGAAGCGCGTCTCCAGCGTCCTGTGCGCCGCCGACGCCTACCTCCTCACCTGCACCACCGAGTTGACCGACCCCGAGGACGGAGCGAAGAAGAAGCTCGACGCGGCGACGTGCAGCGAGTCCGTGGAGGCCTCGGTCGCGTACATGCTGAAGGACGGCAGCGACGGCGGCCCCGTCGGCGGCATGTACAACAAGCTCCCCGCGAACATCGGCGGCGGCGGCCAGGCCGACGAGTACGCGTCGCTGATCGGCAAGGAGGTATGGACCTCGATGATGGGCGCCGTCATGCAGCTCGGCGGCGAGCTCGTCCGCACGAACGAGTGCGACGCGAAGATGATGACCGCGTTCCAGGTCCCCGGGAACTTCTAGAACGGCTGATCGATCGCGCCGCACAGCCAGCGGCTGAAGCCGGCGGCGAGGGCGAACTTCGCGGCGAGCCGGTCGGGGAGGTCGTCGCCCAGGATCCAGTCCTCGTCGAGGTCGCACACGGCGATGTGGTCCTTGCGCTTGAGGTCCTCGATCAGCGGGTGGTCCTTGTCGAAGCCGCGCGGCGGGCGCTTGAGGCTCTCGCCCTCGAAGTGGTAGGCGCCGCGGAAGGCGGCGTCGTCGCGGACGGCCGTGAAGCCCTTCGGGTCGGCGTCGATCGCGCCGCGGATGGCGTTCAGCGACGGTCCGTCGGGGCGCCACATGCCGACGCCGAGGAAGATCCGGTCGGGGTCGATGTGGAAGTAGAAGCCGGGGGCGTGGACGTCCTTGCCGCTGCGGTGGCGGAACTGGATCCCGATGTTCGTCTTGTAGGGCGTCTTGTCCTTGCTGAAGCGGACGTCCCGGAACGGCCGCATCATCGAGCCGCCGGACTTCTTCGCGATGGCGAGGTAGTGGGGCGAGATGTCGGCGAGGAGCGGCGCCATCGCCTCGATGAGCTGGAGGCTCGGCGTCCGCACGACGTCCTCGTACCGCTGCTTGTTGGCGTCCCACCACGGCTTGTTGTTGTTCAGCTCCAGCTCGCGGAGGAACTGCATCGCGTGCTCGGTGTACATCAGCGCTTCCTCTTCTTCCCGACGGGGATCTTGACGTCGACGTAGTCGCCGTACTCGGGGTCGTAGCCGGTGACGGTGCCGCCCCACCGCTCGGGGTCGCCGCACCGCATCGCGACCTCGTAGCGGGCGACGTCGTCCAGCTCGGGGCGCATGGCGCGCAGCCACTTCTGCCCGTCCTCGATGGTCCCGGCGCGGACGAGCCCCATCAGCTGCAGCGCCTCCTCCTTGGAGAGCCGCACGCTGCGGGTGGCCAGCTTCGACTTGGACTTCTTCTTGATGCGCGGGCGGCCCATCGTCACTCCCACTCGATGGTGCCGGGGGGCTTGGACGTCAGGTCGATGGCGACGCAGCCGACGCCGGGGAGGGCGCCGATCGAGGCGTTGAGCTCGTCCAGCAGCTCGCGGGGGAGCTCGGCGGGGTGGGCGACCATGGCGCGGGTGCTGTGGACGGGGCGGAGGACGACGAGCTCGTCGCCGCCGTCCATCGCCAGCGGGATCATCGCGGTGGGGCACTGCCAGATGTCGCCGTAGAGGCCGTGGCGGCGGAGGCCGTCCATCACCAGGGCGTCCGCCTCGCGGAGGAGGTCGAGGCGCTCGCGGGTCATCACGGCGGCGCGCGACTCGAGGGACGTCGGCGCGGTTCGGCTCAGGTTCCAGATGCAGCGGTTGATGCCCGGCTGGTGCTGGAGCAGCTCGCGGGTGACCTCGATCGCGTCGTCCCAGGGGACGTCGCCGGTCAGCAGGACGGGGTGCTCGTAGCAGCGGAGGTCCGCCTTGACGCCGACCGACTTCACCGGGAGCGCCTGGCAGGTCAGGCCGCCGGCGGTCGGGGGGATCTCCGGCGCCGTGTCGCCTCCCGGCGAGCAGAGGAGGCGGACGCCGAGCCCCGGCCCCGGGAAGGGGTGGCGCCACAGGGCGTCGTGGGGGATCCCGAGGCGCTCGCCGAGCTCCCGGACCTCGACCTTGTAGAGGTCCGCGAGCGGCTCGACGACGCGCCCTTCGGCGATGAGCTGCTCGATGATGGGGACGCGGTTGTGGTGCGTCTTGATGGTGTGGGCGCGCTTCGTCCCGCCGGTCTCGATGGTGTCGGGGTAGATGGTCCCCTGGCCGAGGAGGTGGTCGCCGATCCCGAGGCGCCGGGCCTCCCGGTCGAAGACGTCGATGAAGGTGTCGCCGATGGCGCGCCGCTTGGCCTCGGGCTCGGTGAGGCCGTCGAGGGCGGCGAGGAAGTCGTCGGACGCGTCGACGAACTCGAGGACGTCGCCCAGGCCGAGGTCGTCGAACATGGCGAGGACGTTCTTCGACTCGTCCTTCCGCATGAGCCCGTGGTCGACGTGGAGCAGGCGGAGGCGGTCGGGGGGGAGGGCCATCCTCAGGAGCTTGGCGGCGACGGTGGAGTCGACGCCGCCGCTCGCCAGCAGGAAGACGGACCGGTCGCCGACCTGCTCGCGGATCCGGTGCACCTCGCGGTCGATGTAGGCGTCCATGTCCCAGGTCGGCTCGCAGCCGCAGATGCGGACGACGAAGTTGCGGATCATGGCCTCGCCGTTGGTCGTCCCGTCGACCTCGGCGTGGTACTGGAAGCCGTAGCGGCGGAGCTTGTCGCTGCCGATGGCGGCGAAGCGGTGGGCGGCCCCGCCGGGCCCCGACAGCGTCCGCCCGAGCTCCTCGAACGACGGCCCCACGGCGGTGACCGAGTCGAAGTGGGACATCCACACCTGCTCGGTGGGGCCGAGGCCGTCGAACAGCGGGTGGTCCGACCGCGTCAGCTCCATCTGCGCGGCGCCCCACTCGCGGCCCCCGTGGATGACCTCGCCGCCGTAGTGCTTGGCGATCTCCTGGTGGCCGAAGCAGAACCCGAGGACGGGGACGGGCAGGTCGAGGATGGCCTTGTTCCAGTCGTCGTCCTCGCCGTGCGACGCGAGGGCCGGGGAGCCGCTCAGGATGACGCCGGCGAACCCCTCGAAGGCCTCGACGGGGTCCTCGGGCTGGCGGATCTCGGCGAGGACGCGCTGGCGGCGGACCTTCGTCGCGATGAGGTGGGCGTACTGTCCGCCGAAGTCGACGACGGCGATGCGGTCGTGGTGCTTCATGGCCGCGGACGATAGACGCTTCTCAGCGGACGTAAAGCTCCCCGAAGGCCGTCTTGCAGCTCGTGTTGTAGCAGTTGTACCCGTTGGCGACCCAGACGCCGTTGGCGTTGCACGGGTAGGCGCTCGGGGTGCAGGACTCGGTGACCAGCGCCGACGCCTGCATCAGCGAGTTGTCGTGCCCCGACCAGGTCCCCTGGCCCGCGGGGGTGTTGCCCAGGCCGTTGACCCAGCAGCAGTACGACAGCTGCATCGACAGGATCGTGTTCTCGTTGCAACCGGGGAAGCAGTTGCAGTTGTTGTCCCAGCCCCGGACGACGAGCGACTGGACGGCGGCCTGGTCCTCGGTCAGCCCCTCGGACCAGTCGGCCCCGTCGGCGAGGAACGTCGTCGAGCAGACCGTGTTGTCGTACTCGGCGGCGACGAACGCCGCCATGTCCTGGGACCCGAGGACGGCGTCGAACGAGAACGCGTACTCCTCGGTGGCGACGAGCATGTCGTCGCCGGCGACGTCGAAGAACGCGGTCGACTTGTGGTCGGCCGCCTGGCGGGTGGTGACATCGCCGAACGTGGTGAAGTCGGTCCAGACGTCGTACGTCCCCCACGACCGGTTGCCCTCGTTGACGACCGACGCGACCAGCGTCCAGCCGCCTCCGTTGCGGGTCATGTCGCACCACGCGTCGTACGTCACGCCGGTGATGTCCTCGAGGGTGTAGACGGCGTCGCCTACCGACGCGCCGGCGTCGCGGATCTCGAGGCAGCTGGAGCCCGCGCAGTCCCCGCCCGAGCCGAGGACGCCGTCGTCCGCCACGGCGTCGCAGTCGTTGTCGGCGCCGTCGCAGACCTCCGAGTTGCCCGGGTAGTTGTCCCCGTCTCCGTCGGCGCAGTCCGCGCAGTCGAGGGCGCCGTCGCCGTCCGAATCGGACTCGCCGCCGCCGTCGTCGTCGGACGTCGTGAAGTCCGCGCCGTTGGCGCAGTCGTTGTCGGCGCCGTCGCAGACCTCGGCGTTGCCGGGGTAGTTGTCGTCGTCGCCGTCGGCGCAGTCGGCGCAGTCGAGAGCGCCGTCGCCGTCGGAGTCGACCTCGCCGCCGCCGTCGTCGTCGGAGGTGGTGAAGTCCGCGCCGGCCTGGCAGTTGTTGTCGGCGCCGTCGCACACCTCGGGGTTGCCGGGGAAGACGCCGTCGTCGCTGTCGGAGCAGTCGGCGCAGTCGAGGGCGCCGTCGCCGTCGGAGTCGATCTCGCCGCCGCCGTCGTCGTCGGACGTGGTGAAGTCCGCGCCGGCCTGGCAGTCGTTGTCGGCCCCGTCGCAGACCTCGGGGTTGCCGGGGAAGTTGGAGGAGTCGCCGTCGTCGCAGTCCGCGCAGCCGAGCGCGCCGTCGCCGTCGCCGTCGGTCTCGTCGGCGGGGACGCCGCCGGCGCAGTCGTTGTCCACGCCGTCGCAGACCTCGGGGTTGCCGGGGAAGTTGGCGGAGTCGCCGTCGTCGCAGTCCGCGCAGCCGAGCGCGCCGTCGCCGTCGCCGTCGGTCTCGTCGGCGGGGACGCCGCCGGCGCAGTCGTTGTCCACGCCGTCGCAGACCTCGGGGTTGCCGGGGAAGTTGGCGGAGTCGCCGTCGTCGCAGTCCGCGCAGCCGAGCGCGCCGTCGCCGTCGCCGTCG
>CAYFOA010000146.1:0-19578 GCA_964344575.1 uncultured Rickettsiales bacterium | reverse complement strand
CGTCGTCGTCGCCGGCGTCGTCGTCGTCGGCGGCCGCGTCGTCGTCGTCCGCGCTCGCGTCGTCGTCGTCCCGCGTGTCGTCGTCGTCGGGGGCGGGGTCGGGGCACCCCGCGGCGGGGAGGAGGAGGGCGAGGGCCAGGGCGAGGACGAGCGGTCGGGGCATGGCGTCTCCGGAGGGGACGCGATCCTACTCCGGGCGAGAACGGCCCGCCGCCACGTCCTATAGTCCCGCGCGACGTGTCCCCCGACCTGTACGAGCTCCTGGGCGTCGCCCGCTCCGCGTCCAACGACGAACTCAAGAAGGCGTACCGCGCCCAGGCGCGGAAGTTCCACCCCGATCTGAACCCCGACGACCCGGCGGCGGCGCAGCGCTTCAAGGAGGTCACCTGGGCCTACGAGGTGCTCTCGGACCAGGTGCGGCGGGCGCAGTACGACCGGTTCGGGCGGGTGTTCACGGACGGCCGCTCCCAGGGCCCCTTCGGGGTCCACGAGGAGTTCGACCTCGGGGACATCTTCGGCTCCGTCTTCAAGGACATCCTCGGGGGACGTCGCCGCCGCAAGAAGCAACGACAGGACCTCAAGTACACGGTCACGGTGACGCTGGAGGAGGCGGCCCGGGGGAGCGAGAAGGAGGTCCGGTTCGAGCGCAAGGACGGCGACGGCGGGACGAAGGCGGAGCACCTCCGGGTCAAGATCCCGCCCGGCGTCGAGACCGGCACGAAGCTCAAGGTCCGGGGCAAGGGGAGCGGCGGCGCGGGCGACCTCTACGTCGTCGTCAACGTGGCCGACCACGAGTACTTCCGCCGGCGCGGGCTGGACGTCTTCTGCGACGTCCCGGTGACGTACGCGCAGGCGCTGTTGGGGGCCGAGTTGGAGGTCCCGACGCCGCTGGGGCCCGCGATCGTGCGGCTGCCGCCGAGCACCCAGCCGGGGTCCGTCATCACGCTCAAGGGCAAGGGGCTGCCGCGGCTGAACAAGGGGGCGAAGCGGCGGGGCGACCTCTTCTGCAAGGTGGTCCTCGACATGCCCGACGACCTCGACGACAAGGCGAAGAAGAAGCTGCTCGACCTGGACCGGGTCCTCGGCGAGGCGACGTCCCCGATCCGGGCGGTCTACGAGCGGATCCTGGAGGCGACCCGGTCCGACCCTTCCGGAGACGGAGACGACGCGTGACGAGACGAGTCCCCGCGCTGCTGGCGCTGCTGGCGCTGACCGGCGTCCTGCTCGGGGCCGGCCCCGCCAACCGGAAGGCGCGGCTGGAGGAGCGGGCGTGGCGCGCCGTGGAGAACGCGCCGACCGCCCAGAAGGCGCTCGACGCGGCCGAGGAGTACCTCCGCGAGTACCCCGACGGGGTCCACTTCCTCGACGCGAAGAAGCTGGCCGGCGAGGCGGCGATGGACCTCGAGAAGTGGACGGCCTGCCGCCGCCACCTCGACGGCTACCTCAGCGCCGGCGGCCGCGTCGGGCTGAACGACGTGCAGTGGCGCATCGCGACGTGCCTCGCGCGGGAGGGGCGGGCCGACGACGCGATCCCGAGCCTGACGAACGTCGCGGTCCACGACGACGACGAGCGCCGCGCGGCGGCGGCGGCCCGGGAGCTGGTCGCACTCCACCTCTTCGCCGGGGCGTGGCCCAAGGCGCTGGAGGCGCAGGGGCTGCTCCTCGACCGCGGGCTGTACCTCCGCGACAAGGACTTCGCCGACAGCCAACGCGCCGCGGGCGAGATCGGGGCGGCCACCCTGGAGATCATGGAGGGGCAGTCGGACACGGCCGTCGGCGGACTGATCGCGATCCTCCGGATGGACCAGGCCGGGCAGCTCATCGAGTCGGCCGAGACGGAGGACGCGCGCCGCCGGTTCGCGGACCTGTACCACGATCACCCTTTGATCGACCTCGTCCCCGGGGCGGCCGCGTGGGCGGCGGAGCCGGAGGACACGAACGCGATGGTGATCGGCGTCCTGCTGCCCCTGTCGGGCAAGTACGCGGCGGTCGGGCAGCTGACGATGCGGGGGATCGAGCTGGCGGTCGAGCGGGCCCGGGACGAGCGCGACCTGAACCTGCCGGACCTGAAGCTGGTCCCCATCGACACGACGGGCGATCCGGAGATCGCGGTCGAGGGGCTCAAGCGGCTGGCGGAC
Source organism: uncultured Rickettsiales bacterium (assembly GCA_964344575.1). Taxonomy (GTDB): domain Bacteria; phylum Myxococcota_A; class UBA796; order UBA9615; family UBA9615; genus JAAESI01. Next base: position 17,440 of record CAYFOA010000146.1, on the reverse strand, counting down.
GTGGAGAAGGCGGTCGCCGTAGTCGGACCGATCATCTCGGCGGAGGCGGAGGCGGTGGCGGCGGTCGTGGACGACGTCGGCGTCCCCGTCCTGATGATGACGCATCGGCACGGCCTCGCGGCGGGGCCGCGCAACGCGTTCAACACCCTGATCTCGGTGGACGAGCAGGTGGACGCGGTGGTCGATCACGCCGTCACCCGCCTGGGGCTGAGCAGCTTCGCCATCGCGTACCCCGATCGCGAGGTCGGCGGGCGGATGGCGGCCCGCTTCTGGGACCAGGCGACGGCCGGCGGCGCGATCGTGGCCGCCGTCGAGTCCTACCCCGCCGGCTCGACGGACTTCCGCGAGACGGCCCGCCGCATCCTCGGCCGCCACTACGTCAAGAAGCCGCCGACGGAGGCCGATCTGCAGCTCGCCTGGCTCGGCGACCGCGGCCGCCCCCAGCTGTCCGAGCCGCAGACCGAGCTGGAGCCGGGGATCGACTTCCAGGCCGTGTTCGTCCCCGACAACTACAAGACGGGGGCGATGCTGGCGCCGGGGTTCCTCTACGAGCAGATCAACGTGGGCGGCGCGCTGAGCGACAAGCGCGGCCTCCCCGTGCAGCTCATCGGGGCGGCGGCGTTCAACCACCCCGACCTCATCGACCGGGGCGGCAAGTACACCGAGGGGACGCTCCTGGTGGACGGCTTCTTCGCCGGCAGCCTCGACCCCGCGGTGCAGGAGTTCATGCTCCAGTACCGCGGCCGCTTCGAGGGGGAGCCGACGGCCCTGGAGGCCATCGCGTACGACACCACGCACTTCGTCGCCGAGCTGGTGGCGGGCGGGGTGGCGACGCGGCGCGACCTCCGCTCCCGGCTGAACCTGGCCGCCCCGCAGCGCTCGATCGTCGGCGCCCGCGGCTTCGGCCCGGACGGCGAGATGCGGCACGCGATGCTGGTGCTCCAGGTCAAGAAGGGCCGCTTCGTCCAGGTCCATCCGGAGCCGCCGACGGAGCCGATCCACCTCGAGCTGCTCGAGGACGGCACCATCCAGCGGTTCCGGAAGGGGCCGGGCGGCGAGAAGATCCTCGTCGACGAGCGGGGCGAGCCGATCGAGCCCGCCCCGCCCGCGCCGGAGGAGTAGCCGCGCCCCAGGGCGCCGCCCAGGCCGCCGTCCAGGCCGCCGCCTAGGCCGCCGCGGCGCGTCGGACGGAGACGTCGTTGACGCCCGCCGCCGGCGCCGGCACCGCGACGCGCCGGGCCTCGGGGCGGAGCGCGTACGACGTCACCGCCAGCGCCGCCAGCACCACCGTCGGCGCCGCCGCCGAGATCGGGTCGCCGGCGAGCACGTGCGAGGCGAAGGCGCCCGTCATCGCGAAGATCACGCCGGCGTAGGCCCACTCCTTGAGGCGGGCGAAGCCGGGGGCGAGCAGCGCGGGCACGGCGGCGACGTACCAGAAGCCGAGGATCGTCAGCAGGTACACGGGGAAGCCGAGGTGCTCCATGGACTGCACCATCGGGTCGGCGCCGGACAGCTTGCCGAAGCCGCCGCCGAGCAGCGCGAAGGAGAGGAGGCCGGTGGTGGCCCAGTAGCCGAGGGTCTTTGCGTTCGTGTTCATCGTTCGTTTCCTTTCGTGGGGACCAACCTAGGAGCGCCTCGCGTGTGTGTCACTTGTGCAATAGTTGGCATCATCTGACAGGAAACAGTGCAAATGACCGACGTCCCCGAGACCAGCGAGCTGCGCGCCTTCGTGGCGATCTCCGACCTCGGCAGCGTGTCCGGCGCGGCGGGGGAGCTGGGGCTGCCGCGCGCCACCGTCAGCCGCCGCCTCGCCCGGCTGGAGGACCGCCTCGGCGTCCGCCTGATCCACCGCACCACGCGGCGGCTCCAGCTGACCGACTCCGGCGAGGAGCTGTACGCCCACGCCCGCGCCATCCTCGCCGCCGTCGACCAGGCGACGGTCGCGGTGCAGCGGGACACGAGCCGGCCGCGGGGGCTGCTCCGGGTGTCGCTGCCGCCCATTCGGAACGCCGCGTTCGCGGACATGCTCGTCGACTTCCTGGTCGAGTACCCCGACGTCGAGCTGGAGGTGCACGCCACGACGGCGTACGTGGACCTCATCGCGTCCAACATCGACGCCGCCCTGCGCGCGGCCCCGTCGCTGGACCCGAGCCTCATCGCGCGCCGCCTCCTCCGGTCGCACTCGACGGCCGTCGCGGCCCCGGAGTACCTCGCCGGGGCGGGCGTGCCCGAGTCCCCCGACGACCTCGCGCAGCACCGCTGCCTCGTCGGCTTCGCCCGCGGCGAGCGGCCGTCGACGCACTGGCCGCTCCGGGACGGGGGCCGGGTCCGCGTCCGCGGGGCGCTCGTCTCGAACAGCATGGAGCTGCTCCACCAGGCGGCGGTCCGGGGGCAGGGGATCGCGATGCTCCCCCACCTCTTCGTCGTGCGGGAGCTCTCCGAGGGGACGCTGGAGGCGGTCCTCCCCGACGTCGTGGGGACCGACACCGAGGTCTCGATCGTCTACCCCGACCGGCGCCTCCTCAAGCCCGCGGTGCGCGCCTTCGTCGACCACTGCGTCGCGTGGGTGGCGCGGGAGGGGCTGGGGCCGCGGATCCGGCCGCAGTCCCGGCTATAGTCCCCGGGCCTCTGACAAGACCTGGATGCAACCCGACCCCGAACCCGAGCCCGAGCCCGGCGAACACGCTTCGATCGCACGCTGGGCAGCCGCGCTGCCGACGGAAGGCATCGGTGACGACGTCGCCTGGGTGCAGGGGTTCGCCGTCACCGTCGACACCCTCGTCGAGGAGGTCCACTTCCGGCGGACGTGGGCGACGCCGCAGATCCTCGGCCACCGCGCCGCGACCGCCGGCCTGAGCGACCTCGCCGCCTCCCGGGCCCGCCCCGTGGGGCTCCTCGTGGCGCTGTCCGTGGCCGCCTTCGACGCGTGGGCGGACGGCGTGATGGCGGGGATCGGGGAGGCCGCCGCCGAAGCGGGGACGACGATCGTCGGCGGCGACACGACCGGCTCCCCCGGCCCCGCCGTCATCTCGATCACGGCGCTCGGCCGGGCCGCTCCCGGGGGCCCCCTGCGCCGCTCCGGCGCCCGCCCCGGGGACGGCGTCTACCTCAGCGGCCCCCTCGGCGCGTCGGCCGCCGCCACCGCGGCCCTGCTCGCCGGCGACGAGGCCGCCGCGTGGCCTCGCCCCCGCGCCCGCCTCGACCTCCTCCCCGCCCTCGCGGACGCGAACGCCGGGATCGACGTCAGCGACGGCCTCCTCGCCGACGCCGGCCACGTCGCGCGCGCCTCCGGCGTCGACCTCGTGATCGACCGCGACCGCGTCCGCGTCCCCGGGATCGACGAGTCCTTCAGCCTCGCCGGGGGGGAGGACTGGGAGCTGCTGGTCACCTCCCCCGTCCCCCTGGACGGCTTCTTCCGCATCGGCGCCGTCGAGGCCGCCGGCGGCGCCGGCGTCGTCCGGTTCGCGGACGGCTCGCCCCTCCCCGACCGCAGGGGGTTCGACCACGGATGCTGACGGTCGCCCTCCCCTACCTGCTCGTCCTCCTCCTGCTGCTCGCCTGCTCGGCGTTCTTCAGCGGCTCCGAGTCCGCGCTCTTCAGCCTCGACCGGTACGAGCTGGAGAAGCTCGAGGAGGAGGAGTCGTCGCCGTCCGCCGTCGCCGTCCGGCGCCTGCTCGAGCAGCCCCGCCGCCTCCTCGCGACGATCCTGCTGGGCAACGAGCTGGTGAACATCGGCCTGAGCGCCGTCGGCCTCGCGGCCGTGCTCGCGGTGGCCGACGCGCAGCAGTGGGAGTCGGTCCCGTGGTGGGTCAACATCTTGCTCGTCACGCCGCTGCTGCTGCTCTTCGGCGAGATCGCGCCCAAGGCGCTGGCGGTCCGCCTGGGCCTGACGTGGGCCCGCTTCGTCGCCCGCCCCCTGCGCGTGTTCGGCGTGATCGCGGCCCCCCTGCGGGCCGTCGCCAACGCCATCGTCGACGGGATCCTGCGGCTGTTCGGCGTCGAGCAGGACGACCCGTTCCCCGACGCGCTGAAGGAGGCCCAGTTCAAGGCGCTGGTGCGGCTCGGCGAGCGCGAGGGGGTGCTGGACGCGGAGGAGGCCGAGCTCATCCACCGCGTCTTCGACCTGTCGGACACGCCGGTCAGCCGGATCATGACGCCCCGCAACGAGGTCGTGGCGCTGCCCCGGGGCGCGTCGCTGGACGAGCTCGTCGACCAGATCCGGGCCTCCCGCTACAGCCGCGTGCCGGTGTACGCGGGCGACTCCGACCAGATCCGCGGCATCCTCATGACCAAGGAGCTGCTGCCGTACCTCTTCGGCAAGAAGCCGCTGGGCAAGGGCAGCCTCGACGACCTCGTCCAGCCCGCCTACTTCGTCCCCCCCGGCAAGCCCTGCGACGAGCTCCTCAACGAGTTCCAGGTCGAGCGCGGGCACATGGCCGTCGTGCTGGACGAGCACGGCGAGCTGCTCGGCATCGTCACCCTGCAGGACATCCTCGAGCAGCTGTTCGTCCCCGTGGAGGAGATCGAGCAGCGCCCCGACGCGCCGTCCCCCGAGCGCATCGCCGAGGGGCTGTACCGGGTGCCCGCGCGGCTCGAGGTCAGCGAGTGGAACCGGACGCTGACGCCGCCCATCCCCGAGGGCGACTCCTACAACACGGTCGCGGGCTACATCTTTCACCTCTTCGGGCGGCTGCCGAGCAAGGGGGAGCAGGTGCGGGACGACGGCTGGACCTACCGCGTCTCCGGCCTCGAGGGCACTCGCCTGACGTGGATCACGGCGCGCCGGCGCGGCGGCGGGACGAAGAAGTCGTGACCCCCGACGTCGCCATCCCCATCATCGCGGCGCTCATCGCGCTGGAGGGCTTCTTCTCGGGCAGCGAGATCGCGCTCGTGAGCGTCGACAAGCTGGACATCCGGGCCCAGCGCGACAAGGGCGGCCGCGGCGTGGCGATGCTCGCCCGCTTCTTCGACGAGCCCGAGCGCATCCTCACGACCACGCTGATCGGCACGAACGTCTGCACCGTCAGCAACGCCACGATCCTCGGGCTGGTGCTCGGCAACCTCCTCGGCGAGGGCACCGAGCACCTCCGCACGATCCTCACCGTCGTCACGCTGTCGCCGCTCATCCTGATCTTCGGCGAGCTGCTGCCGAAGTCGATCGCGCGCCGCTACAGCCGCCGCCTCGCGCCGATCGTCATCTACCCCCTCAACGCCCTGTCGCTCGCGCTCTTCCCCCTCGTGACGCTGGTGCGGGCCGTCACCAAGGGCTTCCTGCGGGCCGTGGGCGCCGACACGACGGGCGCGATGGCGGTCTCGCGGGACGAGCTGCGGCTGATGCTGAACGTCGGCGAGGGCGAGGAGATCGACGACGAGGAGCGGAAGATCATCGCCCGCATCTTCGACTTCCCCGAGGTGACGGCGAAGGAGACGATGGTGCCCCTGATCGACGTCCAGGCCATCGACGAGGCCTCGACGCTGGACGAGGCCGTCGCCCTGTTCGCCGAGAGCGGCCACACGCGCCTCCCGATCTTCCACGAGCGGGTCGACGACATCGTCGGCGTCGTGCACGCGATGGACGTGCTGTGCGCCGCGGACCACGACCAGCGGGTGGCCGCGCTGAAGCGGCCGGTGATGTACGTCCCCCCGACGCAGAAGGTCGAGTCGCTGATGGAGGAGCTGCAGCGGCACCGGCTCGGCATCGCGATCGTGGTCGACGAGTACGGCGGCGCCGAGGGGATGCTGACGGTCGAGGACATCCTCGAGGAGATCGTCGGCGAGATCGAAGACGAGTTCGACGAGGACAAGGACGAGATCCGGCGCCGCGGCGAGCGCGAGTACCTGGTGTCGGCGCGGACGGAGGTCGACCACCTCAACGAGGAGCTCGACGTCCGCATCCCCGAGGGCGACTACGAGACGCTGGCGGGGTTCCTCCTCGAACGCTTCGGACGCATCCCCGTCCGGGGCGACAGCGCGGAGACCGACACGGCCCTGTTCCGGGTGGTCTCGGCGAGCGATCGCGTCATCGAGGAGATCCAGGTGCTTTTGAAGGAGACGGAAGACCCGTCCCCCGATTGACACCGCCCGATCCGAGCCGGGATACTTGGGTTTGCATCGAGCTTGCCAGGAAAGCTCGGCGTTCCCCGAAAGCGGAGACTCATGGGACGAGCCATCGGCATCGACCTCGGGACCACGAATTCGTGCGCCGCGGTCATCGAAGGCAATCAGCCGAAGATCATCATGTACCGGGGCGGGTCGTACACGATCCCCTCGCTGTTCGCGATCGACGAAGGCGGGCGCATGCTCGTCGGCCACGACGCGAAGAAGCAGGCCGCGCTGAACCCCCAGGACACCGTCTTCGCGCCGAAGCGCCTCATCGGTCGGAACTTCCACTCGCCCCAGGTCGAGAAGATCCGCCAGCTCTTCACCTACAACATGGAGGAGGGCGGCGAGGGCGAGGTCCTGATCAAGGTCAAGGACCAGGTGTTCGACCTCCGCGAGGTGTCGGGGCAGATCCTCCGCAAGATCAAGGAAGTCGCCGAGGAGTACCTCAAGGAGGAGGTGACCAACGCGGTCATCACGGTCCCGGCGTACTTCAACGACAAGCAGCGCCAGGCGGTCCGCCGCGCGGGCAAGCTCGCCGACCTCAACGTCCTCCGCATCCTCAACGAGCCGACCGCCGCGGCGCTCGCCTACGGCCTCGGCAAGAACCTCCGCCAGCGCCTCGCCGTGTACGACCTCGGCGGCGGCACGTTCGACATCTCCATCATCGAGATCCGCGACAAGGTCTTCGAGGTGGTGGCGACCGGCGGTGACACGTTCCTCGGCGGCATCGACTTCGACGATCGCGTGATGGGCCACGTGATGGAGAAGTTCATGGGGGAGACGGGGGTCGATCTGAGCTTCGACCGCGTCGCCATCCAGCGCCTCCGGGAGGCGGCCGAGCGGGCGAAGATCACGCTCTCGACGACCGCGCAGACCAACATCGAGGTGCCGTTCATCGCCCGCGGGCCGAAGGGGATCCTCAACCTCGATCTGCAGATGACGCGGGACGAGCTGCAGGAGATCACCGGCGACCTCGTCCAGCGGACCGTGACGACCTGCGAGCGGATCTTCGACGAGGCCCAGATGCAGCCGCCGGACATCGACGAGGTGCTGCTCGTGGGCGGCCAGAGCCGCATGCCGCTGGTGCAGAAGAGCGTCCGCGACTACTTCGACCGGGACCCCTGCAAGGGCGTCCACCCCGACGAGGCGGTGGCCGTCGGCGCCGCGATCATGGCGCACAGCCTGACCCACGCGGGGTCGCAGAAGGTGACGCTGCTCGACGTCCTCCCGATGCCCATCGGCATCGCCAAGGTGGACCGCAGCTTCCTGCCGCTCTTCCCCAAGAACTGCCCCATCCCCCACGTCCGCCGGTTGACGCTGACCAACAGCAAGGACAACCAGAAGACGATCATGCTCAAGATCTACCAGGGCGACTCCGAGGTCGCGGTGGAGAACGAGCTGCTGGGGACGTTCGTCTTCACGGGCATCCGGCAGATGCCGCGGGGCAAGGTCAAGGTCGACGTCTGGCTGAACATCGACTCCGAGGGGATCCTGACGCTGACGGCGAAGGACAAGGAGACGGGCGAGCCCGTCGAGGTCCGCCTGAAGCTCAAGAAGGGGACGCGCGCGGCGCGGATCGACCTGTCCACGGAGAGCCGCGGCGGCCAGCTGATGGACAAGGACGCCGCCGAGAAGAAGCGGCTCAAGGCCGAGGAAGACGCGCAGAAGAACGTCAAGGACGCCGGCGAGCACGAGGCGGTGGAGCGGACCGCGGACTTCGGGCCCGGCTCCGCGCCGCAGCCGCCCAAGGACCTCAAGAGCGAGGCGCCCGCGCCACCCCCGAAGGCCGCCGAGCCGCCCAAGCCGGCGGCGAAGAAGAAGAAGGGGATCTCCGTGGAGGCGCCCAAGGCGCCGCCGCCGCCGCCGCAAGAGCCGGCCGCGCCGACGTCGAAGCCCGCCGCGCCGCCGCCGGCCCCGCCGACGTCGAAGCCCGCCGAGCCCTCGCCGGCCGCGTCGCCGCCGGTGCAGACCGCGGCGAAGACGCCGGCCGCGTCCGACGAGCCGGGCTGCCTCGCGCTGCTCCTCCCCTGGAACTGGTTCAAGTAGCCTGAGCGTCCCCCGCGTCGTCCTCGTGAGGTCGCTGTACGGCGGCAACGTCGGGGCGTCGGCGCGCGCGATGGCGAACATGGGGCTGACCGACCTCCGGCTGGTCGATCCGCAGTACCGCAACGAGCGCGAGGTCACCCTCATGGCGAAGGGCGCGGCGTCGATATTGGAGTCCATGCAGCGGCACGACGAGATCGGCGCGGCGGTCGGCGACTGCACCACCGTCGTCGCCTGCACGGCCCGGCCCCGGAGCTGGAAGGCGTGGAAGGTCCTCGGGCCGGCGCAGGCGGCGGAGCTGCTGCTGGAGCGGGGCGAGGCGGGCGAGGCGACGGCGTTGATGTTCGGCAGCGAGGACCGCGGCCTCCTCCAGGAGGAGCTGAAGTGGGCGACGCACCTCTGCCACATCCCCACCGGCCCCGAGCACAGCAGCCTCAACCTGTCCCAGGCGGTGCTGCTCCTCGGCTGGGAGGTGGCGCAGCGCAAGGGGGGGCTGAAGCGGCGGCCGACGCGGTACCGGAGCCGGCAGCCGGTGCCAATGGACCAGGTCCAGGGGGCGACCGAGCAGATCGCGGCGCTGCTGGACCGGATCGAGTTCTTCCGCGGCCGGAACCGGGACCAGTCGCTCGCGACGATCCGGCAGGCGCTGCTGCGGGGGGAGCTGACGGACACGGAGGTCCACTTCCTCCGCGGCGTGGTCAACAAGCTCCGCTGGTACGTCGACCACGGACCGCGCGCGGAGGAGCGCGATGGGTAGCGCCGGCCGCGCGCTGATCGTCGCTGCGGCGTACTTCGTGGCGGGGCGGGCGGCGCTGCTGCTGGCCATCCCGCCGGGGTACGCGAGCCCCGTCTGGCCCGCCGCGGGGATCGCGGTGGCGGCCGCGATCGCGTGGGGTCCCCGCGTCCTCCCTGGGGTCTGGCTGGGCTCGTTCGCGGTCAACCTGAGCGCGTCCGCCGGCGCGCTCGCCCCCGCCGCGCTCCTCGCCGCCGCGCCCGTCCCCGCCGTCATCGCGCTCGGGGCGGCGCTCCACGCGTTCGTCGGGGCGTGGCTGTTCCGGAAGCTCTGCACCTGGCCGGGGACGCTCGACTCGGGACGGGACATCGTCTCCTTCGCGGGGGTCGTCGCGCCGGGGAGCTGCCTCGTCTCGGCGAGCGTCGGCGTCGGCACGCTGGTCGCGGCGGGGGTCGTCCCCGGGGAGGAGGCCTCCTTCCACTGGGCGACGTGGTGGGTCGGCGACGCCATCGGGGTCCTCGTCGCGACGCCCCTTACGTTCGTCCTCCTCGGCGAGCCGGCGGACCGGTGGCGCCGGCGCGCCCTCCCCGTCGCCCTCCCCCTGGCGCTGGTCCTCGCGACCTGCGTCCTCGGCTACGTGGCCGTCAGCGCGGTGGAGCAGGCGGAGGTGGAGGACCGCTTCCAGGCCGAGACGCTGCCGGTCCACGACCGGCTCGTGACCCACGTCCGCCAGGGCGAGGAGGCGCTGGAGGGGATCCGGTCGTTCTTCGAGGCGTCCGGCGGGGGCGTCACGGAGGAGGCGTTCCTGGCGTTCACGGCGGACGCGCTGTCCCGCGGGGTCGCGACGCAGGCGCTGGAGTGGGTCGCGATCGTCCCTCCGGACCGGCGGGAGGAGTTCGAGGCCGCGGCCCACGAGCGGGGCCACCCGGGCTTCGCGATCCACGGCCCGGGCGGGGAGCGCGACCGATCGCTGGACGCGTACGTCGTCGCGGCGCTGGGGCTCGACCTCGGCGCCGAGCCGGCCCGTCGGGCGGCCCTGGTGGAGGCGGCCAAGGGCGACCGGGCGGTGGCGACGGCGCCGATCCACCTGGTCCAGGAGCGCGACGAGAGCCAGCGAGGCCTGCTCCTGCTCCTGCCGGTCCGGACGAGCGGCCGGCTGCGAGGGTACGCGTGCGGGGTGTTCAAGGTCGGGGCGCTGTTGAAGGGGAGCCTCCCCCGGGATCCCGCGTTCGTGACGACGCTGGCCGATCTGGACGCCGGGGACGAGCCGATCGCCCGCGTCGGGGGGGAGCCGGCGCCGTCGGGGATCGACGAGGTCCGGGAGCTGGAGGTCGGGGGCCGGAGCTGGCGGCTGACGTTCGCGCCCACGGCGGCGTGGATGGCGGCCAACCGGTCGTGGGGTCCGTGGGCGCTGCTGGCGATGAGCCTCCTCCTCGCGGGGCTGCTGCAGACGCTGCTCCTGTCGACGGTGGGCCGCGCCGAGCGGGTGCGGGGGCTGGTGGACGAGCGGACGGCGGCGCTGCAGGAGGCGCGCGCCGAGGCGGAGGCGGCGGGGACGGCGCGGGCGCGCTTCCTGGCGACGATGTCCCACGAGATCCGGACGCCGCTGAACGCCGTCCTGGGGATGACGGATCTCCTCCTCCAGGGCGACCTGGACGGCGACGAGCAGCAGTACGCAGCGTCGGTGCGGGACGCGGGCCGGGACCTCCTCGCGGTCGTCAACGACGTCCTCGACTTCAGCAAGATCGACGCCGGCCGGCTGGAGCTGGAGGAGATCTCGTTCGACCTGACGCGGACGATCCGCGACGAGATCCGGCTCTTCGGGAGCGAGGCCGCGCGCCGGGGGCTGGAGCTCCGCTCCGAGGTGGACCCGGCGCTGCCGCCGCGGGTGATCGGCGACCCCGTCCGCCTCCGGCAGATCCTCTCGAACCTCCTCAGCAACGCGATCAAGTTCACGTCGGAGGGGTCGGTCACCATGCGCGTCCGCGAGCTGGGCCGCGAGGCCGGCCGGACGCACGTCCGCTTCGAGGTGATCGACACGGGCATCGGCATCGCCGCCGAGGACCAGCGGGAGCTCTTCGAAGCGTTCACGCAGGCCTCGTCGGACACGACCCGCCGCTTCGGGGGGACGGGGCTGGGGCTGGCGATCGCGTCGCAGCTGACGGCGATGATGGGGGGCCGGCTCGCGGTGGAGAGCACGCCCGGGGAAGGGAGCCGGTTCTACTTCGAGCTCCACCCGGTGTGGGGCGAGGCGGACGAGTCGAGCTCGGGGTCGGTGCTCTTCGTGGAGCGGCTCGACGGGATGCGGGTCCTCGTGGTCGACGACAACGAGCTCAACCGGCTGCTCGCGCGGAAGCTCCTGGAGCGGGTCGGGGCGACGGTGGAGGAGGAGGTCGACGGCGCCGACGCGGTGGCGCGGCTGGGGCTGGAGCAGTTCGACGTCGTCCTCATGGACTGGCAGATGCCGGGGCTGGACGGGATCCAGGCGACGCAGCGGATCCGCGAGCGGGAGAAGACGCTGAGCCGGCGGCGGACGCCGATCATCGGGGTCACGGCGCGGGCCCTGAAGGGGGACCGGGAGACCTGCCTGGCCGCCGGGATGGACGACTACGTGGTCAAGCCGTTCGCGCGGGACGACCTCCTCAACGCCATCACGGAGGCGGTCCACGGGCGCGACCGGTCGCTCGCCACGGGGGAGTACGCCCTCGGCCCGCCGCCGGTGCTCGCGCCGGGGAGCGTCGAGGACCTGGCGCTGCTGGAGGAGCACCAGCCGGGGCTGCTGAAGGACACCCTGACCCTCTTCCACCAGACGGTGACGGGGGACCTCGCGGCGATGGAGAGGGCGCTGGAGGAGGGACAGCCGGACGCGGTCGTCCACGCCGCCCACCACCTCAAGTCGGCCGCCGGGGCGCTGGGGGCGCAGGAGCTGATGGCGGCGGCGGACGACCTCTGCCAGAGCGCGCGCTCGGGGCGGCTGGAGGGGGGCGGCAAGCTGCTCGATCGGGTCCGCGAGGCGGCGGCGCGGGTGGCGGAGGCGATCGCCTCGCTGGCGTGATAGATCTGCGCCGCCATGAGCCGACTGAGCTGGGACGAGTACTTCATGACGATCGCGTACCAGGTGGCCACCCGCGCCACCTGCGACCGCAAGCACGTGGGCGCCGTGATCGTGCGCGACAAGACGATCCTGTCGACGGGCTACAACGGCTCGATCCGGGGGCTGGAGCACTGCGACGACGTCGGCCACATGATGGAGGACGGCCACTGCGTCCGGACGGTGCACGCGGAGGCGAACGCGATCTCGCAGGCGGCGCGCAACGGCGTGCGGCTGGAGGAGGCGTCGATCTACGTGACGGCGTCGCCGTGCTGGGGTTGCTTCCGGCTGATCGCGAACGGCGGCATCAAGCGCATCGCGTTCGGCGAGTTCTACCGGGACGAGCGGATCTTCGAGTACTGCGAGCGGCTGGCCATCGAGCTGGTCGACATGCGGCACGTCACCGCCGTCGTGGTGGAACAGCTCGCGGCCCCCGCGGGTTGACCGGACACCCCACGCCGAGGACGAGATGGACAAGCTGGTGATCCAGGGAGGCACCCCGCTGCAGGGGGAGGTGCCGATCTCGGGGGCGAAGAACGCGGCGCTGCCGATCCTCTTCGCGTCGCTGCTGCACGAGGGGCCGTCGCGGATCGCGAACCTGCCCAAGCTGGTGGACATCCGGACGACGTTCACGCTGCTCATCGAGCTCGGCGTGGGGATCCGGAAGGACGCCGAGGGGGCGTCGATCCTGGACTGCGGGACGCTGCTGTCGGACACGGCGCCCTACGACCTCGTCCGGAAGATGCGGGCGTCGACGCTGTGCCTGGGTCCGATCCTGGCGCGGACGGGGCACGCGCGGGTGTCGCTGCCGGGGGGGTGCGCGATCGGCTCGCGTCCGATCGACCAGCACCTCCAGGGGCTGGAGAAGCTGGGCGCGACGATCGACCTGAAGGGCGGCTACATCGACGCGCGGGCGCCGGAGGGGGGCCTGAAGGGGGCGCGGGTCGTCTTCGACCTGGTGACCGTCGGCGGCACCGAGAACCTGCTGATGGCGGCGACGCTGGCGCGGGGGAAGACGATCCTGGAGAACTGCGCGCGGGAGCCGGAGATCGTCGACCTCGCGGACGCGCTCCGGACGATGGGGGCGCACATCCGGGGGGACGGGACGTCGATCATCGAGGTCGAGGGGGTCGACGCGCTCGGGCCGATGGACCACTCGGTGATGCCGGACCGGATCGAGGCGGGGACGTACATGGCGGCGGCGGCGCTGACGCACGGAGACGTGCTCCTCCGGGGGGCGCGGCTGCGGGACCTGGACGCGGTGATCAGCAAGATGGCGATGGCGGGCGTCGAGGTCCGGCGGGAGGGCGGCGACGGCCTCCGCGTGCGGCACCACGGGGAGCTCCACGCGGTCGACGTGGACACGTCCCCGCACCCCGGCTTCCCCACGGATCTGCAGGCCCAGTTCATGGCCCTGATGGCGCGGAGCACGGGGAGCTGCACGATCACGGAGAACGTGTTCGAGAACCGCTTCATGCACGTCCCCGAGCTGGGCCGGATGGGGGCGGACATCAAGACGCGCGGCAACACGGCGTTCGTGCGCGGCGTCCCCGAGCTGACGGGGGCGCAGGTGATGGCGACGGACCTCCGCGCGAGCGCGACGCTGGTGATCGCCGGCCTCGCGGCGAAGGGCACGACCGAAGTCCTCCGCATCTACCACCTCGATCGCGGCTACGAGACGATCGAGGAGAAGCTGGCGGCGCTGGGGGCGAGGGTGGAGCGCGTCAGCTGAATCGGGCCGCGTCCGACCCTTTGGAGGGCGCGCGGGGGCGGGGTTCACTGGCGCTCATGGGGAGGCTGCTGATCATCGCGGGCGCGGTCCTGGCGGCCTGCTCTCCGGCGGGCGGGCGGGTGGTGCTGGATTGCGACGACCCGGAGGCCGGGGGCTGGTCGGCGTCGATGGCTCCGGACGAGGAGCAGATGCTGGAGGAGGTCAACGCCCGGCGCGCCGCGGGGGAGACGTGCAACGAAGTGGAGGTCGCGCCGGCGCCGGCGCTGACGATGAACGAGGCGCTGCGGTGCGCGGCGCGGTCGCACGCGGTGGACATGTCGTTCCGGCAGTACTTCGACCACCTGACGCCGGAGGGGGTGTCGCCGCTGGAGCGGGCGGAGGAGGCGGGGTACGCGGGGCGGGTGGTGTCGGAGAACATCAGCGAGGGGCGACCGACCGCGATCGAGACGGTGGCGGGGCTGGTGGCGAGCACGTCGGGGCACTGCGAGAGCCTGATGGACCCCGGGTCGGTCGAGGCCGGCATGGGCGCGCACGACGACGGGGAGACGTGGTGGTGGGTGCAGGTCTTCGGCACGCCCTGAGGGGCGCGGGCGCGGCCGCCGCCGCGGGGTGGTGGGCGCTCGCTTCGGGCTGCCCCGCGACGCCGCCGTGCGTGCCCTCGGGACCGGAGATCTGCGACGGCGGGGACAACGACTGCGACGGGTTGGTCGACGAGCCGTTCGACCGGGACCTCGACGGATTCGTGTTCGGCTGCGACGGGGGGGACGACTGCGACGACGACGACCCGGCGGTGCATCCGGACGCCGCCGAGGTGTGCGGCGACGGGGTGGACAACGACTGCGACGGGCGGGCCGACCCCCTCGCCGCGTGCGCGCGGGAGGACGGGGCCGAGGCGGCGGACGATCCCGATGTGGAGACGTCGGGCTGGGTGGAGGCGCGGTTCGCGCTGTTCGACGGGACGTCGGGGCTGCCGGTGGAGGGGGCGACGCTGTCGTGGGCGACGGAGTGGGTGTGGACCGACAGCGAGGGGAGCGGGACGTTCACGCTGCCGCCGCGCGCCCCGTTCGAGGTGACGGGGGAGGCGGAGGGGCTGCTGCCGGTGCGGTGGCGGGCGGTGGCCTGGGAGGACGACCTGTCGATGACCCGGAGCGCCTTCCCGGCGTCGGTGTTCGACGGCCTGGACGGGTGGGGCGACGGCACGGGGGCGGTGGTCTCGGTGCGGGTCCGGGGGCGGACGCCGACGGGGCAGTCGATCCTGCTGGAGGGGGTGTGGGTGGATCTGGACCGGGAGTTCACGCACGCGTACGTCGGGGGGCTGTCGCTGGAGGAGACGTGGGAGGAGGGGCAGACGACGGTGTTGGGGCAGGAGTCGACGGTGTGGTTCCTGGGCGTGGACCCGGGGGCGGTGGAGATCACGCTCGGGACGGGCTTCGACGGCCCGGAGTGCCGCTCGTTCGACGCGCCAGAGGGGACGCCGCCGCCGTCGTTCACGGCGCAGGAGGGGGAGGTGCTCTACGCGTCGTTCGTGTGCGAGGAGCCGTAGGCCTCGGGGCCGCGGAGGTGTTCGGGCGGGGTCATCCGAGCAAGGGTACGTCGCTGCGCTCGCCGAGGGCTTCGGCGATGACGCGGTCGCTGACGTCGGCGAGGTGCCGGCGGAGGAGGGCGTTGGCTTCGGTGAACCGGGGCCAGAGGATGTCGTCGACGAAGGTCCTCGGGACGTCGAGCATGACGGTCTGCAGCTTCTGCCGGGGCCGGCGGTAGGGCTCGAGGCCGTAGCGGCGGGCGAGGGCGACGAACAGCTTCTGCGACCACGGATCGGGGATGGCGAAGCGGTGCTCGATGACGGGATCGGACGCGCGCAGCTCGGCGAGGCGTTCACGTACGCGTTCGGCGGCCCGCGCGGCGGCGTCCCGCTCCCCGTCGATCGACGCCCCGGCAGCGAGCGCCTCGATGGCCCGGAGCCGGGCGATGAGCTTCTGTTCGTCCACGGGCGGAGGTTACGCGCTTGCGATCGGGGGGACGATCCCCTACGTTCCGCGGCGCTCCAGGGCATGACCCTGCATGAGCCGCGCAGCTGCGCCCTTAGGAGGTGATTCGTATGACCGGTGTCCGAGTTCGTGACGGCGAGCCCTTCGAGCGGGCCCTTCGCCGTTTCCGCCGCCAGGTGGAGCGAGCCGGCGTCCTCAAGGAGGTGCGCCGTCGCCAGCACTACGAGAAGCCCTCGGTGCGCAAGAAGAAGAAGGCCCTCGCGGCCCGCAAGCGCGCGATGAAGAAGCTTCGCAAGATGGGTGGTCGCAGGCGTCGCTAGACGTCCGTCCACAAAACGACACGAGGACGCCCGCGACGCTTTCGTCGCGGGCGTTTTCGTTCCAGGATCTCCCCGTGCCCCGCTTCAGCGACTCCTTCATCCGCGAGCTCGCCGACGCCACCCAGATCGTCGACCTCGTCGCGCGCTACGTGAAGCTCACGCGCAAGGGGACCGACTGGTGGGGCTGCTGCCCGTTCCACAACGAGAAGTCCCCCTCCTTCAAGGTCTCCGAGGTCCGCAAGGCCTACAAGTGCTTCGGCTGCGGCAAGGGCGGCGACGCCATCTCCTTCGTCCGCGAGATGGACGGCGTCGGCTTCGTCGAGGCCGTCACCGAGCTCGCCGAGCGCGCCGGCATCCCCCTCCCCCAGGAGGATCTGGACCCCCAGGAACAGGCCCGCGCCCGCCACCGCGACGCCCTCTACCACGCCAACGAGGTCGCCTGCGCCTTCTTCCAGTCCGTCCTCCACACCGACGCCGGCGCCGCCGGTCGCGCCGAGCTCGCCCGTCGCGAGGTCTCCGAGGACCAGGCCAAGCGCTTCCGCATCGGCGTCGCCCCCGACGCCTGGGACGGCCTCGCCAACCACCTCCGGAGCAAGGGCATCGACGCCCGCGTCGCCGAGGAGGCCGGCCTCGTCCTGTCCCGCCGCCAGGGCCCCGGCTACTACGACCGCTTCCGCAACCGCCTCATGTTCCCCATCTGCACCCGCAGCGGGAAGGTCGTCGCCTTCGGAGGCCGCACCCTCGGCGACGACGACGCCAAGTACATCAACTCCCCCGAGTCCCCCGTCTACTCCAAGTCCGGCGCCCTCTACGGCCTCCACGCCGCCCGCACCGCCATCCACAAGGCCGACAAGGTCCTCGTCGTGGAGGGCTACTTCGACGTCCTCGGCCTCGACCGCGCCGGCCTCGGGTTCGCCGTCGCCCCCTGCGGCACCGCCCTCACCGAATGCCAGCTCGCCGAGCTCCGCCGCCAGACCCGCAACGTCGTCCTCCTCTTCGACGCCGACGAGGCCGGCCAGCGCGCCGCCTGGCGGGCCCTCCAGATGGCCCTCGCCCAAGGCCTGTGGCCCCAGTTCCTCACCGTCCCCGACGGCAAGGACCCCGACGACTACGTCCGCGAGCGCGGCGGCGACGCCATGCGCGAGCTCCTCGAGCAGACCCGCCCCCTCCTCGACGCCTTCCTCGACCACCGCGTCGCCGGCGTCGCGTCGGACCCCTTCGCCCGGGAGGAGGCGCTGGGCGAGATCGCGCCGCTCCTGAAGGACCTCCCCCCGACCGCGCGGAGGCACTACGTCGGCGTCGTCGCGGGCCACCTGGGGCTCGACACACGCATCGTCCACGACGCCGTCCGGACCGCCAAGCCGCTCCGCCGGCCCTCCCCCGGCCCCGCCGCGTCCCGCCGCCCCGACCGACGCCCCGACGCCGGCCCGA
>CAYFOA010000145.1:0-19643 GCA_964344575.1 uncultured Rickettsiales bacterium | reverse complement strand
GCCGCCGGAGGCGGCGCGTCCGCAGGATGGGCGCCAGGACGGCGCCCACAACGAGCACGAGCACGAGAACCGCGGGCCGCCGGTGGGGTTCCTCGCCGTCTCCGTCGGGGGTCAGGCTCGGGTCCTGCGCGCGTCGCTCCTTCCCGACGACCTCGGCGGCGACGGCAGCGGCGAAGACGTCCGCGCGAAGCTGCTCGGGCTGCCCGGGTTCGCGGAGATGTCCTTCGAATCACGCTTCCCCGTCGCCGTGCTCCGCTTCGCCGATCCCGACTTTCCCGTCGACCTCGCGCTGAGGGCGTGGAGCCCGTTCGTCCCCGGCGCCGCCGCCGCCTCGTCGGCGCCCGCGGCGGTGTTCGACGTGGAGGTGACGTGCTGCGAACCCGGTCCGGTGGCGCTGTACGTCTTCCCCCCCTCCGGCGTGGCCGTCGCCGCCCCGCTCGCCCCCGTCGGCTCGTCGTGGCCGCCGCCCCGTCCCCTGTTCGCCGACCTCGCCGCGGCGTGGCGCGCGGTCCTCGGGCAGGGCGAAGCCCCGGGCGCCGCGCAGGTCGTCCTGCAGGCCCCCGATCCCGAGCCCGAGCCGACGCGCATCGTGCTCCGCCTCAGCGACGGTTTCGGTTTGCCAGACGAACCGAAACCTCTCCTGAGGCCCCTCAGCGACGATTTCGGTTTGCCTGAGAAACCGAAACACCCGCTGAGCGAAGAGAGCACCCCCGCCGCCGCCCCGGCAGCATCCGCCGCCCCGGCCGGAGGCGAGGGCGGGCCCGTCGATCCCGCCGCCGCCGCCGCCGTCGACCGATCCGAGCTGTTCACCTCCGCGTTTGCCGCCCGCCTGGCCGCCCGCCTCGCCTCCGCCGCCCTGCCGCCCCCCGCCCGCGAGGCCGTCGCCCACACCCTCGCCGTGCTCCGCTCCCCGACCGTCACCCGGGCGCTCCCGTTCGACGCGTACGAGGGGTGGCTCCCGACCGGCGGCTCCTGCGGCGGCACCTGCCTGCACGTCTGGGCCTACGCCGCCCCCGCGCTGGGCGACCTGTTCCCGGCGATGGAGCGCTCCGCGATCGACCAGGCCCTCGCCCGCATGCGCGACGACGGCGCCGTCCCCTTCCGCGAGGGCGGCGACGCCCCCGCCGCCGACGGCCAGATGGCGCTCGTGGTGCGCGCGTTCCGAACCTCCCTCGGCGGCGCCCCCCTCGCCGACGTCGCTCCCCCCTCTGCCCGTGACGGGCTCGCCTGGCTCCGCCCCCGCTGGCCCGCCGTCCGCCGCGCCCTCGCCTACGCCTGGACCTGCTGGGACGCCGACCGCGACGGCGTCATGGAGGGCGTCCAGCACTGCACCTACGACGTCGACCTCCACGGCCCCAACCCCCTGACGGCCGGCTGGTACCTCGGCGCCCTCCGCGCCGCCGCCGCCATGGCGACCGCCCTCGGCGAGCCCGACTTCGCGGCGACGTGCACCGATCTCGCCACCCGCGGCGCCGCCTGGGTCGACGCACACCTCTGGAACGGCCGCTTCTACGTCCAGCAGATCCGCCCCCACCCCGACCCGCAGACCCACCCCGCCCCGTTCGGGAACCCGCCTTCGGGGCGCCCGCCCGCCGCCCGCCCCTCGCTCCCCGTCCCGAGCCTCCAGTTTCCGGCCGGCCCACCGGACGAGCCGCTCCGCTACCAGCTCGGGGGCGGTTGCCTGGCCGACCAGCTCGCGGGCGCCTGGTTCGCCAAGGTCGCCGGCCTGGGCGACGTCCTCGACCCCGACCACACCCTCACCGCCCTCCGCTCGATCGTCGCCCACAACTTCCGCGACGACCTGAAGGACCACCACCACGCCCAGCGCGTCTTCGCGGTCGCCGGCGAGGGCGGCCTCGTCAACTGCACTTGGCCCGACGGCGGCCGCCCCGACTTCCCGATCGGCTTCTGCGACGAGGTCTGGACCGGCGTCGAGTACCAGGTCGCCGCCCACCTGAGGATGTTCGGCGAGACCGCGCTGTCCGACCACCTCGTGGCCGCCGCCCGCGCCCGCTACGACGGCGCCCGCCGCGACCCCTTCGCCGACGTCGAGTGCGGCCGCTCCTACGCCCGCAGCCTCTCCGCCTGGACGCTCCTCGCATGAGAAGGAGGCGGCCGTTGCAGACCCGTGGGTTCGACCGGCTACGCTGAGAGGGTGAGGAGGGGAGGCCCGATCGCCGCCGTTCTTCTGGGGTTGGTCCTGGCCGGCTGCCCTCCGGCGCGGGACGACGACGGCGACGGCTTCGCGGCGGACGTTGACTGCGCGGACCGAGACGCCTCCCGCTTCCCGGGGGCCGAGGAGGCCTGCAACGGGCTGGACGACGACTGCGACGACCTCGTCCCCGACGCCGAGCTCGACCGCGACGGCGACGGCTTCCGCCCCTGCGAGGCCGACTGCAACGACTTCAACGCCGACCAGATCCCGGTCGACGGCGACCTGGACGGCTGGTCGATCTGCGCCGGGGACTGCGACGACGATCGCGCCCTTCGCAACCCCGGCGCCGTCGAGGTCTGCAACCGCGAGGACGACGATTGCGACGGCAGCCTCCCCCTCGAGGAGCAGGACATCGACGCCGACGGGGTCACGCCCTGCGAGGGCGACTGCGACGACTTCGACCCGACCGAGGGACCGTTCGACGCGGACGAGGACGGCCACACCACCTGCGCCGGCGACTGCGACGACCTCGACCCCGACGTCCACCCCGACGCTCTCGAAGCGTGCGACGGCGTCGACCAGAACTGCGACGGCGCGCCCGCGCTGCAGGAGTACGATCTCGACGGCGACGGGTTTGCCCCGTGCGAGGGGGACTGCGACGACTTCGACGCCCTCGTGGGCCCGTTCGACGGCGACCTCGACGGGTTCGCGGGCTGCGACGGCGACTGCGACGACACCGATCCCGAGCGCGCCCCCGTGGATGACGACGGCGACGGCTTCGACGCGTGCGGCGCGGATTGCGACCTGGCCGACGCCACCGTCTACCCGGGTGCGCCCGAGGTCTGCGACGGCGTCGACCAGGACTGCGACGGCGTCGTCCCCGCGAACGAGCTGGACGGCGACGGCGACGGGTGGATCGCCTGCGCAGACTGTGACGACGGAGACGCGGCGGCCGGCGGTCTCGACGCCGACGCCGACGGCTTCTCGGAGTGCGACGGCGACTGCGACGACGGCGTCGCCGGGGTGGCGCCCGGGGTCGGGGACCTGTACGGAGACGGGCTGGACCTGAACTGCGACGGCGTCGACGGGCTCGACGCCGACGGTGACGGTTTCCCGGGCAACGCGCCGCCGGACGCGCCCGACGCCGACTGCGACGACGCCGACGCCAACGCGACCCCGGCCGACGGGGACGGGGACGGGTTCACGGGCTGCGGCGCCGTCTGCGAGGAGGTCTGCGGTCCCTGGTGGGACGAGTGGGACCCCCCGTGCACCGCATGCGTGCCGGACTGCGACGACGCCGACGCCGCCGTCGCGCCCGACGCCGAGGACATCTGCGACGACGGCATCGACTCCGACTGCGGCGACGACCTCGACGAGGAGATCGACGACGACGGCGACGGGGCGTCGGAGTGCGCGGGCGACTGCGACGACGCAGATCCGGCGATGAGCCCGCTGGTCGACGCCGACGCCGACGGCTGGTCCCCCTGCGCGGGCGACTGCGACGAGTCCGACCCGGCCCGACACCCGGGGATCTGGGAGGACGCGACGGACACCCTCGACGAGGACTGCGACGGCACCAGCGGGACCGGCCTGGGGTTCGGGGCGCAGGTCCTCGCCGGTCCTGCCGCCTCCGGTTACGGCTTGGTTCTCGCATGCGGGGGGGACGTCGATGGCGACGGCAGGCCCGACTTCGCCGTGGCCGCGCCGTACTGGGAGCCGACCGGAGGGCTCAATCGCGGCGCCGTCTATGTGTATACGGGCACCTCGTCCGTCGCTTCGGGGACCACGACCTCGGCCGCAGCGGCGGCTGCGGTCGTCATCATCGGCGAGGAGGACATCGATCTCGTGGGCTCGGACATCGACCTCGCGGGTGATCTCGACGGAGATGGCCTCTCGGACCTCATCGTCGGCGCCCGGTACAACGACCAGGGCGGCGCCAGCGCAGGCGCCGTCGGGGTCTTCTGGGGGACGACCCTGGCCGGGGGCGGGACGTGGGCCTTCAGCGACGCCGACGTGATGCTCCTCGGCGAGGACGGCTGGCATCTGGGGACCGCTGTCGCCGTCATGCCCGACCTTGACGGCGACGGCGCGGACGAGCTCGTCGCGACGGCCCCCGGGTCGGCGGTGACGGGCAGGGCCTACCTCTGGGGCGGCGCCGATCTCGACTCCGCAGGACCCGTCGTCGAGGCCGATGAGGCCGCCACGTCGTTCTCCTCATCGGCACCGGCCGGGACTTTCGGAGAGAGCATGTCCGTCGTCGGGGACGTGACCGGCGACGGCGTCAGCGACGTCGTCGTCCTCGCGTGGCTGGCGCCGGAGGTGACGCTCTGGTCGGGTGCGGTGCTCGCCGGCGGGGGGAGTCTGTCGGTCGAGGCCGCCCACGCCACCTTCGATGGCGGGTTTGCGGGCTGGCACGGCGCTGTGGGCGGGAGCGACGTAGACGGCGACGGCACGGCCGATCTGGTCCTCCACGCGCCGCCCGGTCCGACGTCTGCCGGCGGGGTGCTGGTCTTCTCGGGGGCGGACCTCGAGGGTGGGGGCGCGTTCGCGCCCGGCGACGCGGTGGTCGACCTGCCTGGTGATCCGGGCGACTGGGCGGGGAGATCCCTCGCGCTCCTCCCCGACCTGGACGGTGACTCCCGCGACGAGATCCTCATCGGCGCGCCGGGGGCCGACACGTTCCCCGTGGGCGACGGCCGCGTTTCGGTCGTCCTGACCGGCAATCTGCCGGGCGCGTCGCACCTCGACGGCGCTCCGTACGCCCTCGTGGGCGCGCCTGGTACCGAAGCCGGCGTGTCGCTGTGTGCACTCGAGGACGTCGACGGAGACGGTGTCGGCGAGGTCCTCGTGGGGGGGGTCGGGGGCCCTGCGCCGAGCGCCTACCTGCTGCCTCTCCCCTGATGCCGCTCCGGCTCAGCCACCCTCGCTCGCCGCCGGCGGGAACCAGTCCGCGGGGGTCAGCTCGATCGCGTCGAACGGGGGCAGGCGGTGCGCCTCCTCGTCGTCCACCGTCGCTTCGACCACCCACCGCCCCTCGAGCAGGCGGCGGACCTCGACGATGCGGTCCAGGGGGTCCACGAACCACAGCCAGGGGACGCCCCTTCGGGCGTAGATACGCGCCTTCTGGACGAGGTCGATCCGCCGCGTCGACGGGGACGGGACCTCGCACACCCAGTCCGGTACGACGTCGAACCAGTTCCCGTCCGGGAAGACGGGCATCCGCTCCTGGCGCCACCCGGCGAGGTCGGGGACGACCACGTCGGAGTCGAGATGCAGCTCCGGCTCGAAGACGATCCACCAGCCTCCCGGTCCGCCCCGCCCGCGCTGGAAGGGGTTGCCGAGATCGAAGCCCATCCCGCTCGCTGCGAACGCGTGGGGCGCCGCCGGACGGGGTTGGAGCGACAGGTCGCCATCGAGGATCTCCGCCACCATGTGCGGCGGGGCGTCGAGGACGTCCTGGTACGTCGCGTTCTTCTTGGCCGGGTAGCCCATGGACCCATTGTAGGTCCGATCAGCGCAGCCGCAGCGGCGGCCTCAGATCCGCGTCGTACGTGAGCGACGCTCCCACCAGCACGTGCATGCCGACCTGATCGTTCGTCTCCAGCTTCCCCTGGAACAGCAGCGCGTCCACGAACCCCCCGATCGCCAGCCCCGGCACCACCCGCGCGAACGGGATCCCGCCGACGTCGGCGCGGAGCTGGAGCGTGAAGGCGAGGTCCGTGTCCGTGTCCACGGGGGTCGGGAAGTAGCCCTTGAAGTCCGCGATCCCCGTCGTCTTGAAGGGGCCGAACTTGTGCTCCAGCTTCCCGAACAGCGACACCCCCGGCGCCACCGGACCGACCTCCGCGCTGAAGTCGTACTCGATGAACGTGCCCGCCTTCGCCTCCCGGAAGATCCCGAACTTGCCGAACGTCGCGCCCGCCGTCGTCCGGAGGATCCGCTGCCGCGGGAGCTTCCCCCCCTCCCCGTCGTCGCCCGGCGTGAACTCCGTGTCGAACGCGCTCTGGAGGAACATCGACAGCGGCACCGTCGCCCCCTTCGGCGCCGGCAGCTTGACCAGCCGGACCGCCCCGATCGCCCCCGCCTCGAGGTCGTCCTCCAGCTCCGTCGGCTCGGGCGGCTCCTCCATTTCGTCCGCCGCCGCCAGCCGCGTCAGCCCGAACGCCCCCCGCGTGTACGCCGTCAGCGTCCCGATGCGGTTGTCCCACACCAGCGCGAACCGCCCCCGCAGGCTCGTCGAGAAGCTGTTCGCCTGGTTGACCCGCGTCTCCTGCGAGTTCGCGTACCCCTCCCGGTCCCCGAACCCCCGGCTCGCCGTGAGCTGGAACGCGATCCCGTCCAGCTCGATCGTCAGCCGCCCGTCGCGCGTCCCCGACCGGTCGATCGCCAGCGGCGCCAGCCGCCGCGCGTAGGCCGCCCGGACCGCCCCGTCCGGCGCCGGTCGGGTCGCCGCCGCGTCCCCGTCCCCGTCCCGCAGCCGCACCAGCCCGTCCTTGACCAGCTCGTGCAGCGGCCACGCCGCCCCCGCCCGCGCGCCCGTCCGCGCCCGCCGCCAGCCGTCCCCCGCGAAGTGCCGCCACACCCGCGCCTTCCCCACGATCGCCGTCACCGCCGGGTCCTGGTCGAAGAAGCTCGTCGTCGCCACGTACAGCACGTCCGTGTCCTGCACCGCCCGCCCCCGGACCGTCACCGCGGCGCCGCTCTTGACCACCCCCGCCGTCCACCCCCACAGCCCGTTCGCCTCCGCCGGCGCGCCCCCGCCCGCCGTCCCCGGCGCCGGCGGGACCGGCGTGACCACGGCCCACAGCCGCTTGAGCTGCGCCCCCGTCAGCTCGATCACCGAGACCTCGTCCGCCACCGCGAGGCTCGCGTCCACGAACAGCGACTGCGTCGGCCCGGGGACGTCCACCGGCAAGGGGAGGGGACGGAGCAGCGCCAGGTCCGCGCCCGTCCGGTCCATCAGCAGGTTCGCCGCGACCCGCACGAACGCCCCCTCGTCCAGGTCCGACGGCGGCGCCGGCTGCCCCCGCCGCTTCGGCCACGCCAGCGTCGCGAGGTCCGGGACGAGCTCGTCCTCCAGCGCCGCGTAGACGCCCTGACGGACGAGCTGCACCGCCGCCACGCGCTCCGGATCCGCGGGGAGCGACTCGTCCACGCGGACCCGCTGGTGGCGGAGGCGCGTCATCGACCAGCCGTCCAGCTCGAGCTCGACGCGGCCGACGTACTGCGGTCCCAGGCGGGACACCAGCACCGGCGCGGTCCCCCCCGCGGGGGCGAGGACGTGGTTCAGCAGCGCCTGCTCGCCGACCTCGATCTCGGGGGCCAGGCGGAGGCGGGTGGTGAAGTCGCCGAGCACGATCGTGACGCCCGGGAGGTGCCCCGCCAGCTCGCGCGCGCCGACCCCGAAGAGCACGACCAGGTCGGGCGGGGCGTCCAGCTTCCGGAGCTCGGCGACCGCGTCGTGGACGGCCGCCTCGCCGCGGGCCCGGAGGTCGAGGCGGACGTCGGGCGGGAGCGTCACCAGGGCGGCGGGGTCGGTCCACCCGATCAGCGCCACGCGCTTCGAAGCGACCTCCTCGATCGACCAGCCGTCGAACACCCGGTTGCCGTCGCCGTCGACGAGGTTGACCGACAGGAGCGTGACGTCGTGGGCGGCGGCCTCCTCCTTGAGCGCGGCGATCCCGGGGACCAGCTCGGCGCCCCCGACGGCCAGCGCGTCCAGCCCCAGCGCCTGCCACGCGGCCCACGTGTGGGGGCGCTGCAGCGACGTGCCCTGGCCCGCGAGGAAGGAGCGGCCCTCGATCGACTCGCCCGCGGCGAGGTAGAGGCGGTCGTCGCGGTCCCAGCCGTCGACGATGGCGAACCGCCGCGCGCCCTCCCCCTGGAGGCGGCTGACGACGTAGACGACGGCGCCGTCGGGGCCTGCGAAGGTCGTCCGGAGGCGGGCCTCCCAGCGGTCGGGGTCCTGGGCCCCTTCGACGGGCGCGGCCGCGGCGGCGGTCCCCCGGGCGAGGACCCCGCGGTCGTCCGCGAGGGGGCGGAGGCGGACGGTGTCGAAGACGGGGCGGGCGTGGAGCGGGTCCGCTGCGAGGGCGGCCTGGAGGCGGTCGACGAGCGCGTCGTCGGGGGGGTGGACGAAGACGGCGTAGTCGTCGGCGAGGAGCGCCCGGCCCTCGGCGAAGTCCCCCGCGAAGGTGACGTCGGGGGCGAGCTGGTTCCGGAACGACGCGACGGCCCCGTCGGCCTGGAGGAGCCACCGCCCGTCCTGGAGGAACGCCCCCCACCCGGCGGCGCGGCGGGACCAGTCGTCGCCGAGGGCGGCGGCGACGACGGCGTCGGCGGACAGGTCCGTGGTCGCGCCGCTCAGGCCCCCCGTCGCGCCTTCGTAGACGATCGCGATGGTGGACGGGGCGTCGGGGTCGGGGGGAGCGTCCGCGGCGGCGGCGTCCTCGGCGGGGGCGTCCTCGGCGGGGGCGTCCTCGGCGGGAGCGGGCGGCTCGGCTGTGTCCTCGGCGCGGACGTCGCTCACCGCCCCCGGGACGAGGAGACTCGTGGCGACGACGACGGCGGCGATCGGAGCCCGGGGCATGGGCGCGGAGTCTAGCGAGGCGAGGCGCTGCTACCGTCGTCCGATGCACCGATTCGTCCTGCCGACGTTCCTGTTGGTCATCCTCGCGGCCTGCCCGTCCCCCGCTCCCGAGCTCCCCGGCGACGACGACGACGACGCCACCGCCGCGGACGACGACGACGCGACGGGAGCCGACGACGACGACGACGGTGAGCCGTGGCCCGAGGACCAGGGGGAGCTCGACGCCACCAACGAGGCCGGCCGCCACGGCGCGTACTTCGTTCCCGAGCACCAGTCCCAGGAGCGCCTCCCGGTGCTGCTCCTCTTCCACGCGACGGGCAGCGACGGCGCTGCGATCCGGGACCAGTTCGTGGACGAGGCGCGGGCCCGGGGGTTCGCCATCGTCGCCCCGGACTCGCGCGTCTCGCCGTCCGGCGACTACACGTGGGAGGTGGGGACCGACCCCGGCGAGGTGACGCCGGACCTGACGTACGCGCAGGAGTGCTTCGACGAGGTCGTCGGCGACCACGACTTCCGCCCCCACGAGGAGCGCACGCTGGCGGCGGGCCACAGCGGCGGCGCCAGCTCGGCGCCGTACCTGGCGACGAACGACGACCGCTTCACCCACTTCGGCATCCTCCACGGCGGCATGTTCGCGGGCGCGTTCGGCGACAACCTCGCGCGGGCGTGGCTGTCGACGGGGGAGGACGACACGGCCCGCCCCCCGGCCGAGCTCCAGGGCTACGCCGACCAGCTCGAGGCGCTCGGCTTCGACGTCACCTACGAGCTCTACCCCGGCGGCCACGGGATCTCTGCGGACGAGCGGACCGACCTCCTCGACTGGTGGCTGGCGGACTGATGCATGACCCCAGAGGCGAATCTGTCACGGATCGGGCGCTGGCCTTCGTCCGGAAGGATCGGCGGGTTCGGCGGGTCCCCTCGGCATGACCCGGACCCTCCCCGCGGCCGTCGCCGCTGTCGCCGTCCTCCTCTTCGCCTGCTCCGCCGCGTCCGACGAACCCTGGGCGCCCGTCGTCGGCGACGTCGTCTTCCACTCCTCGACGTCGTCGCAGTCCGCCGCGATCGAGCTCGCCACGAAGTCGAAGTGGAGCCACGTCGGGCTCGTCGTCCGCGCCGACGGCGAGTGGGCGGTGATCGAGGCGGTGCAGCCGGTCCGGATCGTCCCGCTGAAGGAGTTCCTCGCCCGCGGCGTGGACGGTCGCTACGCCGCGTACCGGCCGACGGAGCCGCTGACGGACGGGCAGGCCGAGCGGCTGACGGCCGCGGCGAAGGAGTTCGTGGGCCGCGACTACGACGCCTACTTCGGCTGGGACGACGACCTGATCTACTGCTCGGAGCTGATCTGGAAGGCGTACGACCGCGGCCTCGGGATCGAGCTGAGCGAGCCGCGCGCGCTGGCGTCGTTCGACCTGACGCACCCCACGGTGGCGGCGCTGATGCAGCGACGGTGGCCGGCGGGAGTGCCCGACGACGTCGCCGTCTCGCCGCAGGACCTGGCGGACAGCGAGCTGCTGAAGAAGGTGGCAATGCGGTAGGCGCCGATCGCGGTCGGGTCGATCAGGACCCGGTGGGGCTGGCCCGGAGATCGCTTCGTGTCGGTCCGAATCAACAACCCGGAGATCCTCATGATCCGTTCCTTCCGCACGTTCGCCGCCGCCTCAGCCCTCGCCCTCCTGGTGGGCTGCCCGCCCAACGTCGACAACTCCGGAGGGCCCCCGCCCGAGGGGGACACGATCGCGTTCGCGGTCATCGCGGACGCCCCCAGCTTCTTCTGCGGCGCGTTCACGGACGCCGCCCACCTCCTCACCGACGAGGCCTCCGTCGACGCCTTCCTCGTCGCCTGCCCCGAGGCCGGCGCCGACGCCCGGGACGAGATCGACGCGCTCCAGGCGGAGCTGCTCGAGGACGAGTCGCTCGTCCTCATCAGCGCCGCGCTCGGCGGCTGCATCGGCGACGTCACCGTCATGGACGTCTACCTCGACGGCGACACGGTCCGCCCCTGGCTGCTCAAGGCCGACAGCGCGTACGGCCGCACCGACATCGCCTGCACCGCCGACATCGGCGAGCAGCTGATCGCCGTGGCCGTCAGCGACGAGCAGTCCTCGATCGAGGCCGAGATCCACGTCGGCGTCTACAACCCGGACCTCCCGAACCCGCCGATCACGGACGACGTCGTCATCCAGTAACCCTGTCCGGCCAAACGAAACGTCACGCTTCCGAGGCCCATCCGTGCGGCGGCCGGGAACGCCCCTGGCATCCGCGGGACCTCGGTTACGATGCAGGGCATCGCGCCCTCGGCGCCCACGGCGCCAGGAACGCCCCCGCCTCGCCGTCCGGTGGACCCAGAAGCAAGACGGTCCGTTTAGGCTGGGGGCATGTCGTCCTCGACCGAAGACCGCGTCACCGAGCTCGAGATCCGCTCCGAGGAGCGCCGCGCCGACGTCCAACGCCTCCAGGACTTCGTCGCCGGCTACGAAGCGCGCATCGCCGCGCTGGAGCGGCAGCTGAAGCAGCTGCTCGAGGACCGGTCCAACCCGCAGGGCGACCTGCCCCCCGCCGACCAGGACCTGCCCCCGCATTACTGATCAGAGCAGCGAACCCTGGGCCGACTCGTGGTCCAGGAGCCAGCGCTTCGCCGCGAGGCCGCCGCCGTAGCCGTGGAGCGACCCGTCCGCGGCGACGACGCGGTGGCAGGGGACGATGACGGCGACGTGGTTCGCGCCGTTCGCCGCGCCGACCGCGCGTGCCACGCTGCCGACGTCCGCCGCCAGCTCGCCGTACGAGATCGTCCGGCCCCACGGGATCGCGCGCAGCCGGTCCCAGACCCTCCGCTGGAAGTCCGTCCCCTCCAGGTCCAGCGGCACCTCGAACGTCCGCCGCCGCCCCGCGAAGTAGTCGTCCAGCTCGCGGCACGCCCGGTCCAGGATCGCGGACGCCCCGGGCTCGATCTCCCAGGCCCGACGTCCCTCGAACTCGACCAAGCGCAGCCCGCGCTCCGTCACTCCCACGGCGAGCTCCCCGACGGGGCTCTCGATCGTCCTCCCGATCAGCAAAACCGCCCGCATTCTAATGACCTTGACTGCTCCCCGGGCTGCCCTTACTGTCCGCCCGCTCGATCCGCGGGATCCGGCGACGTCGCCTCGGGGGAGGGGACGGCCGACCGGACCGACAGCGACTGACGCCGCGCCCGAGCCGGAGACTCCCCCATGGTCGACCCGTCCACCTTCGTGCCGTCGCAGCGCGCCTTCGGCGGGGACTCCCCCGAGCTGGACCCCGAGATCCTCGCCCGCGTCGGCAAGCCCACCCGCTACCTCGGCGGCGAGGTCGGGCAGACGCGCAAGGACCTCGCCTCCGTCCGCTCCGTCGTCGGCCTCTGCTACCCCGACCTCTACGAGATCGGGATGAGCCACATCGGGCTCAAGATCCTCTACTCCGTCCTCAACGGCCTCGACGACGTCGCCGCCGAGCGCGTCTACGCCGTCGCGCCGGACATGGAGGCCCAGATGCGCGGCCGGGGGCTCCCCCTGCGGACCCTCGAGAACCGCGTCCCCGTCCGCGACCTCCACGTCCTCGGGTTCACCCTCCAGTACGAGCTCAGCTACTCCAACCTGCTCCAGGTCCTCGACCTCGGCGGCGTCCCCCTGCGGTCGAAGGACCGGACCGCCGACCACCCCGTCGTCGTCGCCGGCGGCCCCTGCGCCTTCAACCCCGAGCCCCTGGCCGACGTCCTCGACGCCGTCTGCCTCGGCGACGGCGAGGAGACCATCGTCCGCGTCGTGCGGAAGGTCGAGGAGTGGAGGGCGTCCGGCAAGCCCCGCGCCGACCTCTACCGGATGCTGACCGAGGTCCCCGGCGTCTACGTCCCGTCGCTCTACACGGCGCACTACCTGGACGACGGCCGCGTCGCCGCCGTCGAGCCCGCCCCGGGGCTGCCCGCCCGCGTCCGCAAGGCGATCGTCACCGACCTCGACGCGGCGCCGTACGTCACCGACACCCCCGTCCCCTTCATGCGCGTCGTCCACGACCGCGTCGGGGTCGAGATCCAGCGCGGCTGCATGCGCGGCTGCCGCTTCTGCCAGGCCGGCTACATCTACCGGCCCGAGCGCCAGCGCTCCCCGGAGACGATCGCGCGCCTGGTCCGCGAGGGGCTGGCCGCCACCGGCCAGGAGGAGTACTCGCTGCTCAGCCTGTCGGCCGGCGACTACAACTGCATGGAGCCGCTGCTGACGGCGCTGATGGACGAGCACGAGACGAAGCGCTCCGGCATCAGCCTCCCGTCGATGCGCCTGGAGACGCTGTCGCCGGGGATCATGGACCAGATCGACCGGGTCCGGAAAACGTCGTTCACGGTGGCCCCCGAGGCCGCCAGCGACCGCCTCCGCGCCGTCATCAACAAGGTCATCGACGAGGACGTCCTCATCGACATGGTCGGCGAGGTGTTCGCGCGCGGCTGGCGGGGCCTGAAGTTCTACTTCATGCTCGGCATCCCCACGGAGCAGCAGTCCGACCTCGAGGCCATGGTCGACCTCGGCGCCCGCTGCCTGTCCCGGGCGAAGCGCCACAACCGCCAGGCCAACATCACCGTCTCCGTCAGCAGCTTCGTGCCGAAGTCGCACACGCCGTTCCAGTGGGCGCGGCAGATCACGCTGGACGAGATCCGCGCCAAGCAGGCGTTCCTCAAGGACGAGCTGCGCCGCGCGAAGCTCGGGTTCCGCTACCACGAGTCCCGCTCCTCGGTGATGGAGGGCGTCTTCTCCCGCGGCGACCGGCGCACCGGCGAGGCGCTGATCCGGGCCTACGAGCGCGGCGCGCGCATGGACGGCTGGCAGGAGCACTTCAGCGAGGACGCGTGGCACGCCGCGTTCGCCGAGACCGGCCTCGACCCCGCCTTCTACAACCAGCGTCGGCGCGACGCGGCCGAGGTGTTCCCCTGGGAGCCCGTCGACATCGGCATCAAGCCCGAGTGGCTGTGGGACGACTGGATGGACACCCTGGAGGCCGGCTTCGTCCCCGACTGCACGACCGAGCCCTGCTACGACTGCGGCGTCTGCGACCACGAGGTCGTCCACAACCGCGTCTACGACCCCGGCACGGTCGACGGCACCCGGCAGCTCCACCGCGTCCGCAAGCCCTACGACCGCGGCCGCAAGAAGGACGACCCGCAGTTCGTGGCCATGCCCCGCCCTCCCGCCAAGAAGGGGACCGGCGTGGCCGACGCGGTGCCCCCCCAGGGGATGGCGCCGGGGTCCGCCCCCGCCCGCGCCAGCCGCGCCGCCTACGAGGCCCGCGCCGCGTCCGCGGGTCACCCGCGCGCGCGCGCGAGCGGCGCCGCCAGGGTCCCGCGCGGGCACGACGCGTCGAAGCGCCAGCACAGCAGCCTCGAGGGCGTCGACCTCGCGACCGTGTTCGACGTCCGCCTCCCCGCCGAGCTCCGGACCAAGGTCGAGCTCCGGTTCGGCAAGACGGGCCCCGCGGTGTGGCTGTCCAACCTCGACGTGATGGGCGCCTTCCGCCGCGCGCTGCGCCGCATCGACGCGCCCGTCGTGTGGGGGCTCGGCTTCCGGCCCCAGATGCGGATGAGCTTCGGGCCGCCGCTGCCGACCGGCATGGCGTCCGCGTCGGAGTGGGCCGACGTCGAGCTGAAGCGGCCGATCGACGTGGTCGCCTTCGGCGAGGCGCTGGCGGCCGCGCTGCCCGAGGGGCTGCCCCTGCTGCAGTGGCGCGAGGTGCCGCTCCGGGAGAAGCCCGTGGCGGCCCGGATCAGCGGCTACGTCTATCGGATCGAGGGCCCGCCCGAGGCCCGCCGCGACGTCGCGGACCGCCTCGCCGCGTTCCTCGCCGCCGACACGTGGCCCGTCGAGGTGACGAAGAAGAAGAAGACGGTCACGGTCGACCTGAAGGCGGCCCCGCTGGTCGTCGCCCCCCGGGAGGACGGCGGGTGGGAGCTGCGGCTGCCCGCGGCGGGCGTCGGCGCGCGCCTCCGGGACGTCCTCCTGGGCATCTTCGGGGCCGACGCCGCCAACGGCGTGCGCGGTTGGTCTACGGTGCGCCTCGCCACGCGCTTCGACGGCGCGCCCGGCCGCCCGGAGGAGGAGGAGGTCCAGCCATCTCGGTGAAGCTCCCGGTCCGCAACGCCCTGCTGGTCAACCGGACCGCGGGGGAGGTGCGCGTCGCGCTCGTCAACGACGGCTCGCCGGCGGCGTTCTACGTCGAGCGGGACCGCGATCGCGGCATCGTGGGGAACATCTACAAGGGCCGCGTCGTGCGGGTCGTGCCGGGGATGCAGTCGGCGTTCGTGGACGTCGGGCTGGAGCGGGCGGCGTTCCTGTATGTCGGCGACATCCACCTCGCCGACCAGGCCGAGGCGGCGGCGACAACGAGCGCGGCCAGCGACGCCGACCTCGAGGTCTCTCCGGAGGTGGCCCGCGACCTCGGCCTGATCCAATCCAACCCCGGTGGGGGCCGCGGCGAGGAGCCGACGATCATCGAGGCCCGCAGCCTCGTCGGCGGCGGTCCCGGCAACGAGGTCGAGCTGGACTGGCCCGAGAACGCGGCCGAGTCGATCACCCCGCCGCCGTCCGGCGACCCCCGCGACCCCGAGACGACGCTCCGCCCCATCCCCCCCGGCGCCCGCTCCCGCAAGGACAAGCCCCGCATCGAGCAGGTCCTCCGGGCCGGCCAGGAGCTGGTCGTCCAGGTGAGCAAGGAGCCGCTCGGGACGAAGGGCGCGCGCCTGACGACGCAGCTGGCGCTCCCCGGCCGGTTCCTCGTCTACCTCCCCACCAGCAACCACGTCGGCGTGAGCCGCCGCATCACCGACCCCGACGAGCGGGAGCGCCTCCGGGACCTCGTCGAGTCGCTCCGCCGCCCCGAGGAGGGGTTCATCGTGCGGACGGTGTGCGAGGGGCGGTCCGAGGAGATCCTCGCCGCCGACATCGACTTCCTCCGCGAGGTGTGGGCCGGCCTCCGGTCCGACATCGCCCGCTCGGGCACGCCCGCGCCGCTCCACACCGAGCTCGACCTCGTCCTCCGGACCTCGCGCGACCTGCTCTCGGCGGGGCTGGACCGGCTCATCGTCGATGACGCCGGCGACCACCGCCGCGTCGCCGACTTCATCGCCCGCTTCATGCCCCGCATGGAGGGGAAGCTGGAGCTGTACAGCGACGCCGTCCCGCTCTTCGAGGCGACCGGGATGGAGCGCCGCCTCACGCAGGCGCTGGGGCGCAAGGTCCGGCTCCCCTCGGGCGGCTACATCATCATCGACCACACCGAGGCGCTGACCGCGATCGACGTCAACAGCGGCCGCTTCACCGGCGGGCGGGACCTCGAGGAGACGTCGCTCAAGGTGAACCTCGAGGCGGTCGAGGTCATCGCCGAGCAGCTCCGCCTCCGCGACATCGGCGGCCTCATCGTCATCGACTTCATCGACATGGAGGAGCCGGCGGCGAAGGCGAAGGTGGAGGCGGCCCTGGAGGTCGTCGTGGCGGCGGACCCGGCGCGCTGCAGCTTCCTGAACGTCAGCGAGTTCGGCCTCGTCGAGATGACGCGCCGCCGCGTCCGCGAGCACCTCGCCAGCAACCTCCAGGACGACTGCGCGAAGTGCGGCGGCCTCGGCCAGGTCAAGTCGACCGAGACGGTCGCGTACGAGATCCTCCGCGAGGTCGCGCGCAACGCGGGCGGCGCGGCGGGGTCCGTCCGCGAGCTCGTCGTCCGCTGCGAGACCGACGTCGCCGAGCACCTCGGCCGCCACGAGCGGAAGGCGCTGGAGCGGCTCGAGAAGGCGCTCGGCGCGCCCCTGAAGATCACCCCCGAGGAGCACTTCGGCCGAGAGCGGTTCGCGGTCTCCTTCCAGGTCCGGCCCGGGAGCCCGAACCGATGAGCGAGAAGCCCTCCATCCGCAAGCGCCTCCAGACGTCGGTGCGCGACAGCCTCGTCGCGGGCCTGATCGCGGTCGCGCCCCTGATCGTGGTGTGGGTCGTGATCGACAAGCTGGTCCTGTCGATGGATGGCGTGCTCGGCTGGCTCCCCGAGGAGTGGCGGGCGGTGACGTGGACGCCGCCGTGGGCCGACCTCGCCGTCCCCGTGCTCAAGACGCCGGGGCTCGGGTTCGTGCTCTCGCTGGTGCTCATCGTCGCCATCGGCTGGGTCGCCCGCGGGCTGTTCGGGCGGCGCGTCGTCGCGAAGATCACCTCCGGCTTCCAGCAGATCCCCATCCTCGGGACGATCTACTCCGCGGTCCGGCAGCTCCTGGAGGCGGTGTTCAGCTCGCAGGCGCAGCAGTTCCAGCGCGTCGTGATGGTCGAGTTCCCCCGGAAGGGCTGCTGGGTGCTCGGCTTCGTCACGGCGAAGGCGTGGACGGGCGCCGAGGACGCGGTCGGGAGGCAGCTCGTGTCGACGTTCGTCCCCACCACCCCGAACCCCACCTCCGGCTTCTTCGCGATGTTCCCCGAGGACGAGGTCGTCCCCCTGACGATGACGGTCGAGGAGGCGTTCAAGGCGATCATGTCCTCCGGCATCGTCCACCCCGTCCACGGCGGCCTCCTCGTCGGCGCCGACGTCGGCACGATGACGGTCGAGATGGAGCCGGTCTCGGGCAAGCTGTGACCGCCTCCCTCGTCACCCTCGAGCGCAAGCGGACGGACCTGATGGGGATGTCCATCGAGGACCTGCGCGCGTTCGTGGACGACCTCGGGGAGAAGCCGTTCCGGGCGAAGCAGCTCTTCAAGTGGATCTACGGCAAGCGCGTCACGGACTTCGACGTGATGACGGACATGAGCAAGGTGCTGCGGGAGAAGCTGAAGGAGGTCGCGACGATCTCCCGGCTGGAGGAGCGCGTCGTCCAGACGTCCCGCGACGGGACGAAGAAGTTCCTCTGGGGGCTGACCGACGGGCTGCAGATCGAGTCGGTGCTCATCCCCGAGGAGCGGCGGATGACGCTCTGCATCAGCACGCAGGTCGGCTGCCCGATCGACTGCGACTTCTGCGTGACGGGGAAGGGCGGCTACGCGCGGAACCTGAACAAGGCGGAGATCCTCGCCCAGATCGTGGGCGCGTCGGCGCACTGCCCGCCGGAGCAGCCGATCACGAACATCGTGCTGATGGGGATGGGGGAGCCGCTGCTGAACCTGGACAACGTGGTCGACACGATGGAGACGGCGCAGTCCGAGGACGGGCTGAGCCTCAGCCACCGGAAGATCACGCTGTCGACGGTGGGGCTGATCCCGCAGATGAAGGAGCTGGGGAGGCGGTCGAAGATCAACCTCGCCATCTCGCTCCACGGGACGACCGAGGAGCAGCGGACGGCGGTGATGCCGATCAACCGGAAGTACTCGCTGAAGGACCTCGTCGAGGCGCTGAAGGAGTACCCCCTGCCGCACCGCAAGATGATCACGATCGAGTACATCCTCCTGAAGGGGGTGAACGACTCGGTCGCGGACGCGCACCGGCTGGCGAAGCTGCTGCGGCCGGTCCGGAGCAAGGTCAACCTGATCCCCTACAACGACAACCCGTTCACCGAGTACGAGCGGCCCGCGGACCGGGACATCGTCGCCTTCCAGGAGGCGCTGATGTCGCACGGGGTCCACACGGTGGTGCGGCTCAACCGGGGCAACGACATCGACGCGGCCTGCGGGCAGCTGGGCGGGTACGAGCAGGGCAAGAAGAGGAAGAGGAAGCGGGCATGAAGACGGTCGGAGTCATCGGAGGCAGCGGCCTCTACGAGATCGAGGGGCTGACGGGGGTCGAGGAGCTGTGGATCGACACGCCGTTCGGCAAGCCCAGCGACGCGATCATCGCGGGGACGCTGGGGGACGTCCGGATGCTGTTCGTCCCGCGGCACGGGCGGGGGCACGTCTACACGCCGTCGGAGGTGCCGTACCGGGCCAACATCTGGGCGCTCGCGTCGCTCGGCGCGAAGTGGTGCATCTCGCTGTCCGCGGTGGGCTCCCTGAAGATGGAGATCGTCCCCGGCCACATGGTGATCATCGACCAGTTCATCGACCGCACGAAGGGGCGCCCGTCGACGTTCTTCGGGGACGGGATCGTGGGCCACGTCCCCTTCGGCGACCCGATCTCGGCGGTCCTCGCGAAGGTGTTGGAGGGGGCGGCGCGCGAGGCGGGGGCGACGGTCCACGTGGGCGGGACGTACGTCTGCATGGAGGGGCCGGCGTTCTCGACGCGGGCGGAGTCCGAGCTGTACCGGAGCTGGGGGGCGTCGGTGATCGGGATGACGAACCTGCCCGAGGCGAAGCTCGCGCGGGAGGCGGAGATCGCGTACGCGACGGTGGCGATGTCGACGGACTACGACTGCTGGCACCCGGACCACGACAACGTCGACGTCGCGCAGGTGATCAAGACGGCGACGGCGAACGCGGCGCTGGCGAAGAACATCATCAAGCTGGCGGCGTCGAACATCCCCGACGAGCCCGACCCGCACGTGGAGGGGGCCTCGAAGTGGGCGGTGATGACGTCGCCGGACCGGATCCCCGAGGAGCGGAAGCGGGCGCTGGCGCCGATCGTCGGCAAGTACCTGGAGGGGTGACGGTGCGCGCCGCCGCGGTCTTCGTCGTCTGGGGGGCGCTCCTGGTGGCGGCCTGCCCGGGCGGGACCGACGACTTCGACGGCGACGGGACCTCCGACGCGGAGGACTGCGACCCCGACGACCCGGCGATCAGCCCGCTGGCGGACGACCCTCCGGGGGACGGGATCGACCAGGACTGCGACGGCTGCGACGGGGTCGCGGCGGTGGACTGCGCCGGAGACGACGACGACGCGGCGGACGACGACGACTCGGGCGGCGACGACGACGACTCCGGCGCGGGGGACGACGACGACGGCGCGGACGACGACGACGGCGCGGACGACGACGACGACGGGGACGACGACGACGGCCTCCCGATC
>CAYFOA010000144.1:0-19694 GCA_964344575.1 uncultured Rickettsiales bacterium | reverse complement strand
CCCGGACACTCGGCAACCCCCTCGCCGCGAGCCCCCCGCGGAGTGGCCGCGGGCCCGGACACTCGGCAACCCCCTCGCCGCGAGGCCCCCTCGGGAGCGGGCCCGAGGAAACTGGAGCGCAGCGGTTACGTTCGAGGTCGCCGACTCCCGCCGGGACCGGACAGATTCGGACGATTTTGGACAGATCTGGACACAATCGGACGGATCGTCCGGCCCCGGTCCCAAGACTGAACAGAAAGCTGAGTGATTTCAGGCCTGTGCCAGGTGGCACGAGTCCTGCTGCGGCCTGCTCGCGTAGACGCACCGGCCGCCGCCAGCTCGTTGTCCAGATGGGCGGACCGGGCGTCTCGACTCTGGAGGTCCCGTGGCGGCGTTGGCTTGGCACATAACGATGAGACTGATGGACGAGCGCGTGCTCGTCACGGGCCCCTCCGAGCGTCGGCTGCTCGCCCGCTCCATTTGGGGGCGGGCGGGCTCCGGCGAGCTCCTCGTGTTCCACGCGGCCGGCGACCACATCCACCTGGTGACCGCGCTCGAGCGCCGGCTCGCTGGCCGCTTCGCCCACGATGTGGAGGTCTCCCTTCACTGGCAGCTCGGTCTTCCCGTTCCCTTCCAGCCTGCCCGGCTCAGGCCGATCCGGTCGCAGGACCACTTGGTCCGATCATTCGGCTACGTCATCCGTCAGGCCGTGCACCACGAGCTTCCGTGCGATCCCCACATGGAGGCCACCTCGCTGCCGGATCTCCTGGGCGCCCGAGTGCTTGGCTCAAGGCACCAAAGAACCGTGCGGAGGCTGCTGCCGGGCCTGGACCGAACCCGCCTCCTCGATCTGGTCCACGCGGGCTTCCCCGATCTGGCGCCAGCCGCGCTCGATGACCAGACACCGCACGCCGACCGGGCCGTGGAGGAGTTGAACGACGCGACGGCCGCGGCGGCAGGCCTGCCCACCGACGAGCTGCTCGACCGAAGCAAGAGGCGCTGCACCATCCACGCAGCCGCCACGGCCGCGCTGCCCGGAACGCCTGCCCCGACCCTGGCCGCGGCCTTGAAGACATCACCGCGCACCATCCGCCGTTTCCGCCACCGAGGGGCCGACCCCACCCTCGTCACCGCCATCGAACGCCAACTCCAACTCCGCGCGTGGCATCCCTCCGTGACGGGAGCTGACTGAAAGCTGCCCCTGCAGGGGCGTAGGCCGGACACTCCCACAGGGGCTCGCCGCCAGGGGGGCGCGGACCGTCCGGCTCAGCGGACACTCCCACAGGGGCTCGCCGCCAGGGGGGCGCTCAGCGGACACTCCCACAGGGGCTCGCCGCCAGGGGGGCGCTCAGCGTCCGGCTCAGCGGACACTCCAGGGCGGGCTCGCCGCCAGGCGGGCTCGCCGCCAGGGGCCGGGTGCTTGCCCGGCCTACTCCTCGTCCTCTTCCTCGAACATCATCCCGCCGCCCGTGTAGTAGAAGGCGCGGAACTCGTCGATCTCCTCGGGGTGGTTGTAGGCCCACCCGGCCGCGTCGGGGTTGAGGTAGTCGCCGATCTCCACCCGGCGGTAGAAGTCGTCCGGGTTCTCGTGGATGTCCGCCCAGCTCAGCACGCCCAGCAGCATGTCCGCGATGTCCATCAGGTGGACCTCCAGCGTGTACGTGCTGTCGTTCACGTAGCAGACGAACCCGTCCTTGTTGCTGATGTTCGGGTGCCAGATGTCGCTGACCGCGTAGATCTCCGGCTTCACCACCGGGTACGCCTCCGACAGGTAGATGTCGAAGCTCGCCGCGTCCCGGATCGGGAAGTGCGTCAGGGGAAACCCCTTCAGCTTGAACTCCCCGCTCGGCTTCCCCACCGTCGGACGCTTGATCGTGAACCGGTACTTGTACGGAAGCGCCTCTTCACCCCAGGTGAAGTCCAGCGGCTCCACGTCCACCTCGTCCTGCTCCGCCATGAAGTTCTGCAGCAGGTCCCACTCCGTCTGGAGCCGACCCATCACGAACTTCGCGTCGCCCGACGGCTTGCTCTTGCTCTTCGCCACGGCCGCGTCCCCTCTACGCCGGGATGTGCTCCATCACCAGCCGGATCTCGTCCCCCTCTTCGACCCCCGCGTCCCCCAGCGACTCGTTCGGCTGCAGAATGTAGTGCTTCCGCCCCCCGCTGCGCCGATCGGGCACCGAGATCTTGAACGACCGCGGGTTCCCCTGCTCGTCCGTCATGTTCATCTTCAGCTGACGCGCCAGGAACGGAGCAAGCTTGCTCGCCGGCACGTTGCTGCTGATCTTGACCGTCCGGTTCGTACCGCCAGTGGGCTCCTTGAGCCTCACCTTCACCACATCGCTCATTTGTCTCCTCCGGACAGCGGCAGTCTATACCACACGGTCACGCCCCCATCCCGCGCAGGTCCCGCTCCCGCAACGGCTGGTAGCACCGCCGGCACCGACCGTCCAACAAGTGCACGTAGTCCTTCAGGTACACCGCGTGGCACACCGACGTCACGTTCATCCGGCTGTGACACACCACGTACTGGTCGTGGTCGCGGTTCACCACCTGGTTCGTCAACAGGCAGACCAGGTCCTCCGGCTCCGTCGAGTAGTCGATGTCCTCCTCTTCGGCCTCCCGGACGTCCTCGTCCTCCTCGATGTCCGTCTCCTCGCCCACCACGTAGTGCTTCAGCGCCAGCGCCCCGAACAACGACCCGAAGATCCCCCCGAGGAACCCCAGCGCCATCGGCAGCATCTCCACGCTCGCCTCCTCCACCGTCAGCATCCCCAGCACCGTCCCGAACCCGAACATCAGCCCGAACAGCACCACCCCCACCCCGAACGTCAGCCCCATCCCCCCGATCTGACGCCCCAGGATCATCCGCACCGCCGCCGCCGACAACATCCCCAGCGCCAGCGGAGGCGCCAGCGCCAAGCCGATCCACGGCGTCCCGTCGCGGAACTGCACCAGCCCCCACGCCGCCGTGAACACCACGAGCACCATCAGCGTGGGGAGGAAATCCCCGACGCTCCCGAGCCCGCCCCCGTCGTCAGCCTTGGCCACCCATCACCTCTGCTTCGTCGCCCGTCAGCTCCACTGCCACGCGACCCTTGCCCCCGTACAGCAGGAAGATCTGCAGCTTCGGGAACCCCAGATCCGCCAGCGGACGGTCGATGAACTTCTTGTCGAACACCCTCAGCGCCCGCTTGTAGTCGGGCCGCGCCTCATTGTCGCAGTTCGGACAACTCAGGTCCAAACTCCGGGACCGCTGAGGCTTGATGTACTCCGTCCGGGTGCCGCACGCGTGGCAGTACTTCTCCACCACCAGGTCGTACCCGATCCGCAGCGAGACCTTGTTCACGTCCACGTCCAGCAGCTCGGCGCCCTTCTCCAGCAGCTCCCGCACCGTCGTGCCCGCCGCCGTGAACCCCGGCACCTCCGCCACCTCCCCCCAGTGGTCGTGCCCCTCGCAGTCCGGCGTCGGACGCCGCACCTGCGTCTCCAGGTACGGATCCCCGCCTCCGAAGTAGAACTGCACCCCGTGCGGCATCTCCAGCTGCTCCGGCGGCGCCTCCATCTTCACCTCGTGCAGCAGCTTCAGCGCCTCCTGCGCCATCATCGCCCCGCTCATCGCCGCCGCCAAAGGCGACGTCGGCTGCCGCTGCATCTCCCGGATCGCCTCCGCCATCGGCGCGCAGCTCGGCGCGTACGGCAGGTGCTGCTGGTAGCGCATCGCCGCGTCCATCGTGCACTCGAAGCACGGCCCGTTCGGCGGATCCCAGCACGTCACCCGCCAGCTCAGCTCCCCGATCCCCGCGTCCAGCCAGGGCTTCCCCAACGCCGCCGCGATCCGGTTGAACCCCACCCGCGCGTCGATGCTGTCCACCACGCTGCACAACACGTCCATCCGGCGGAACACGCCCAGCCCGATCTCGAACCGGATGTCCGCCGACAACGGCACCAGCGTCATGTCCGGATCCATGTCCGCCAGCCGCTCCGCCGCCACCTCCACCTTCGGACGGCCGATGTCCCGCGGACGGAACAACACCGACTTCGCCAGGTTCGACGCGTCGATCTCGTCGAAGTCGCAGAACCACAGGTGCCCCACCCCCAGCAGCGCGAAGTTCTTCAGGACCTCGTTCCCCAACGCCCCCGCCCCCGCGCAGAAGATCCGCCCGCCCCGGACCACGTCCTCGCGGAAGTGCGCCATCAGCTTGTAGATCGCGAACCGATCGGCGGAGTCGTACTCCATCCGGCGGTACTGGTGCTCCCCGAACGTAAGGTCCAGCGCGCCGTCTTCGTCCGCCGCCAAACCCGAGAACGGGTCGTCGTCGTCCACGATCTCGTTGCCGTCTTCGTCGTACGCGACGAGGATCAGCTCTTCTTCTTCTTCGGTCGCCACGAGCGCAGAAGATTAGCCGACTTCGCATAATTCATCCCAGGAACACAATCACGTTCAAAACGTTTTGATTTCGAGTTCAATGCCGGTGCACTACGGTTCCGCCATGAGACTGCTCCTCCCTCTGCTCCTCCTGTGTGCCTGCGTGACCGCTCCCCCCGAGCCCCGGGACGACGACGACGACACCCCCTGGGTCGCCCCCGGGCCGTGGGCCGATCTGAGCCACGTCGAGCGGATCGAGTACATGGAGAACGTCGTCGAGCCCGCCATGCGGGAGCTGTTCCAGGAGTTCGACGCGGACGAGTTCGCCGACTTCGGGTGCGAGACCTGCCACGGCGACGACGCCTCGGACATCGAGTACGAGCTCCCCAACGGCGTCACCCCGCTGGACCTGCCGCTGGACATGAGCGACCCCGTCAACCAGGACTTCGGCCCCTTCATGGACGACGTCGTCAAGCCCGA
This sequence comes from uncultured Rickettsiales bacterium, assembly GCA_964344575.1. Lineage (GTDB taxonomy): Bacteria > Myxococcota_A > UBA796 > UBA9615 > UBA9615 > JAAESI01. The sequence goes on along the minus strand of CAYFOA010000144.1, from coordinate 14,866 downwards.
GATGGCCGCCCTGATCGACGAGCAGCCCTTCCCCCAGGGGACGTTCGGTTGCTTCGCGTGCCACGAACGCGAAGACTGACGCCGTGACCTGGTACTGCGACTTCGCCCCCGGCCACCCCGTCCACGGCCCCTACCACGACGACGTGTACGGCTTCGATGTCCGCGACGAGGCGGCCCTGCTGGAGCGGCTCGTGCTCGAGATCATGCAGGCGGGGCTGAACTGGGAGCTCATCCTCAAGAAGACCGACGGGTTCCGGCGCGCGTTCGAGGGGTTCGACGTCGACACCGTCGCGGGCTACGGCGAGGACGACGTCGCCCGCCTCCTCGCCGACGCCTCCATCATCCGCAACCGCCTCAAGATCCGCGCCGCGATCCACAACGCGAACGTCATCCGCGGCTTCCGCGCGTCCCACGGCGGGTTCGCCGCCTGGCTCGACGCCCACGACCGCACCGACGACGGCGCCGCCCGCGACAAGGCGGCCTGGGTGAAGCTGTTCAAGAAGACGTTCAAGTTCACCGGCGGCGAGATCACCGGCGAGTTCCTCATGTCCGTCGGACGTCTCCCCGGCGCGCACCGCGAGGACTGCCCCGTCTCACGGAGAATCGCCGCCCTCCGCTAAGGTTCCCCATCAGCCAGGGGAGGCGGCGTGACCAACAGCAACATCCTCGAAACGCTCCCGTTCTTCGCGGGGCTCAGCAGCGAGACGCTGGCGGGCCTGGCGGAGGTCGCCACCATCACGTCGCTCGCCGACGGGGAGGCCCTCTTCGACGAGGGGGACGCCCGCGACGACATGTACTTCGTGATCAGCGGGTCGCTCCAGATCGTCAAGGGGCTGGCCGGCGGCGAGCCCGCCACCGTGGCCACGCTCAAGCCGGGCGCCATCCTCGGCGAGGGGGCGATCTTCGAGACCGGCACCCGCACGGCGTCCGCGCTGGCGGGCGGCCCGACCGACATCCTCGTCCTCCCCGCCGAGCCGCTGCAGACCTGGCTCATGACCCACCCCGAGGTCGGCGTCATCGTCCTCGGGCGCCTCGGGAGCACGCTGCTGGAGCGGCTGTCGGCGACGTCCGGCCTCCTCCGCGAAGCGCGCGCGTGGGCGACGGACATCAGCGGCGCGGCCCGGCACGGGCTCGAGCACCTCGTCACCGACGGCCGGCAGGTCTCCATCGAGGTCACCACCGGCGCCGAGATCAACGGCCGCATCACCCGCGTCGACAAGGGACCCGCGGGGGTCGAGCTCCAGCTCCGCACCGCCGCCGGCTACGCGATCGTCCCGTACGCCCACATCGTCCAGCTCCGCACCACGAAGGGGGCGTGACATGGCCCGCATCGACCAGTTCTTCGAAGCGATGGAGAAGCACGGCGGCTCCGACCTCCACCTCACCGCGGGCGAGGTCCCCCGGCTCCGGGTCGACGGCGAGCTCATCCCCCTCGGCTCCCAGGAGCTCACCGACTCCTCGCTGATGGGCCTCCTCGAGGAGATCTGCCCCGAGGGCAACTGGGCCGAGTTCAACGACCTCCGGGACACCGACTTCGCCTACGAGATCACCGGCCTGGGCCGCTTCCGGGCGAACTACTTCTACGACCTCGGCGGCCCCGGCGCGGTCTTCCGGATCATCCCCAGCGAGATCCTGACGGCCGAGCAGCTCAACCTGTCCGACGCCATCATCGACCTGTGCAAGCTCCACAAGGGGCTCGTCCTCGTCACCGGTCCCACCGGCAGCGGCAAGTCGACGACGCTCTCGGCGATGATCGACTGGATCAACCGCAACCGCCGCGACCACATCATCACCATCGAGGACCCGGTCGAGTTCGTGCACCCGAACAAGTCCTGCCTCGTCAACCAGCGCGAGATCGGGACCCACACGCAGAGCTTCAAGTCCGCGCTCCGGGCGGCGCTCCGCGAGGACCCCGACATCATCCTGTGCGGCGAGCTCCGCGACCTCGAGACCGTCCACATCGCGCTGGAGATGGCGGAGACCGGCCACCTCGTCTTCGGGACGCTCCACACCAACACGGCCGCGTCCACCGTCGACCGGATCATCGACCAGTTCCCCAGCGACCAGCAGGGGCAGATCCGGACGATGCTGGCGAGCTCCCTGAAGGGGGTCATCTCGCAGACGCTGCTGAAGAAGAAGACCGGCAAGGGGCGGGTCGCCGCGATGGAGGTGCTGCTCGTCACCACCGGCGTCGCGTCCAACATCCGCGAGGGGAAGACGCACCAGATCGCGATGGCGATGCAGACCGGCGGCAAGCTCGGGATGGTCGAGCTCAACACCGCCCTGCTGAACCTCGTCAAGGCCGGCACCGTCGACGCCGAGCACGCGCTCAGCAAGGCGATCGACCAGTCCGGGCTGCGCGCGCAGCTGCAGCGCTTCGGGCTCATCGAGGCGCCCCCGGGGGCCGCCGCCACGGGGACCTACGGCAAGCTCCCGGCCGGCGCGACATCCACGGGGACGGCGCACAAGCCGCTGACCAGCGGGGCGCCTCCCGGCGCGACGTCGACCCAGGAAGTCCGCAAGAGCCGCTGGTTCAGCCAGTCCTAGCGGCCGTCCCGCCGTAGAATCGTCGCCGTGGCGCTCGTCTTCGTCCACGGCATCAAGGGGGGCCGGCTCCGGGACCGGAGCGGCGTGCGGTGGGTCGGCGGCAAGCAGGCGCTTGGCCTGGACCGGCGCCGCCTCGCCCTCCCCCTGACCCGCACCGACGGCCGCCAGGACCACGACGGCTGCACCCCCGACGGACCGCTGGACCGCGTCCTCGGGCTCGCCGTCTACGGGAAGTTCCTCCGCTGGGCGGAGGCCCGGTGGACGACCTTCGTGCCCTTCTCCTACGACTGGCGGCGGCCCCTCACGGAGTCCGCCGAACGCCTCACGGAGACGCTGAACGCGGCCGCCATGAAGGACGGCGAGGCGCCGCTGGTGGTCGCCCACAGCATGGGCGGGCTGGTGACGCTGCTGGCGCTCCGGGAGCGGCCGTCGCTCGCGTCGGGGGTGGTGTTCGCGGGGGTGCCGTTCGGGACGGGGATCGAGTTCGCGTACGACTGCCACCACGGCGCGCCGGTGGGGCTGAACCGGACGATCCTGGACCCCCGCGCCCACGCGACGTGGTCCGCCCACTGGGTCTTCTTCCCCACGGACGGCTCGGGGATCGACGGCGACCACGACTGGTACGACCCCGCCGCGTGGGAGGACCGGAGGCTGGGCGTCTACGGGCAGGAGGAGGTCGACGTCGCGCCCTACCGGGAGCACCAGCAGCTCGCGATGCCGGCGGCCCGCGAGCTCCGCACGACGAAGCTGGAGGACCCCGGCAGCCTCGCCGGGAGCGGCGTCCGGATCGCCGTCCTCCGCAGCCGCAGCCAGCCCGTCCGCGTCCGCTACGGCGGCGACGAGACCGCCGAGGGCGACGGCCGCGTGCTCTGGCACAACACCGAGCCGCCGGGGGTGGAGTTCACCGCCTTCGAGACCCGCCTCCCCCACGACAAGCTGCTGGACGACGCCCCCGTGGTCGAAGCGGCCCTCATCCACGCGCGGGGCTAGGGGTAGGCTCGCGGCATGCGACGCGCGGCCTTCCTCGGGATCCTCCTGCTGCTCGCCGGGGCCTGCCTGGACGACGACGACGCCTCCGACGACGACGACGGCTCCACCGACGAGCCCGTCGTCTTCCTCTTCGGCGACGGCCGCGACTCGCCCCCCGGCAGCCTCGACTACGACATCTGGCGCTACGACGACGGCGTCGAGTCCCTCGTCGTCGCCCTCCCCTTCGCCCAGGAGCACCCCACCCAGGGGATCGACAGCCGGATCTGGTTCACCCAGCAGGTCGCCGGCGTCGGCTCCGAGGTCCACTCCTACGACGAGGACAACGGCGACGTCGTGCGCCACACCACCGACGCCGGGGAGGGCGCGTTCGTCGCCAACCGGCACCCCGAGGTGGACCCCGAGGACGGCTCCGTCTGGTTCACCTCGATCCGCGCCGACGGGACGTCCGTCATCCGCCGGCTCGACCCCGACACCGGCGACCTCACCACCCCCATCGACCTCGGCGCCGGCACCATCGCCGCCGCCCCCCGCATCTCCCGGGGCGACGGCACCGGCCAGGCGCTCGTCCACTTCACGGCCCAGACCGGCGGCGACTGGGGCGTCTGGTCGTGGACCGCGGCGGCCGGCGCGTCCGCCATCGCGGGGACCGACACCGACGGCATCTACGACGCCGCCCCGGTGCTCCTCGAGGACGACGTCGTCGTCTGGATCCGCGACGACGGCGAGGCCCGCGGGGAGGACGACTGCACCTCCGGCCTCGGCGCCTTCGACCCGCTCGCCGGCGGCGGCGTGCTCACCCCCGACGACCTCGAGCCCCTCGCCGACCACCTCGACGCCCGCGGCACGTCCCGCCCCAACCACGCGACGCTCCACGGCGACGGCGTCGTCAGCGGCCTCGACATCGCCCCCGCCCCCGGCGGCCCCCCGGTCGCCGACGGCGTCCCCATCGAGCTGGTCGGCCTCCACCTCCAGTCCGTCGCCCCCATCCGCATCCGCCCCTCGTCGATGGGCGGCACCCCCCCGCCGGACTGGGACGTCAGCGTCGACCTGTCCGACCCGTTCGTCGGGCAGCCGCTGCGGATCGACGTCACCACCCCCGACGGCGCGGTCGTCGACCCCGTCTTCTTCGACCTCTTCCTCGGCGACGGGACGCAGTTCTCCACCACCGTCCCGGGGGTGACGTGGACCTACGAGGCGGACGGCGAGGTCCAGCCGTCGATCGTCGTCCACGACGCCTGCGGCCGCCTCCGCCCGATCTTCGGGCCCGTCGTGACGGTGCTCCCCTGCGACGTCCCCGAGTGCGTCGACCTCGACGGCGACGGGTTCGCGAGCGCCGACGACCTCGACGACAACGACCCGAACACCTTCCCCGGCGCGCCCGAGCTGTGCGACGGCATCGACAACGACGGCGACGGCGACACCACCGACGAGGACGCCGACGAGGACGGCGACGGCCACACCCCCTGCGACGGCGACTGCGACGACACGAACCCGCTGACCTTCGAGGGGGCCCCGGAGATCTGCGACGGCATCGACAACAACTGCGACGGGCTGAACGACGCCGACGAGGGGCTCTGCCCCGACCTCGACGGCGACGGGATCATCGACGCCATCGACGACGACGCGGACGGCGACGGGGTGACGGGCGCGGACGGCGACTGCGACGATCTCGACCCCCTCGTGGGGCTGTCGGCCGACGACCTCGACGGCGACGGCATCCCCGACTGCATCGACCCCGACGCGGACGGGGACGGCTTCACGGTCCCGCCCCCCGGCTACGGCGGCGGCGACCCCGCCGGCGACGGCTACGACTTCGACGACGGCGACGGCGACTCGTACCCCGGGGCGCCGGAGATCTGCGATGGCGTGGACAACGACGGCGACGGGGTCGTCCCCGACGACGAGCTGGACGACGACGGCGACGGCGTCGCGATCTGCGCCGGCGACTGCGACGACTCCGATCCGAGCCGCTTCCCCGGCGCCCTGGAGCTGTGCAACGGGATCGACGACGACTGCGACGCCGTCGTCCCCGCCGACGAGCTGGACGCGGACGGCGACGGCTTCATCGCCTGCGACGAGTGCGACGACAACGACGCGACCTCCTTCCCCGCCGCCCCCGAGCTGTGCGATGGCCTCGACAACGACTGCGACGGCGCGCTCCCGGGCGACGAGCTCGACGGCGACGGCGACGGCTTCATCGCCTGCGACGAGTGCGACGACGGCGAGCCGGCGGTCTTCCCCGGCGCGGCCGAGGCGTGCAACTTCGTGGACGACGACTGCGACACGCTCGTCGACGAGGACTTCGATGTCGACCTCGACGGCTTCACGACCTGCGGCGGCGACTGCGACGACACCACGGACGCCGCCTACCCCGGCGCCCTCGAGCAGCCGTCCCACGCGGGCACGTGCGGGGACGGCCTCGACAACGACTGCGACGGCGACGCCGACTGCAACGACGGCCTCTGTTACAACTACGTCGGCTGCGTCCCCGACGGCCCCCCCGGCGACACCACGATCACGGGCAACGTCACCTTCGACGACGTCCTCTGCTTCGGGCTCCAGGACGTCTACACCGGCTGCATCGAGGACGGCGGCACGGCCGTCATCGACGTCCTCTACTTCAGCGACGCGGCGCGGACGGTCAACGTCGGCGCCGACCAGGGCAGCTTCGCGGCGCCCGCCGACACGGTCCTGACCTGGGCCTACACGCTGACCAACAACGCCTTCGACACGTGCATCTGGACGACGATCACGACGGCGATCGCGGGCGGGTGCTAGGCCGCCGCCGGCCGCGAGTCAGACCGACCGGACCACCCGGAAGGCGGTGTACGCGTTCTGCGAATCGGGCCGCTCGCACAGGCGGTAGTAGCTCCGGCACGTCCGCTCGACGGTGTTCCAGGAGCCGCCCCGGATCGGCCGCAGCGCCCCGAGCTCGTCCGCGCACCACTCGCGCGCGCCGCCCGCGAGGTCGCCGATCCCGTACACGCTGACGTCGTCCGGGGCCGACGCCACCGGCATCGGCTCGCTCCCCCCGGGGAGGCTGTCCCGCATCGTGCACAGCGTCGCGTCGAAGGCGTCCCCCCAGGGGTAGCGCCGGCCGTCCACGCCGCGCGCCGCCTTCTCCCACTCGTCCTCCCGCGGCAGCCGCCACGGCAGCCCCGTCCGCGCCGCCAGCCACGCCGCGTAGGCGACCGCGTCGTGCCACGAGACCGACAGCACCGGCCACCGCGGGTCCCACCGGTCGCCGTGCTGGTCCTTCTCCGGGGGGGCGTACGGCTCGCCCGGGGCCGGCCGCGCCCAGTAGCGCCCGCCCGCGTCGTCCAGCCCCGACTCCATCCGCGGCACGCGCGCCCACGCCTCATCCGCGTCCCGCGCGGCCACGTCCGTCAGGAACGCGCAGTACTCCTCGACCGTCACGGGGAACCGCTTCGCCACGAACGACGCCACCTCGACGTCCCCCGCCGGGAGCGAGTCGTCGGGCTCCTCCGCCGAGCCCCGGGCGAACGGGCCGCCGGGCACGAACACCTCGTCGTCCGCGATCGCGCCCGCCGCGGGCAGCGCCACGTGCCCGGACCAGCGCGACCCCCGCCGCACCACTACGGGGTAGCAGGCGTCGACCCGGCCGGGGGCCTTGATCTCCAGCCGCCACGAGCCCTGCGCGAGCAGCGCCTCCTCGACAGGCGTCTCGCCCACCACGCGGGTCCTCCCCAGCGTCCACACGAGCCCCCGCTGCTTGAACCGACGCCCCGTGACAGTCGCCCCCGGGGGGTCCGTGGTCAGCGTGATCGAGCCGATCCCCCGGAGCCGGAACCCGTACCGGCCGTCGTCGTAGCGGCGGACCTTCGCCTCCGCCCACGCCGTCACCGAGCGGTCGTCCGCCGCCTCCGCCTCCTCCATCCGAGTCCACCACGCGTCGGCGAGGAAGGCGCGGACGTCGCGGTTGTCGGGGTCCCCCACGAGCGCCCCCTCGGCCTCGCCGACGGCCGTCCCGAACGCCTGCACGGCCTCCGGGGAGAGCTCCTCCAGCCGCTCGCGGACGCCCAGCAGCTCGGCCTTGGCGGCGTCGTCGCGCGGCGCGCTGGGGGCCACCGACGCGGCCAGCGCGGCCTCCCGCGCCTCGAGCTTCGCCTCCTCCCGGCGGAGCGCCCGGTAGACCTCCATCGCCTCGCGCGCGGCCGCCAACTGGACCGCCGCCCGCTCGGCCCGGCGGGTCCCCTCCAGCCATGCGTCGAGGTCGTCCGCGAGCTCCGTCGCGCTGGCGTGGCGGGACCCCGCCTCGGGGGCCATCGCCCTCAGGCAGGCCGCCGCGAGCTCGTCCGGGATCGCCCGGTCCGGGGCCCGCGCCCGCGGATCGTCCGGCGGCCCTTGGAGCGACGCGAAGAGGATCTCGTAGACCTCGTGCCCCCGGTAGGCCCGCGTCCCCGTCAGGATCTCGTAGAGGATCGCGCCGAGGCTGAAGACGTCGCTCCGGCCGTCCATCGTGTCCAGGGCCCGCGCCTGCTCCGGGCTCATGTACCCCGGCGTCCCGATCGAGCTCCCCTCCTGCGTCAGCCCCGGGCCGACGTCCTCGAGGACGATCCGCTCCATCCCGCCGCCCCCCTGCCCCATCAGCATCGCCACGCCCCAGTCGAGCACGAGGACCTCGCCGAAGGCGCCGAGCATGAGGTTGGCGGGCTTGAGGTCGCGGTGGAGCACGCCCCGGCTGTGGGCGTACGCGATCGCGCGGCAGACCTGGACCAGCGCGCGGACCAGACGGTGGAGCGTCCACGCCTCGTCGCCGTCGTGGAGCACCTCCGCGAGCGACCGCCCCTGGACCTTCCGCATGACGAAGAACACCTCGCCGTCGTCGGTCACCCCCATTTCGTAGACGGGGACGATGTTGGGGTGCTCCAGCTGGGCCGTGATGCGGGCCTCGGCGACGAACCGGGCGAGCCGGGCGCGGTCCATCTGGGCGGGGTCGATGACGACCTTGACCGCGACCGCCCGCCCGAGGTCGGGGTCGACCGCCTCGAGCACGCGCCCCATGCCGCCGCGGCCGAGCTCGCCGATCACCGCGAACCGCGCGAGGTCGTCGCCGTCCTCCCGCAGCGCGGGTGCCTCGGCGAGCGTCGTGTAGTTGGCGATGTCGAGGGTCGCGAGGAGCGCCTCGACCTGGCCGCGGTCCGCCACGGCGAGGAGCCTACTCCGTGTAGACGTCCTCCAGCACCATCGTGACCGCGTGGATGGGGTGCTGGGTTACCCGTGTCGCGGCGCTACTCCGTGTACACGTCTTCCAAGACCATCGTGACCGCGTGCATCTGGTGCTGGGTCACGTCGATGCGGAGCTGGTGCGAGACGTCCTTGGCGACGTCGCGGCCGCTCGGCTTCTTCGCGTTCATGACGCCGCCGATGGCCAGCGGGTCGTCCTGCTTCTGGTCGCGCAGCCACTTGTTCTTGTCGGCCAGGGGGCCGCCGACCTGCCACTGCGTCAGCTTGTACATCGAGCGGTCGAGGGTGAAGAGGAGGTCCTCCATGGCGCGCTCGTCGCCCTGCTTGCGGGCGCACAGGTAGGCCGCCGCCAGCCCCTCCATCGCGTAGGCGTGGTTCCGGCCGCGGGTCAGCGTCCGGTGGGTGTGGGTCATCCAGTAGCCGAGGAGGATGGCGACGTCGGCGAACAGCTCCGCGTCCTTCCAGCCCGCCTGGTAGTACTCCCAGTAGGACATCGAGCCCCACTGGTAGAAGCCCTTGGTCTTGTTGCTGTCCCGGTCCTTGGGCCAGCTCTTGATCGTGTACGTCTTCGCCATCGCGAGCGCCGCCGTCTCGATCGTGGGGACCAGCCAGTCCTTGCCGAGCTGGCGCGCCGCCTTGGACATCGCGAGGAGCGACTCGCCGTCGTAGTAGCCGTTGTACTTCGGGTGCTTCCGCTCGCGGTCGTGCTCCCAACGCTTGCTGATGTGGCCGTTGGGGAGCTGCATGAACTGGATGAACTTGAGGTAGCCGTCGAGCTTCGCCTCGAGCTCGGCCTTCCACTCGGGGTCCAGCGCCTCGCCGCCCTCGGTCTTGAGGTACTCGATGATGGCGAGGCTGACGAGGGCGACGGTGCCGGTGTCGAGGCGCACATCGCCGGGGTAGGACATGAAGAGCGTCCCCTCCTCGGGCCCCTCCTCGGTGAGGTCGAACCAGAACTTCAGCCCCTTGTCGAGCGCCGCCTTGGCCTCGGGGGTGGGGCGGTACCGGTAGCAGGTGGCGATGCCCCAGAGCGAGCCGGCCTGGCGGACCTGGTGGTCGTCCTCGACCCACGTCCCCTCGGTCCAGTCGTACATGTAGCGGAAGTTCCCCTCGGGGAGCTGCCAGTTGACGAGGAACGCCGAGCCGAGCGCGTAGGTCTCCTCGAGGAGGGCGCGATCGACCTTGAGGGACGTGTCGCGCTCCTTCCAGCCCTGGGACTTCCGCATCATCGCCACGGCCTCGGTGAAGTCCGCCGGCATCGCGGTGAAGTCGAGCTTCTCGAAGGGGGTGTCGGCGGTGTTGCCGGCCGGCTCGGCGTCGGCCGGATCGGGGGTCGGCTCGGCGGGCGGATCGCCCTTACAGGAGGCCAGCATCAGGAACGGGATCAGGAGCAGCGCACGCTTCATGCGCGGCTCTCTAGCAGAAACGACGGCGGATCAGGAAGGCGGCGAGGAGCACGACGAGGACAGCAGGGGGGGGAGCGCCGGACTGAGCGCACGCGCAGCCGGGGGCGGGGGCGCCGTCGGCGGTCGCGTCGCCGCCCTCACAGTCGTCGTCGAGGCCGTTGTTCGGGACCTCGTTGAGGCCCGGGTTGACGTCCTCGTTCTGGTCGATGCAGTCGCCCCCGCAGATGGTCCACCCGTCGCCGTCGAGGTCGGCCTCGTCGGCGGCGGGGGCGCCGTCGCAGTCGTTGTCGAGCCCGTCGCAGAGCTCGGTCGCGCCGGGGTGGACGGTGGCGTCGCCGTCGTCGCAGTCCCCGTCGGCCGCGATCTCGTAGCCGTCGCCGTCGGCGTCGTCGTCGACGCAGTTGGGGAGGCCGTCGGCGTCGAGGTCGTCGAACTCGTCGACGAGCGACCCGTCGCAGTCGCTGTCGACGGCCGCGCAGTCCTCGGTCGCGTCGGGGTGGACGGAGCCGAGCTGGTCGTCGCAGTCGGCGCAGTCGCCGCCCAGCGCCTCGTCGCAGGCGCCGTCGCCGTCGTCGTCGTCGTCGATGCAGTCGGGGAGGAGGTCGCCGTCGAGGTCGGCGGCGCCGTCGACGAGGTTGCCGTTGCAGTTGTGGTCGAGGTCGTCGCAGAGCTCGACGGCGCCGGGGTGGAAGGCGGGGTCGGTGTCGTCGCAGTCGTCGCAGTCGCCTCCGAGCGCCTCGTCGCAGGAGCCGTCCCCGTCGGCGTCCGGATCGGCGCAGTCGGGCAGCCCGTCGTCGTCGAGGTCGGCGTCCTCGTCGACGAGCGAGCCGTCGCAGTCGCTGTCGGTCCCGTCGCACGACTCGTCCGCCCCGGGGAACACGCTCGCGTCGCCGTCGTCGCAGTCGCCGGGGGTCGCGGCCCCGTCGTCGCAGGCGCCGTCCCCGTCGGCGTCGTCGCAGAAGCCGTCGCCGTCGGTGTCGTCGTCGGTGCAGTCGGGGAGGCCGTCGCCGTCGAGGTCCGCGTCCTCGTCGGCGAGGGAGCCGTCGCAGTCGCTGTCCACGTCGTCGCAGGACTCGGGCGCCCCGGGGAAGATCGTCGCGTCGCCGTCGTCGCAGTCGCCGGGGTCGTTGGGCGGCCCGCCGCCGGGGTCGGGATCGCAGCCGTCGCCGTCGGGGTCGACGCAGTAGAAGTCGCCGTCGGCGTCGTCGTCGACGCAGTCGGGGAGGCCGTCGCCGTCGAGGTCGGCGTCGTCGTCGACGAGGGAGCCGTCGCAGTCGGCGTCGAGCGTGTCGCAGGCCTCGGGGGCGCCGGTGTAGACGGTGGGGTCGGCGTCGTCGCAGTCGGTGGTGCCGGGGTCGCCGTCGCCGTCGCCGTCGATCGCGGTCCGGAAGTCGATCCCCGTGGCGTCGTTGCGGCGGCCGGCGTGCATCCAGCGGGAGTAGCGGACCGGCGGGGCCTGCGCGGGGTCCCAGGCGATCCGGGCTCGCAGCGCGTAGGCGGTGTCCGACGCGAGCCCCTCGAGGGCGAGAGAGAGGTCGCCCCCGCCGGGGCCCGTGCCCGTGTAGGCGGCCGACTCGAACGGCGTCCCCGGGAAGGCGCCGGCGGGTTCGGCAACCTCGACCTGGAGCTTCGCGCGGGCGGCGCCCTGGGGTCCGCGGACGAACATCGTGACGACGACGCCGAGCCCGTCCGACCGCCCCCCGGGGGCGACGGGGGCCGCGGAGACGGGGTCCGAGAGCCGGAGCCGGGGGCCGGGGACGGGGACGGTGCCGTCGCCCCGGCGGGAGCCGAAGACGTGGATGCCGCCCTGGTCGTCGCCGCCCGCGCCGCCGAGGTAGGGGGCGCCGATCACGACATCGGCGAGGCCGTCGCCGTCGAAGTCCCCGGTCGTCGCGTGGGCGCCCCAGAGGGCGGCGCTCTCGCCGGTCTGAGTCCACGCCCACACCGACCACGGCGTGAAGCCACCTGCGCCGCCCTCGTGGAACTGGACGCTGTCCGCGGTGCTGGTGGGGCCGGCCGAGTGGGCGGTGGCGAGGAGGTCGGAGACGCCGTCGCCGGTGAAGTCGGCGCCGGCGACGTTGGCCCCGAGGTTGCCGAGGTTGCTGAGGAGCTGGCCCGCGCCGGCGAGGACGGGGCCCGCCGCGGAGCCGTAGAAGAGGTCCACCCGGCCGCCGTTGCTCTGGTAGTTCTGCGAGCCCACGGCGAGGTCGCCGTAGCCGTCGCCGTCGACGTCGCCGGCGTGCGCGACGGCTCCCATGAGGGCGCCGTTGGCCCCGGTGGTGGTGAAGACCGGCGTGGGCGACGGCGGCAGGGCCGCGGCGCCGGCGACGACGAGGGCGAGGCCGTTGTCCGTGCCCGTGCCGTCGTAGCGGTAGGCGGTGACGGCGGCGTCGTCGAAGCCGTCGCCGTTCAGGTCCCCGTCGAGGTCGACCCAGGCGCCGAAGGAGGCCTCCAGCTGGCCCCCCTCGAGGGTCCACGCGGGGGCCGCGCCGAGGGTGGCGCCGTCCGACAGGAAGAGCATGGCGGCGCCTTCGTCGGCGGCGGTGGCGCCGTCCCAGAGGTAGGCGCCGGCGAGGAGGTCGGCGAAGCCGTCGCCGTCGTGGTCGCCCATGGAGACGGAGCCGAGGCGGGCGTCCTGCTGACCCGACGCGTAGGACCAGGACGGGGTGGTGACGAGGCCGGCCGCCGAGCCTCCGAAGAGCTCGACGACGCCCTCGTCGGAGGTGGCACCGTCGGCGAGCGTCGAGCCCACGGCGAGGTCGGCGTAGCCGTCCCCGTCGACGTCCCCCAACGCGGTCCAGGAGCCGAACTCGGCGCCCGCCTCGCTCCCCACGACGACGAGGTCGGGGGACGCGGGCAGGCCCGTGGCGGAGCCGTAGTGGACGAGGAGCCGGCCGGTGTCGGCGCCGACGGTGGCGTCGTCCCAACCGGGCGCGCCCAGGACGAGGTCGTCGTAGCCGTCGCCGTCGAGGTCGCCGGCGGTCGACGGGAGGCGGGCGGCGCGGGCGTCGGTCTGGCCGCCGAGGAAGGTGAGGGTGGGCTCGAACTGGGGCGCGGCGCGGAGGGACGTCCGGAGCTCGACGACGCCGGCGTCGGGGTAGGGATCGTCGGCGGACTCGCTCCCGACGAGGAGATCGCCGAGCCCGTCACCGTCGACGTCGCCGGCGCCCGCGAGGGTCAGGCCCCACACGTCGTTCGAGGACGCCCCCTCCGACCGCCAGTCGAAGTCCCCGTCGGGTCCCCCGGTCCCGCCCAGGTGCACCTCCGCGTAGCCGCTGGCGTCCCACGAGTACCCGAAGAACCCGAGGTCGGCGTAGCCGTCGCCGTTGACGTCTCCGGGGGCGATCGTCAGGTACCCCAGGTCGTCGCTGTACCCGCCGGCGACCTCCCACGCCGCGGCCGCGTCCAGCGATCCGGCGCCGTCGGCGAGGAAGACCTGGACGCGACCGGCGTAGTCGGGGGGGTGGGCCGGCCCGGCAGCGATCAAGTCGGCGTACCCGTCGCCGTCGTGGTCGCCGCCGGCGCCGGAGTACCCGAACTGTTCCCCCGCTTCGCCGAACACCGGCCAGCCCGGGGCGACGGTCGTCACCGTCAGGGAGTCGCCGAGGTAGAGGTGCACGGCGCCCGCGTCCGCCGACTCGAAGGTGTCGAAGAAGGGCGCGCCGATCGCGAAGTCGGACGTGCCGTCACCATCGACGTCTCCGCGGATCGGGAGCAGGTGTCCGTACCGCCCGCCGGCCTGCGTGCCCTCGATCGTCCACTCGGGAGTCAGGGTGCCGAGGTCGCTCGCGCCGAGGTACAGCGCCGCCTTGCCGCAGTCGGCGCCGGCGGCGCCGTCCCACCACGAGACCGCGTAGACGAAGTCGCCGTACCCGTCGGCGTTGACGTCCCCCACGCCGGCGGCGAGGCCCGCCCACGCCCCCTCCTGGCCGCCCTCGACCTCCCACGCCGGCGCCGCGGCCAGCCCGCTCGGGCCCCCCACGAACAGCCACACCTTCCCCTCCTGGAAGAACGAGCCGGTCCAGGCGCCGGCCCCGACGAGCACGTCGTCGTACCCGTCGTCGTTGACGTCCCCAGCCGCGCGCTGCCCCCCCCCAGCGAGGAGCCGAGACCCGTCTGGGTGAAGGTCCACGCCGGCGCCGTCTGGAGGGAGTCGCCGACCCCCTCGAAGACCCACACGACGCCGTCGCCGCCGTCCGCCCCCGGGGCGCCGCCGGCGACGTCGGCGAGGCCGTCGCCGTCGACGTCCCCGACGCCGTGGAAGTAGCCCAACAGCGCGCCCTCCTCCAGCCCGGAGACCGTCCACTCGGCGGCGTCGCTGAGCACGGCGGGCAGGGCCGCGGAGCCCGCGGGGGGCGGAACGGGGCGCTCGGACGGGGCGCAGGCGACGGGCAGCGCGACGAGGGCGAGCCCGAGGACGGTCCGGCGGCGCATCGCGCCCATGATGTCACGTCCGCCCGTCACTCCACGTACCCCAGGGTCCGGAGCGTCTCGCGGACGGACGCGGGGAGCGCGTCGGGGGACGGAGGAGGGGCGTCCCGGCCGGCGGACCAGGCGTCGCGGACGGCGGCGGCGAGGTCGTCGAGATCGGACCAGCGAGCGGGATCGTGCTCGTTCTCGTTGTGGGCGCCCTCCTGGCGCCCATCCTGCGGACGCGCCGCCTCCGGCGGCACGCGACCTCCCGCGCGTCCTGCGCTTCGGTTCTCGTTCTCGTT
>CAYFOA010000143.1:13019-19815 GCA_964344575.1 uncultured Rickettsiales bacterium | reverse complement strand
ACTGGCTCGACCCCGACGACAGCGACGGCCCCGACGCGGACCCGGACGGCGACGGGCTGAGCAACCTCGAGGAGGCCGACCTCGGCACGGACGCCTACAACGCGGACACCGACGACGACGGGCTCGATGACGGCGTCGAAGTCCACGACACGGACACGGATCCGCTGGACGAGGACAGCGACGACGACGGCCTCACGGACGGCGAGGAGGCCGGCGACGGCGGCACGGGCACGGACCCGAACGACGCGGACACGGACGGCGACGGGCTGAGCGACGGCGACGAGGTGGACGTCCACGACACGAACCCGCTGTCTCCCGACACGGACGAGGACGGCATGGACGACGGCACCGAGGTGGACGTCGGCGCGGACCCGAACGACCCGGACACGGACGGCGACGGCATCCTCGACGGCCCGGACGGTCTCGGCGACGACGACGAGGACGGGATCATCAACGTCCTCGACCCGACGGACGACCGGGAGGAGGAGATCGAGGGCGACGACGACGACAGCACGGACGTGGTCACCGGCGGCCAGACGCCCGACTGCGGCTGCCAGGAGTCGATCGCGGCGGCCGACGCGTCCGCGGCGGGCGGCGCCGTCAGCCTCCTGCTGCTCCTGCTGTTCGGAAGGAGAGCAGGTAGTAGAAGGTCAGGATCTGCTCGACGCGGACGTCGGTGACGCCGGCCGGGAGGTGCTCGGTCGGCGCCTCCTGGGTGCGGTCCCACCAGGTGATCGCGCGGAAGAGGGCGCGCTTCCACAGCGGCAGGCGACGGCTCCGGTCGAGCTGCTCGTCCACCACGAAGATCGGCGCCCCGGGGCGGGCCACGCGGACCATCTCGGCGAGCGCCCGGGCGGGGTCCGCGAAGGCGTTGATGCCGCCCACGTGGACGACGAGGTCGAACGACGCGTCGCGGTAGGGGAGGTGGTGCGCGTCCCCCAGGCAGAGCTCGGCCTCGACCCCCGCGGCGGCGAGGTTCTTCGCCCCGATCGACGCCATCGTCCGCGACAGGTCGACCCCCGCGAGGGAGCTGCCGTCGGGGAGGACGCGCGCCAGCCCGAGCAGCTCGCCGGCCGTCCCGAACGAGACGTCCAGCGCCCGGATCGGCGGCCCCCCCGTCACGTCCGCCGGGAGTCGGTCGAGCAGCCGCTGCCGCGCCTCCGCCTCGCCGATCCCGTCGACCAGCGGCAGCACCACCCGGAGCGCCGGGTCGTGCCCCCGCCCGAAGCGGTCGTAGATGGTCCGCATGACCCGATCCAGCCGCCCGAGCCGCGCGTCGTCCACGAAGGAGACGAAGCCGCCCACCCGGGGCCACTCCCTCCCGCACCCGGGGCACGCGGCGTCGTCCAAATCGCCCAAACAGGCCGGGCATCGGTACAAGCCGCCCCTCACGCCGGTACCCTACCGAAATGCCCGACGCGTACCTCGTCCCCGATCTCGCGCCGCTGAACCGGCACCGGCTCGGGGCGCTGACGTCGCTGGGGCGGCACCCCGAGAACACGGTCGAGATCCCGGACCGCTCGGTGAGCAAGTTCCACGCGCAGATCCAGCGGAGCCCGGACGGCCCCTACGTGCTGCTCGACCTGGGGAGCCGGAACGGGACGTACGTCGCGGGGCAGCGCATCCAGCGTCACGTCCTCAAGGAGGGCGAGGAGGTCGTGCTCGGGACCGTCCGCTTCCGGTACCACGCGGAGCGGACGGGGCAGTCGTCGGTGACGTCGGCGTTCAAGGTCGGCGACCTCCTCAAGAACACGGGGACGGGCCCGGGCGTCACGATCCTGGGTCCCACGGACGGCAACCAGCGGGTGGCCCTGCACCAGGGCGACTCGGCGATCGAGCACAGCAACACGTTCAACTTCAGCCAGGACAAGTTCCAGCCGGCCGACAGCGTGCACGACCCCGAGCTGCTGCGGATGGACTACGAGAAGCTCCGCATCGCGCACGAGCTGAGCATGTCGCTCCGCCTCGACGCGCCCCTGGACGAGCTCCTCGACGCGATCGCGGCCCGCAGCTTCGACCTCATCGCGGCGGACCGGGTGGCGATCCTGCTGATGGCGGAGGACGGCGTCTCGCTGGAGCCGCGGGTCGTGCGCGAGCGCGGGGGCGGAGAGCCGACGGAGGCGATGCAGCTGTCGCAGACGGTCCTCGGCGAGGTCCTCGCGAACAAGAAGGCGGTGCTCGCGACGGACGCGATCACGGACGGCCGGTTCCAGGCGGCGCAGTCGATCGTGGCGCTGTCGATGCGGTCGGCGATGTGCGTGCCGCTGATCTACGAGGACGAGATCTTCGGCGCGATGCACGTCGACAGCCTCCACAAGACGCACGCGTTCACGCCCAAGGACCTGTCGCTCTTCCAGCAGATCGCCAACCAGGCGTCGGTCGCGCTGAAGAACGCGAGCCTCCTGCAGCAGGTGGAGCAGGAGGCGGAGACGCGGGCGCGGCTGGGGCGGCTGCTGTCGCCGAACCTCGTCGAGGAGGTGGTCAGCGGTGCCCTCGACCTCGCCAAGGGGGGCGAGAAGCGACGCGCGGCGATCCTCTTCGCGGTCATCCGGGGCTTCACGTCGATGTCGGAGCAGCTGGAGGCCGAGGCGGTCACGTCGATGCTCAACGAGTACTTCGAGGTGATGGTGGACGTGGTGTTCCAGGTCGGGGGGACGCTGGACAAGTACATCGGCGACGAGATCATGGCGCTCTTCGGGGTGCCCAAGGAGACGGACGGCTTCGTGGCGGACGGGGTCCGGTGCGGGCTCCGCATGCAGGCGGCGCTGCGGTCCCTGAACCGGGTCCGGGAGGCGCGGGGCGAGCAGGCGATCGAGATCGGGATCGGGCTGAACGTGGGCGAGGTCATCTGGGGGCCGCTGGGGTCCCGCAAGACGATGGACTACACGGTGGTCGGGGACGTGGTGAACACGGCGTCGCGGCTCTGCTCGCGGGCGGGGCTGGGCGAGCTGATCATCAGCGCGGCGGTGTACGACGAGGTCAAGGACGAGTTCGTCTGCGAGGAGCTCGAGCCGGCGACGCTGAAGGGGAAGGCGGAGGCGGTCCGGATCTTCCAGGTCATCGGCGAGAAGGGGCCGGTCTCCTACGGCCCGTCGGTCGACGAGTAGACGAAGTACCCCCACCGGTAGGCGGGCAGGTCGCACGTCCCGTCGGGGCGGAACTCGACGCCCTCGGCGATCAGCCGCTGACGCTGCTCCTCGGCCCGTCCCAGCTCCCCCTTGAAGCTGATCCCGCCGGCGGCGTTGATGACGCGCTGCCAGGGGACGTCGGTGCCGTCGGGGAGGCGGCTCAGGGCGTAGCCGACCTGGCGGGCGAGGCGGGGGTTGCCGAGGACGGCGGCGACGTCGCCGTAGGTGGTGACGGCGCCTTCGGGGACGCGGCGGACGACGTCGTAGACGCGCTGGGGGAAGGTGGCCTCGGTCTCGTCACGCGGCATGCGGTGTGGCAGCCTGCCATCGCCGTGGACCGGATGCACCCCCCCGCTTCCGTCGTCGCGACCGGGTGGAGGCCGCCGCGTCGCGTGCACTCCGCGCCGTCCGCCGTCGGGACCCGGTCACGGTCGGTGCGTCGCGCCGGCTTCGGGGCGGCGGCGGCGTTCGCGCTGGCGGCCGCGTGCCTGGGCGGCTGTCCCTCGGAGGTCGAGCTGCCCGCGTGCGGTCCGACGGGGCTGCCCACGCTGGGGGCGGACCTGCTGGATCCGTGGCCGAACAGCCACCTCGTGGTGGAGGCGGCCGACGGGGACGCGGACGGAGGGACGGGCTGCCGGCTGGCGATCCCGCCCGCGGCGGTGCCGGTGGGGCCGGAGTCGACGCGGTTCCCGGCGGAGCGGCTGGCGTGGCGGGACGGGTTCAGCCCCGCGGGGACGATCGTGTGGCGTCCGGGGGTGTCGATCGACGGGTCGCTGCTGCCCCCCGTGGGGAACCCGGGGGCCTGCCTCGCGCCGGACTCGCCGGTGCAGCTGTGGGACCTGCAGGCGGCGATCCGGATCCCGTGCTTCGCGGAGCTGGACGCGTGGCCGGAGCAGCCGGACGAGGAGCGCGCGCTGCTGATCCGGCCGATGGTGCACATGGGGTTCGACCGGCAGATCGGGGTGGTGATCACGACGGCGATGGGGATCGCGCCGCCGGCGGCGTGGACGGGGTACGCGGACGACGCGGATCCGGTGGTGGCGGCCTGGTACGACGGGTTGCTGCAGCGGCTGGAGGGGTTGGGAACGGCGCGGGAGGACGTGGTGTTCGCGTGGGACTTCCCCACGGCGTCGGCGGCGTCGATCCGGGCGCCGCTGGACCAGGTGGTGGCGGCGGTGCGGGCGGACCTGCCGGACGGGGGAGCGGGGCCCGCGGTGACGGTGTCGTCGTTCGCGGACGCGGACGCGGGGGACGCGGTGCCGCCGGGGGTGTGGCGCGAGGTCCGCGGGTCGGTGCGGTGGTCGCACTTCCTGTGGGCGGAGAGCGGGGCGGACGACGCGCCCGAGGACGAGCACGACGAGGGGTTCTTCCGGCTGGACGAGGCGACGGGGTTGCCGGTCGAGCGCGGGGACGGCGACGTGTTCTTCACGCTGATCGTGCCGGAGACGGCGCGCTTCTCGGATCCGGGGACGGTGCCGGTGGTGGTGTTCGGGCACGGGATCTTCAGCTCGCCGCAGCACTACCTGGCCTCGGCGACGGACGAGGAGTCGACGATCGACCTGTGCTCGCGGATGGCGGCGATCTGCGTGGGGACGGAGTGGCGGGGGCTGACGACGCGGGACGTGGCGGACTCGCTGCGGGTGGCGCGGGACCTGGGCCGGTTCCCGCTCCTGACGGACAAGCTGGTGCAGGGGGTGGCGAACACGGTGGGGCTGGCGCGGCTGCTGCGGACGTCGTTCATGGAGGAGGCGTTCCTGGCGTGGGAGGGCGGGTCGCTGGTGGACGCGGAGCGGATCCACTACTTCGGGATCTCGCTGGGGTGGATCGAGGGGGCGGTGTGCCTGGCGAAGAGCGAGGTGGTGGAGTACGGGGTGCTGCACGTGCCGGGGTCGATGTGGGCGACGATGCTGGAGCGGTCGAGCAACTGGACGGACTTCGAGTCGTTCGTGACGGACACGCAGCCGGACCCGGCGCTGCGGCAGGTGATGTACGCCCTGAGCCAGCTGCTGTGGGATCCGGTGGACCCGATCCACTACACGGAGGCGCTGGAGGCGAAGTCGGCGCTGTGGCAGGTGAGCGTCGGCGACGAGCAGGTGCCGAACTTCACGGCGGAGGCGCTGGGGCGGACGCGGGGGCTGGAGCTGGTGGGGGAGCCGGTGACGTCGCCGTGGCGGATGGTGGTGGTCGACGCGCCGCAGGGACCGGGGGCGTCGGGGATGACGCAGTTCGACTCGGGCTACCCGGCGCCGCCGGACGTCAACCGGCCGGCCGAGGACACGGGCGCGCACAAGGCGATCCGGCACACGGAGCCGATGAAGGTCCAGACCGCGCAGTTCTTCGTGGACGGCGCCGAAGGCACGATCGTCCACCCGTGCGACGGCCCCTGCGTGTTCGAGCCGGAGGAGTGACGGACGCCGGCGGCTGGCGGGTCGCGGTGGACCGCGGGGGGACGTTCACGGACGTGGTCGCGGTGGGGCCGGACGGACGCGAGGTGGTGCGGAAGGTGCCGTCGGCGGACGGGGCGATCGCGGACGCGGTGGCGGAGTTCGCGCCGCTGGACGAGGTCCGGGTGGGGACGACGGTGGCGACGAACGCGCTGCTGACGCGGACGGGGGCGCGGACGGCGCTGCTGGTGACGGCGGGGTTCGGGGACCTGTTGGAGATCGGGGATCAGACACGGCCGGACCTGTTCGCGTTGTTCGTGCGGAAAGCGGCGCCGCTGTGTGAGCGGACGGTGGAGGTCGGCGAGCGGGTGCTGGCGGACGGGACGGTGGAGCGGCCGCTGGAGGAGGGGGCGATGCGGGCGGCGCTGGCGGCGCTGAAGGCGGACGGGATCGAGGCGGTGGCGGTGGCGCTGATGCACGGGAGCCTGCACCCGGCGCACGAGGAGCGGGTGGGGGCGTGGGCGCGGGAGGCGGGGTTCGCGGCGGTGGCGCTGAGCTCCGAGGTGTCGCCGGGGGTGGGGTTGCTGGCGCGGGCGAGGACGGCGGCGGTGGACGGGTACGTCGGGCCGATCGTGGAGGGGTGGACGGCCAGGTTGGCGGAGGCGCTGCACGCGGCCGCGGAGCCCGGCGCGCGACGGCTCGCCCGTCCTGCGCTTCGGTTGGGGGCCCCGTCCGGGGGCCCCCCCTCCGGGCGCGCCGCCGATGCCGGCACGCGACCTCTCGCGCGTCCTGCGCTTCGGTTCATGAAGTCGAGCGGGGGGCTGAGCGACGCGGCGCACCTGCGGGGGGTGGACGCGCCGCTGTCGGGGCCGGCGGGGGGCGTGGTGGCGTGCGCGGCGATCGCGCAGGAGCTGGGGCTGGAGGCGGTGCTGGGGTTCGACATGGGGGGGACGTCGACGGACGTCTGCCGGTGGGCGGGGGAGCTGGAGCGGAAGGAGGAGCTGCGGGTCGCGGGGGTGCGGCTCCGGACGCCGGCGCTGGACGTGCACACGGTGGCGGCGGGGGGTGGATCGGTCCTGGCGGAGGTGGACGGCCGGTACCGGGCGGGGCCGGCGAGCGCGGGGGCGGACCCGGGGCCGGCGGGGTACGGGCGCGGGGGTCCGGCGACGGTGACGGACGCGAACGCGGTCTTGGGGAGGATCCAGGCGGAGTGGTTCCCGGCGGTCTTCGGGGAGGCGGGGGAGGAGCGGTTCGACGTGGGGGCGTCGAGGGCGGCGCTCGAGG
>CAYFOA010000143.1:0-13009 GCA_964344575.1 uncultured Rickettsiales bacterium | reverse complement strand
AGCCTCAACGCCTCGCACATGGGCTACTACCCCGGCGGTCGCGGGGGCGGCCGCCGGCCCGTCGGCCCACCCCCCGGCGCAGGCGGCGTCGGAGGCCTCGGATCCTGCGGCGGTGGCGGCGGCGGGGTTCCTGGCCGTGGCCGACGCGACGATGGCCGCGGCGATCGCGGAGCTGTCGACGGCCCGCGGGCACGACCCGGCGGCGCACACGCTCATCGCGTTCGGGGGCGCGGCCGGTCAGCACGCGTGCTCGATCGCGCGCCTGCTCGGCATCCGGCACGTGGTCGTCCACCCCCGGGCGGGCGTGCTGTCCGCGCACGGCATCGCGGCCGCGCGACGCACCGCGATCCGGGTCGTCCCCGTGGACGGCGCGCCCGACGAGGCCCGGCTCGCCGCCGCGCGAGCCGACGCGATCGCCGAGGTGGGGGGCGGCTCGCCGGACGTCCGCGTCGTCCGTCGCTACCGGTACGCCGGTTCGGAGACCGTCCTCGACGCGGACGATCGCGCTGCCTTCGAGGCCCGCCACGCCCGCCTCTTCGGCTTCGGCCGTCCCGACGCGGCCGTCGAGCTGGTGGCGCTCCGAATCGAGGTGACGGCGGGCTCGGTCGCCCCCCCCGCCGCCCGCCGGACCGACACGGTCGCTGCCCCGGAGGCCTCCGGCCCGGCCCCCGCGCAGGTCGGCTTCCACACCTCGGACGGCGGACTGCGCTGGCACCGGACCTCGATCTTCCCCCGCGAGAGCCTCGCCTCCGGGTGGTCGGTCGCCGGCCCGGCCCTGATCCCGGGTCCGGTGACGACCGTCGTCGTCGACCCGGGCTGGACCGCCGCGATGGACGATCGCCGGATCCTCCACCTCCGCACGTCGCCCCCGTCCGCCGTCGTCGCCGACGCCTCGGCGCCGGCTGACCGCGCGGCCCGCGACCCCGTCCGCCTCGAGCTCTTCTGGCGCCGCTTCATGTCCATCGCCACCCGCATGGGCGAGACCCTCCGGCGCGTCGCCTGGTCCGTGAACATCAAGGAGCGCCTCGACTTCTCCTGCGCGGTCTTCGACGCCGCCGGCCACCTCGTCACCAACGCCCCCCACATCCCCGTCCACCTCGGCGCCATGGGGGAGACCGTCCGCGCGCTCGCCGCCCGCCTCGACCCTGCCGACCTCCGCCCCGGTCGCTCCTGGGCGGTCAACGACCCCGCCGCGGGGGGCTCGCACCTGCCCGACATCACCGTCATCACCCCCGTCTTCCGGCCCGGCGCCGGCCGCCCCTTCGCCTGGGTCGCGAACCGCGGCCACCACCAGGACGTCGGCGGCGTCACGCCCGGCTCGATGCCGCCCGACTCCCGGAGCCTCGCCGACGAGGGCGTCGTCTTCCGCGACGTCCTCCTCGTCGACGCGGACGGCCGGGGGCCCGAGGCCCCCTCCAGGTTCGCCGAGTCCGAAGTCCGCGCCCGGCTCACCGCGGGACCCCACCCCTGCCGCGTCCCGGACGTCGTCGTCGCCGACCTCCGCGCCCAGGTCGCCGCCAACACGCTCGGCGTCCGCCTCCTCGACGAGCTCGCCGCCGCGGAAGGGGACGACGTCGTCGCCGCCTACATGGCCCACGTCCTCGACGTGGGCGCCGAGACCGTCCGCGCCTGGATCGCCCGCCGGCCCCCGGGCGTCCGCCGGTTCGAGGACGCGATGGACGACGGCGCCCCGGTCGCCGTCTCCCTGTCGGTCCCCGCGGTCGCCCCGGTCGCCGATGCCGGCGCCGCCGCGGCGGACTCTCCGGTCCGGCCTCGCCTGGTCGTCGACTTCGCCGGGACCGGGCCCGCGTCGTCCGGCAACCTCAACGCCCCCCCCGCCGTCGTTCGCGCCGCCGTGCTGTACGTCCTCCGGACCGTCGTCGGACGGGACATCCCGTTGAACGAGGGCTGCCTCCGCGCCGTCGACCTCCGGATCCCCCCCGGCTCCCTCCTCGACCCGCCCCCCGGCGCGGCCGTCGTCGGGGGCAACGTCGAGACCTCCCAGCGGGTCGTCGACGTCCTCCTCGGCGCCCTCGGAGCCGCGGCCGCGTCCCAGGGCACGATGAACAACCTGACGTTCGGCGACGGCACGTTCGGCTACTACGAGACGTTGTGCGGCGGCGCCGGCGCCGGCCCCGACGAGGACGGCGCGTCGGTCGTCCACACCCACATGACCAACACCGCCATGACGGACCCCGAGGTCCTCGAACGGCGCTGCCCCCTGATCGTCCGCGAGACGTCGGTCCGGCGCGGCTCGGGCGGCCGGGGGCGCCACCCCGGGGGAGACGGCCTCGTCCGCCGCATCGAGGCCCGCGCCCCGGTGACCGCCTCGCTCCTGGCGCAGCGTCGGACCCGCGCCCCGTTTGGCCTGGCCGGCGCGGAGGACGGGTCGCCCGGCGATGCGCTGCTCGTGCGTCCCGGCGTCGCCCCGACGCCCCTCCCGCCGTGCTTCACCCGCGCCCTCGATCCCGGCGACGCCATCGAGATCCACACCCCCGGCGGCGGCGGCTACGGCAGCGACGAGCACTGAGCGTGGCGGGCCGGTCTCCGGCCCCGTCACGACGAGGGAACAACCCGCCCCGCCGCGAAACCTCAACAACTCGGCCATGGCGCCCGCCACATGCAGGTCCGATGCTGCCGTCATGCCCGCCCGCCGACCCCTGGCGCTCCTCGTCCTCCTCGCGCTTGCCGTGCTCCTCCCCGGCGCCGCCGAGGCGAAGAAGAAGAAGAAGCGCCAGAAGGGCCCCGCCGTCGCCGTGTGGGACGTCTTCGCCGACGACGACGGCCGCGCCGAGGCGTGGCACTGGTACGGCCGCATCGGCGAGGCCATCGACGCCCTCGACGACCTCCGCGCCGACGACGAGATCACCTTCCCCCCCGACGTCACCCCCGCCGAGGGCGTCTCCGTCGCCGTGAACACCGCGCAGCGCTGGCTCGACGGCGCCTGGGTCGCCTACCGGGGCCGCGAGTACGCCGTCGCCGCCCGCTTCGCCGAAGACGCCCTGAAGCTCGTCGACGGCTACCCCGCCGCCCGCCTCCCCGACGGCCTCCTCCGCGAGCTCGAGCTCATGGTCGCCCGCGCCTCCCTCGCCGACGGCCGCACCGCCCAGGCCCGGACCGCCCTCCGCGCCGCCGTCCTCCTCGACCCGACCTGGGTCGCCCGCGACGGCTGGGAGCCCCCCGAGCTCGTCGCCCTGTGGGACGACGTCGCCGCCGAGCGGGCCGCCGCGCCCCCCGCCACCCTCGTCGTCACCACCAGCCAGCCCCTCGCCGACGTCCTCCTCTTCGGCACCCGCGTCGGCAGCACCGGCCCCGACGGCACCCTCGAGCTCGACCTCCCCCCGGGCATCTACGAGGTCACCGCCCGAAAGCCCGGCCACGCCGACAGCGGCGACCGCGTCCACCTCCGCCCCCACGACGTCACCGAGCTGACCCTCGCCGTCGAGATCCGCAACTCCGCCGCCTTCCAGGAGTCCGTCGCCGACGCCCTCGCCCAGCCCCGCGACCAGCGCCGCTCGACCGTCTGGACGGGCCTCGCCAACGCGTCGCAGGCCATCGACGCGGAAGCCGTCCTGGTCGCCCGCTACCACGACGACGACGGCGACGCCGTCCTCCAGATCGGCCTCTACCTCCCGGGCCGCCAGGGGTGGGGCTTCTACCGCGAGCTCGACCTGTCCGGAGACCTCGGCCGCGACCAGCTCGGCGTCGAGGACACCATCGAAGACCTCCTCGTCGCCCTGGACGCCTGGCGCCACCCCCCCGAGCTGGCGGCGGCGGCGGACTGAACCGACGCCTGCTGAGCAACAGACGCGAGGACGACGATCGGCTCCCGGGAGGTCGATCCCCGCGAGAGCCGGGGCGTTCTGCTCGCGATTCCTGACGGGGCTCGTCCGTCCAGGCCTCGCTGGAGGCACGGAGGGGCCCGCGTCCGGCGGGCAGAGGCACGGAGGGAGTCCGGGAGGAGATCGTGCGGGGGCGGGGGGCTTGCTGGACCGGGGGACCGTGAATGGAAACACGGAGACGCCAAGACGCGGAGAGCCGATCCTGGTCCGCCCCACGATCATCTCTCCGCGCCTCCGCGCCTCCGCGTCTCTGTGTGAACCAGACCACGAACGCCGCAGAAACAACACGATGGTCCGGCCGGGGGCCGGATCCAGCAGAACGCCCCGGCCTGCTCAGTCCTCGTACGCCGGATCCGGCGCCGCCGTCGCCTCCGACGAGGCCGTCCACACCGCCGCGTCGCCGTCGCCGTCCGTGTCGATCGTGCACGTCGCCGACCACGACCCTGCCCGCGCGTCCACCGCGTACTGCCCCCACAGGAAGACGTCCGGCTCGAACCCCAGCTCCGTCCAGCACGACGGGGCCGACTCCCACGTCATCGACGCCTCCGGCACCGTCGCCGGGTACCGCGGACAGCCGAGGTACGCCCCCCGCTCCGCCTTCAGGGCCTCCTGCCGGTCCGCGATGATCTCGAGGTTGATCGGGCACTCCGCCGCGCGCGACTGCACCTTCGTCCGCTCCCAGCTCGGCTGCATCACCACCACGAACACGATCAGGCCCCCCACCAGGAGCACGAAGGTCAGCGGCCCGGAGGCCTTCCGATAGCGCGGCTCGGCCACGCTTCAGGGTACCCATGCGTGCTAGGTTTTCGCTTCCCTCGACGCCGAGATCGGGGCGGAGATCGATGGAGCAGGCGCCGACCCACCAGCCCGGCGAGCAGTTCGGGCCCTTCACCCTGGAGCGCGCGCTCGGGCGGGGCGCCGCCGCGGAGGTGTGGATGGCCGTCGAGGCCGGCGACCTCGGCTTCCAGAAGCGCCAGGCGCTCAAGCTGCTGAAGCCCCCGCCCGGCGAGATGGAGACCCAGAAGAAGGCCCTCATCAACGAGGCCCGCGTCTGCGGACGCCTCAAGCACCCCGGCGTCGTCGACGTCTACAAGGTCGGGGAGCAGAACGGCGAGCTCTACATCGCCATGGAGTACGTCGACGGGCCCGACCTCAACACCCTGCTCGTCGCCATGCGGAAGCGCGGCGTCCAGGTCCCCGTCCGGGCCTCGATCGAGGCCGCCGTCGACCTCGCCGAAGCCCTCGACTACGCCCACAACGCCGAGGACGACGAGGGCGACAACCTCGGCATCGTCCACCGTGACCTCAAGCCGTCGAACGTCCTCGTCGACCGCCGCGGGATCCTCAAGATCTCCGACTGGGGTCTGGTCAAGAGCAGCCTCAACATCGAGTCCACAACCCGTGGAATCGTAAAGGGAACTCCCGGCTACATCGCCCCCGAGGTGTGGGGCGGGACGCGCGACTTCAAGCCCGCCGCCGACCTCTTCGCCGTCGGCGCCATGCTCTACGAGTTCGTCGTCGGCGAGCGGCTCTTCCAGGGGCGCAACCTCGCCCGCATCGCCGAGCAGGTCGCCCGCCGCAAGCCCGAGGACGAGGCCGCCCGCGTCGCCGACCGGTGCCCCGACCTCGTCCCCGTCCTCACCAAGCTGCTCCAGCGCGCCCCCGGCCGGCGCTACCAGACCGGCGCCGAGCTCGCCGAGGAGCTCCGCCCCCTGGCCGAGGCGGCCGACGGCGACGGGCTCAAGACGTTCCTCCGCTCGGTCCGCCCCCTGGTCGACGAGATCTCGCCCCAGCACACCACCCAGCGGTTCAAGCGATCGTCGCAGGCGGACGCCCCCCGGCCCGACGGCGGCTCCGACGCGGGCCCCGGTCCGGCCGCCGCCGCGCGGGACGAGCGGTCGGACTCCGTCGTCTCCACGCAGGACGACATCGAGCCCGATCTCACCGCGACGGACGAGCAGCCGGCCTACAAGCCCGACCAGCTCGGCCCCGCCGCCGACACCGTCACCGCCGAGGAGTTCTTCGACGACGAGACGAAGGCCCAGGCGGCCTCCACCATCGACCCCGAGGACTCGCAGTCGGTCCCCTCGCTCTTCAGCGACGCCGCCTTCCCCGAGGGCTCCGCGGCGGCCGACATGCCGGCCACGCGGGCGATGCCGGCGTCGACCAAGATGCCTGCGGTCGCCACCGCCACCGTCGAGCATCCGGCGTCGAAGCCGGGCGCATCCGCCGCCGGGCCGGACGCCACGTCGGGGTCGGTCTCGGGATCGGTCTCCGGGCCGTCTACGTCGGCTGCCGACCCGCGCTCCGCCTCGGTGCCGCCGTCGTCGAGCACGTCGGGGGAGCGGAGCGCGCCGCAGCGCCGCCGCCGCCGCCGTCGCCGCCCGCCGCCCCCGCCGAAGAAGATGCCGCCGCCGGCGCTAGCCTTCGCCGTCGCCGCGATCGGGCTGCTCGTCCTCGCCCTCGGCGTCGCCGCCTTCGTCTACGCCGGCGGCCTCGAGCTCCTCGGGGGCTGACGGAGCCTCTTCGGCGTCCTCCGCCGGCGGCGCCGCGATCCCGTCCCGCGCGACCTCCCCGCTGATGTCCATCAGCCCCTTGTCGTGCCGGTGCCAGAGCATCCACACGCCCAGCAGCGTCAGCGAGATCGCCCCGTACTGCGCGAACGTGAACCCCAGCCACGCCTCCTCCTTGATCCGCGTCGTCTTCAAGGAGTCGAGCAGCTCGACCGCGCTGGCCCCCGACTCCGTCAGCCACTCCTTGCCGACGACGAGGAGGTCGTCGGGCCGGAAGCGCTTGTCGGCCCGGGTCAGGTCCGTCGCCCGGAGCGAGTCCAGGAAGAGCCGGACCGGCCCGTACACGACGAGCAGCAGCCCGCTGTAGAAGCCGTGGAAGCGGTCCTTCTTCTTGTCGAGGAGCAGGAACGCCCCGAAGAGCGCGAACAGGAAGAGCGCCTCGTACAGCCCGAGGTCGTGGCGGACGCCGTAGGCCTCGCCCGTGGGGGTCTGGAAGCGGTTGCCGAAGTCGACCCCGAGGAAGAAGTCGGTCGGCCTGCCGATGTGGTCGTGGGCCGTGAAGCAGCCGACGCGGCCGAACGCGAAGCCCAGCGTCACGCCCATCGCGAGCGTGTCCGTGTAGGGCCACACGGGCGCCTTCTTGACGACCTTGAGGAACACCGGGATCGCGATCGCGGCGCCGAGGTAGCCGCCCATCGACGAGATCGAGAAGTTGTACCAGGGGAGGATGTTCTTCCAGTCCTCCGCCAGCGTGTCCGGGTGGTAGAAGACGACGGCGACGAAGTGCGCCATCAGGAAGCCGCTCGCCACCATCCACAGCGTGCAGTCGACCGTCACCTTGACGCTGAGGTCGTTCCGGATCGCCCGCCAGCGCGCGAACTCCGTGCCGGCGGCGATGCCGACGACGATCAGGATCATGAACCAGGGGAACTGGATGCCCGCGATCGTGGGCGTCGGCAGCGTGAAGTAGGGGATCATCGGGGGCGCTAGAAGTACAGGGTCAGGACGAACGTGACAATCGGCTGGTCCGCGCGGGCGGCGCCGGGGACGTACAGCTCCGACAGCGTGGACTCCTCGCCGCGGATCGCGAGGCCCCGGTCGGACGCGAGGCTGCGCCACACCGCCCGCTCGACGTCGGCGCGGGCGCTCAGCTCGTCGTAGGCCTCCCGCACCAGCCCCAGGAGGATGCGGACGTCGGTCTCGTCGAGGCTCGCGTGGCGCCCGCGGATGGCCGCCACGAGGTCGTCGCTCCAGACCGCGCCGGGGGGGGGGAGGGGACCCTCGTAGACGCGCTCGATCCAGCCCGCCCCCTCGGGGATGCCCTCGTCCGCGATCGCCGTCTGGGGGAGGCCCGCGGCCGGCATCGGGAGCCCCGCCAGCCAGTTGCCCGGGCCCGCCTCGCCGGAGGCCACCGCGCCGCCGCCGCCGGTCCCCGCGCCGCCGCCGCCCGTCCCGTCGCCCCGCTGCTCCTCGGGGGGCCGGGCGCCCTTGGCGACGGCGACGTCGATCGCGTCGCCGACGGCCACCCGCAGCTCCTGCGTCGTCTGCTCCTGGCGCCCCAGGCGACGGACGGCGCGCCGGCGGAAGCCGTTGTCGAGCATCGAGTCGACCCACGGGCGGCCCGTCGCGTGGAGCCGGACCCGCCCCTGGAGCCGCTCCAGGTCGTTGACCGACTGCGCCAGCTCGGCGTCGAGGCGGAGGGCGACGCGGACGAGGCGGTCCAGCTCGGCGCCGTCGTCCGCCGCGTCGATGGCGGCGACCGCCTCGTCCAGCCGGGCCTGGCGGTCGGCGATGTCGCGGTCGATCAGCTGCTTCTGCCGCCGCCACGACGCGGTCGTCCGGTTCCGCAGCGCGACGTCCCGCGGATCGGGGATGCCGACCCCGCTGAACGGTGACTGCGGCCGCGTCCGCCGCGTGCTGTCGGGGTCGTAGTCCGGGTCCTCGGTCCGCGCCCGCGGCGTGAACCCGAAGTGGTGCGGCTCGACGAGCACGTCCCACATCCGGTCGAGCCGGTCGTCCAGCCGGGTGAACGCCGCCGCGCTGTCGGGGGTCTCCGCGAACGTCGTCCCGTAGCGGTCGGTGAGCGCGTCCCGGAGCTCGATCAGCTCCATCACCGTCTGCTCGCGGTCGCCCGGGGTGCCGTTCCGGAGGATGTTCTCGCGCTCGGCGATCTCGATGTCGAACCACGTCACCGCCTCGATGACGTACCCGTCCGGGTCGAGGGTCCGCCACGCGGCGGGGAGGCCGTCCTCGCAGAAGTAGAGGCGGCGGGCGATCTCGGGGGCGTCGAGCCACGCCTGGACGAGCAGCATCCCGTCCGGCGACAGCCCGTCGAGCTTGCGGTCCCACGTCTTCCAGACCGCCGTGGGGCGCCGGTTCTCCAGCGCGATGACGTGCAGCCGGCGGAGCTGGTCGAGGCCCGAGATCAGCTCGGCGCGGACGTCCTGGAGGCACCCCTCGAAGTCCACCGCGACGAGGTACTCGCCGAGGCTCAGGCCGCCGACGGGGTGGCTCTCGAGGACCTCGTCGACCTTCGGCGCGAACGGCGGCGGGGGGTCCCGGAGGCGCTCGAACGCCTGCGACAGCGTCTGCCCCCACGCGTCGGCCGGCGCCCAGGCGGGCGCGCACGCGAGCACCAGCGCCGCCGCCGCGAGGGCGCGTCGCACCCAGGGCGCGTCGGTCACCGGCCCTCCCGACCCGCGACGTCGTCCGTTTGTTCCCCGAACGGGGGCCCCGCCTCGACCATCGTCCGCTGCAGGCGGGGGTTCTCCATGACGATCAGCCACGTCGACAGCCCGCGCCCCAGCCGCCGCCGGTCGAGCGCGCCGGCGCCGTCATCGCCGACGTCGGTCGCCCACGCCGACGCGAACCGCGCCGCCGCCACGTACGACAGCAGCGCCCACGGGATCGACGGGTGGAGCTTCGTCTGGCGGAGGAAGACGAGCCGGCGGAGGGCGTCGCGGACCCAGGGGAGGGCGTCGGAGGCGACCTCCGGCCAGCGACCGCGGTCGGCCTCGGGGCGGCCGTCGTGCCACGCCCGGAACTCGGCGAGCACGTCCGCCGTCGACGTCCCCCGGTGCAGCGGCCCCTGGTCCCCGATGTCGTCGAACTCCCGGAACAGCTCGTCCAGCCGCCCCTGCAGCCACGCCTCGATCGGGGGCGGCGTCTCCCGGTCCGTCCCCGCCAGGAACGCGACGATCGAGCCCGTGTCGATGTCCGGCACCGACAGCAGCCGCAGCGCGATCCCCTCGCCGTCGGGCTCCTCGCGGACCACCCAGGCGCGCGAGTCGTCGACGATCCGCTCCAGGAACTCCCCGTCCAGCGGCGGCCCGTCCTCCCACCCCGTCTCGTCGGCGAGGCAGGTGGGCCGGACCCCGAGCCGGAGGCCGTCGTCGGTGTGGACGACCTGGATGGGGAACAGCTGGCAGACGATCGGCTTCTGCTCGCCGCCCGCCGCCGCGTGGATCGTGCAGCCCGTCCCCGCCCGCCAGAACGTGCAGTAGCCGTCCTTCTTGGTCAGGAACGTCGCCGTCGCCCCGCGGTAGTCCCGCTCAGTGAAGCAGTCATCGAGGTCCTGGTCTGCAAACGCCTGTTTCACAACGGGAAGCGCCGCCTGCACCCGCACGACGTCGTCGGGGAGCAGGGGCCCCACGGTGTACGAGCTGCAGCACGCGCTGCTGTGCTTGCAGGTGTGCCGGGGGACGGCGAGCGCCCTCAGGCGAGGGGCGTCGCCCATCGGGGGCTCCTACAGCTCGGGCGTCGGGTTCGTCCAGCTCTCCTCGCCCTGGTAGACGCGGAGGGCGAAGTCGACGTCCTTGCCGCCGACGGTGATGGACGAGATGGCGGCGCAGAGGCGCTGGGCCTCGTCCAGCGGGCGCTGGTGGATGTTCCGCCCGGTGGCGTTGCCGACGGCCTTGCCGATGTGGATCTGGTCGTGGAGCTTCGTCAGGAAGGACGTCGCGTCCTCGGACGTGCCCCCGCTGCAGATGACGCCGCAGCGCCCCGCGGCGAGCGACGCCTCGACCAGCGCCTCGGCGGAGCTGCGGCCGTCGGTCGGCTTCGGGGGGTTGATCTTGACGAAGTCCGCGCCGAGGCAGGCGGCCATCCCGGCGGCGCCGGCGATGAGGTGGGGGTCCTTCTCGGCGGCCACGGCCTGGCCGCGGGGGTACATCCAGAGCACGGTCAGGAGGCCCTCGCGGTGGGCGTCCTGGATGAGCGGCGCGACCTGCTCGCACTGGAGGTAGTCGAACTCGCTCCCGACGTACACGGTGAAGCCGATGCCGACCACGTTGACGCCGGCGTTGGCCTTGAGCTCGAGCGCCCGGTCGACGGTGGTCATGACGGCGGAGATCGGGTCCCGCCGGGCCGTCTTGACGAGGTGCGTCTTGGAGTTGACCTTCACCAGGTAGCGCGTGTCGGGGTAGTCGCGGCCGTAGTGGGCGAGGAGGCCCTGCTGGGTCGCGAAGACGCCGATCTGGGAGGTCGCGGCGACCCGGAAGAGGTGCTCGGGGTCGTTGTCCTCGGCGGGGATCTGCCCGATCGGCGACGTCCCGTAGAAGTCGTCGTTGAGGTGCTCGATCTTCTGGTCGCCGGCGAACAGCATCAGGTTGCCGCTGCCGTGGGTGGCGCCGAGGTAGTTGCGGAGGTAGGTGGGGACGTTCGACTGCGGGACGTCGGCGGGGACGTGCACGTCGGCGGGCTTGAGGCTGACCATGGCGGTTGACTCCGTCGGAACAGGGTTCACATTGGGGCCCTGGCGGCGCGATTTCTAGCAGAACGGGAGAGGCCATGACAGCGCAGAGCACCGAAGTGTGGAAGGTCGACGGGATGACGTGCGGCGGGTGCGCGGCGAGCGTGGAGCGTTCGCTGGCGAACGCGGCCGGGCTCGTCTCGGCCAAGGCGGACGCGGCGGCGGACACCGTCACGCTCACCGTGGACGCCGCGTCGGTCGATCGCGACGACCTCGCGGCCCGCATCGAGCGCGCCGGCTTCGACGTGGTCGCCCGGGGCTGACCCCGTGGCCGAGCCCGCCCGCCCGATCGCGTTCCCCGTCGAGGGGATGACGTGCGCGTCGTGCGCGGCGCGGCTGACGAAGGTGCTGTCGCGGGCCGAGGGGATCGACGAGGCGAACGTCAACTACGCCACCGGCAGCGGCGAGGTGGTCGCGTCGGCGGACGTGACGCTGGCGGACGTGCGGCGGCTGGTCGAGGGGGCTGGCTTCGACCTGCCGCGCCGGGAGGTCGCGGCGGCCGACGAGGCGACGGCCGAGCGGGACGCCGAGCGGGCGGAGGCGCGCCGGTGGGGGGTGCGGACGGTGTTCGCCGCGATCGGCTCGGTCCTCGCGCACGGGTGGACGATGGGGTGGCTGCCGTGGCCGGGCGGCGCGGCGGATGCGGCGGGGGCGAAGGCGCCGACGGGCGGCGCGATGGACGGGGCGGCGGCCGACGCGATGGCGGCGGCGGGCGAGGCCGCGATGGCGATGGCGCCGGCGGCGGCGGTGGCGACCGGGGGGGCGATCGCGACGGCGGTGGTGTTCGTCGCGGGGTGGCCCTTCTGGCGCGCGGCGGCGGCGTCGGCGCGGCACGGGACGACGACGATGGACACGCTCGTGGCGCTCGGCAGCGGCACGGCGGTGGCGTGGTCCTGGTACGCGTTCGCGACGGGCGGCGAGGTCTGGTTCGACGGGGCGGCGATGCTGGTCGGCTTCATCCTCCTGGGGCGGTCGCTGGAGGTCCGCGCCAAGGGGCGGGCGTCGGAGGCGATCCGGGGGCTGCTGGACCTCCGCGTCAAGACGGCCCGGGTGCAGCGGGGGGACGGCAGCGAGGCCGACGTCCCCGTCGAGCAGCTCGAGGTGGGGGATCGGATCGTGGTCCGCGCGGGGGAGCGGCTGCCCGCGGACGGGACGGTCGTCGAGGGGACGTCGTCCATCGACACCTCCGCGATGACGGGCGAGCCGATCCCGCGGGAGGCGGCGGTCGGGGACGGGGTGTTGGGGGGGACGGTCAACGGCACGGGGCGGCTCGTGATCGAGGCGACGTCGGTCGGTTCGGACACGGCGCTGGAGCAGGTGATCCGGCTGGTCCGGGAGGCCCAGGGGAGGGCGGCGCCGGTGCAGGCGCTGGCGGACCGGGTCTCCGCGGTGTTCGTGCCCTCGGTGATCGGGGTGGCGGCGCTCGTCGGGCTGGGCTGGTGGCTGCTCGGGGAGGCGGCGACGGACGTGGCGGTGCGGCGGTTCGTGACGGTGGTGATCATCGCCTGCCCCTGCGCGCTGGGGCTGGCGACGCCGACGGCGATCCTGGTGGCGAGCGGGGTGGGTGCGCGCCGCGGGCTCCTGATCCGGGGCGGTCCGGCGCTCCAGGCGGCGGCCGGGATCACGGACGTCTGCTTCGACAAGACGGGGACGCTGACGCGGGGGGAGCCGGCGATCGTGGAGATGGGAGGGGACGACGACGTGCTGGCGGTGGCGGCGTCGCTCGAGGCGGGGAGCGATCACCCCCTGGCGCGGGCGGTGCTGGCCCGGGCGGAGGCCGACGGAGTCGCGGTGGCGGCCGCGGCCCGGGTGGAGACGATCGCGGGGAAGGGGCTCCGAGGCATCCTCGTCGAGAACGAGAACGAGAACGAGAACGAGAACGAGAACGAGAACGAGAACGAGAA